>JBDIBK010000160.1:0-8341 GCA_039812845.1 Bryobacterales bacterium
TTGAGCGCTCGACGATGTGCTCCGCGACGTGCAGCATGCTCTTGGGGACAAAATCCTCCAAATCCAATGGCATCTTTCCGCCCGTGCGACGCTGGCTGAGGCTATCCGTCTGCGCGGCCAAGGGGCCTACCGCCGCCAATCCAAGCGCCGCGCCGCCCGTCAGGCGGGCCAATAGATCTCTCCGTTTCATGAGGACACTCCTGCGAGTAAAATATCACGCCGGGCGGGCTGCCTGAGTTCCGGAGGCCGGGAAGGGGGTGAAAGCGCGCCTCCAGGGTTCGCGGCGGACACGCCGTGGATCGCGCGAGATTTTACAAATTTGTTAATAATTTGAAGAAACGGCCGAGCGGGGCGGAGCGTCTGCCCTGCGTGGGTAAACGCTTTAGATGATTGAAGATAGGGGGAGAAGCGGAAGGGGATGTAAGGCGGGGCGCAAGCACCTGGGGATAGTGGCCCGGCGCAGTTGCACTCCGCGAACCGAAGCGCCTTCGCTATGCTTCTTGTTTAGGGGAGGCGGCCCTTTTCTTGGTGACTCGCTTGGTGGCGGTGCCCGCGGCGGCCTTTCGCTTGCCTTTCTTCTCGGCGGGGGGTTCGCGATCGCTTTTTCTCAACTGGGAGACGGCGATGGAAGTCACAAAAGTCTTTTCGCCATGGTCGTCGTAACGAATCGTCATCCGCTCTTCGGTAATCGTGACCACCGAACCGAGACCAAAGCGCTCGTGCTCGACCTGCGAACCCTGCTGGAATGGAAGTCTTGGAGGCATACGGGTATCCTTGATGGAGTATACCAGATTTCCCTAACTCCTGTCTACTCAATCCTTTATCGCTGGCGGGGGTCCGCCGACGCTCGAAACTTTGAAACTATTGGTCTGAAATTCGGGTTCAACCTATGATGAAACGTCTTCTGTTCTCCATTGTGATTCTTGTCTTTGCGGCCAGCGGCTTCGCGGAAGGGGCCACGCGCGGCAGCCGCTGGGCGGTGCTGCTGGAAGGGCAACCGATTGCCCGGACCGTCAAGAGCAGGTCGGGGATTCGCAGCGCGGAGGCAGCGGCCTACGGTGCGAGGCTCGATGCGCGGCGCGCGCAGCTAAGAGAGGCGCTGCGCGCCCGCGGCATCCCCGTCACGGGCGAAGCCCGCATGCTTTCCAACGCGATCTTTATCGCCGCCAGCCGGGACACAGCGGCCAGCTTGCGGAATCTGCCAGGCGTGGCGGGCGTGGTGGAGATGCCGTTCATCCGGCGGCAGATTGAGAAGGCGAAGGAATCCGCTCACGTGGGCGAGGTGTGGCCGCTGGTGGGCGGGCGGGACAATGCGGGGGACGGGGTGCGGGTGGCGATCGTCGACACGGGCATCGATGTGACGCATCCGGCGTTCGCGAACAGCCCGCTTCCGATGCCGGCCGGTTTTCCGCGAACCCGCTTTCCCGGCGATGCACAGTTCACCAACAACAAGGTGATTGTGGCCCGCAGCTACGTGAAGGAACTTGCAGACGACGGCATCCCTGGCGGGGACGCGAGCAGCAACGATCAGATCAAGCTGACCCGGCCCGACGACACGAGCGCGCGGGACCGCGTGGGCCATGGAACGGCGATGGCGATGATCGTTGCCGGGCAGCAGGTGAACGCGCCGAATGGCACAATGTCCGGCGTGGCACCGGGCGCGTACCTGGGAAACTACAAGATCTTCGGCTCTCCCCAGATCAACGATGGCACCTTTGCCGATGTAGTGATCTTGGCACTTGAGGATGCGTTCAACGACGGAATGCAGATTGCGGTGCTCTCGATCGGGGCTCCCGCCGTCTGGGGGCCGCTGGATGATACGGCGTGCGGGAACAGTGCGGGCGTGGCCTGTGACGCACTGGCCGACGCCGCGGGACTCGCCGCGGAGCGCGGCATGCTGGTGGTGGTTTCCGCGGGGAACGCGGGGGACAGCGCCGGACGCCAGCCCGGTTTTGCCACGATCACGACTCCCGGCACGCACCCGGATGTGCTGACGGTGGGAGCGGTCTCAAACCGGCACGAATTCTACCGGGTGTTCTCAGTGCCGGGCGGTCCGAACGGTACCGCCGGGAACGGACTCTACAAGGGGGCGCTCGGCGGCCCTGTGATTCCCGCCGCACCGCTGACTGCACCGCTTCGGGATGTGCGGAAGACGGGCAACGACGGGCTGGCCTGCGGCGCGCTGCCGGGCGGTTCCATGAACGGGGCCATCGCGTTCATCGCGCGGGGGTCCGGACAATGCACCTTCGCCGAGAAGCTCAACAACGCCCGCAACGCGGGAGCGGTTGGGGTGGTGTTCTACCGCACCGACGGGAGCCAGGAAGTGTTCGCGCCGGGCGGACTCGGCTACGCGGAGATCCCCGCCATGCTGATCGGGGATTCCGACGGGACGGCGCTGCGCAACTTCCTCGACAGCCAATCGAACGCGCCGAACGCCTCGATTAGCGCCGCCTATGTGGAACGCGCCACCCTCCAGGACGTGAACGGGGATGGGATCACGGATTCGGTGATCACCAGTTTCTCTTCCCGCGGGCCCAATATTGGATTCCCGCTGATCAAGCCGGAAGTGGTGGCCGCGGGGGAGAACATCTACACCGCCACGCAGACCTACGACCGCAATGGCGATATGTACGACCCCTCCGGCTATATTGCGGTGGATGGCACCAGTTTCTCCGCGCCGATTGTGGCTGGCGTGGCCGCGCTGGTACTTGACCAATCCGACGGATTCCGCAATTACAATGCCGAAGAAGTGAAGTCCGCCATTGTCAATGCGGCACGGGACGTGGCGGTGGTGAACGGCCAGACGCGCACGACGGTGTTTGACAAGAACATCAACACGGGCACCCTGGAACAGGCCTATAACGTGGCCATGGGAGGCGGGGAAGTGCAGGCCCGCTGGGCCTTTGACTCCTTCGTGACGATGTCGCCGCAAACGCTCGATTTTGGGGAGGTGGATAACGACCGCCTCGCCGCCGGGATTGCCCTGACGATTCGGATCAAAAACGTGTTCAACCAAACGCTGCGGTTTACGTTCGAGAGGGATCCTTACGACGACGACGCAGACCAGGCGTCGCCGGTGACCTGGACGCTGCCCGGCGCGATCGACGTGCCCAGCGGGCAATCGAGAGACGTGACCTTCCGTCTGGGAGGGACCACGCCTTCCGCGAAGGACTTTTATGACGGCGTGATTCTGGTGAAGGGCAGCGGCGACTCCAGCGCGAATATCCCCGACGTCAAGATTCCCTACCTGTACCTCGCCGGGAACTTCGTGCCCTGCAACATCCTGCCGCTGCAGGGCAATGGGCGGGTGGGCATCGCGAACAGCGACGGCCCCTCCGATTTTCTGGTGAAGGTGACCGACTGCCGCGGCTTGCCGATTAAGAACGTTCCCATCAGTTGGGAGGTAAAGACGGGAGGAGGAGCGATCACCGGCAGCAAGACCGGCGGGATGACGGACGATTTCGGCATCGCCCAGTTCAGTTACCGGATGGGTTCCACGGTGGGCACCCAGACCTTCATCGGCCGCTACCCGAACCCCGGCGGGGTGGAAGCCACGTTCAATGTCCGCGCGATTGCCGACCCGGTGATGGACCAGGGCGGCATTGTGGAGGGCGCGGCCTTCAAGGCGGGCGGGCCGATCGCTCCCGGATCGTTTGTTTCCATCTTCGGGAACAACATTGCGACGGGCACCATGAACGTCAGCACGGTTCCGCTGCCGGTGGCGCTGGGAGAGATGAGCGTCGGCATCGACACGCGCAACCGGCAGGTGAGCGAACCGGCCCGCATGGTGTACGTTTCTCCGCGACAGATCAACGTGTTTGTGCCGTGGGAACTGGCCGGCCAAACCAACGCCGTATTCAAGGTGCAGACCGCGGGCGAGATTGCCACGGCGCTGCAGGACGTGGCGGTGGCCACCTACGCCCCCGGCTTGTTCCAATACATCGAGGAGGGCACCGGCAAGAAACTGCTGGCGATGGAGATTTTCCGGAACAACCAGCGGCTGGGCCTGCACGGCTCCAGCCGGCGCGCGCAAAGCGGGGACGTGCTGGAGATGTACGGCAACGGTTTGGGTCCGCTGGCGGGCGGGAATCCGCCCACGGGCACGGTGAGCCCGTCGAACCCGGTGAAGCTGACGGCGGTGCAGCCCACCGTTACGATCAACGGCATTCCCGCGAACGTGGAGTTCAGCGGACTCGCCCCAGGGTTCGTGGGGCTCTACCAGGTGAACGTCAAAGTGCCGAATGGGCTGAGCGCCGGGGAGTACGACGTGGTGCTGACGATCGGCGGAGTATCGTCGGTTCCGGGACGCATCCTGATTCAGTGACCGCCAAGCGGCAACGAAAAAGGCCCGGCAATGTGCCGGGCCTTTTTCGTGTGCGCGGATGCTGCGCGCCTATTCTTCCGCCTGGGCCAGCTTCTCTCGCTGCTCGCGAAGCACCGCCTTGCGGCTGAGCTTGATGCGGTTGCCTTCGATGGCCAGCACCTTCACCAGGATCTGGTCGCCTTCGTCCAGTTCGTCCCGCACTTCCTTCACGCGGCTCTCGGCGATCTCGCTGATGTGCAGCAAGCCGTCGGTTCCGGGGAAGATTTCGACGAATGCGCCGAAGTCCGCGATGCGGACGACCTTGCCCAGGTAGGTCTTGCCCACCTCGGCGACGGCGGCGATATCGGCGATCATGCGCAGAGCCTGTCTGGCGGCCTCGCCATCGCTGGCGAAGACGTTCACGATACCGTCGTCGTTGACGTCGATCTTCACGCCCGTGGCATCGATAATGCCGCGGATCACCTTGCCGCCCGGGCCGATCAGTTCGCGGATCTTGTCCGTGGGGATGGTGGTGGTGTAGATGCGCGGCGCATAATCCGAGATTTCGGTGCGGGGCGCGCCGATGGCGGCGTTCATCTTCTCCAAAATCTCAAGCCGCGCCTTGCGCGCCTGCTGCAGCGCTTCCCGCATGATGGCGGTGGTGACGTTGGTCACCTTGATGTCCATCTGGAGCGCGGTGATGCCTTCTTCCGTGCCCGCGACCTTGAAATCCATGTCGCCGTAGTGGTCTTCGGCACCGGCAATGTCGGTGAGCACCGCGTAGTTGCCGCCGTCGGTAACGAGACCCATGGCGATGCCAGCGACGGGCGACTTCAGGGGGCATCCGGCATCCATCAGCGCCAGGCTGCCGCCGCAAACGGAGGCCATCGAACTCGAACCGTTCGATTCGAGGATGTCGCTCACCACGCGCATGGTGTAGGGGAACTCTTCCTCTTTCGGGAGCACGTTCAAAATCGCCCGCTCGGCCAGTGCGCCGTGGCCGATCTCGCGGCGTCCGGGACCGCGCATGAAGCCAACTTCGCCGACACTGAAGGGCGGGAAGTTGTAGTGCAGCATGAAGCGCTTCGAGGTGACGGCGGCGTCGAGGGTTTCCATGCGCTGCTCGTCGTCTTTCGCGCCGAGCGTGGCGGAAACCATCGCCTGCGTTTCCCCGCGGGTGAAGAGGCCGGAGCCGTGAACGCGCGGCAGGATGCCGACTTCACAATCGATCTGGCGCAACTGGTCGAAGGCGCGGCCATCGGGGCGGCGCTTGTCGGCGAGAATCTGATCGCGGAAGATCGTCTCCTTGAGCTCGTCGAAGAGCTTCTTCGCCAGCGCGCGCTTTTCCGTATCCTCTTCGGGGACGAGGGCGACGGCCTTTTCCTTCGCGGCCGCCACGCGCGCATAGCTGTCGAGCTTCTGATACTTCTCCGTGTTCAGCGCGTCCTTGAGTTCGTCGCGGACGGCGGCGCTGATCCGGGAGGCGAGGTCCGCGTCGGTAACCGCTTCCGCAACGGGCCACTTGGCCTTGCCGCACTTGGCCACCAGTTCGCGGATGGCGGCGTTGAACTTCTTGCAGCACTCGTGGCCGAACTCGATGGCATCCACCACGACGTCTTCGGAAACCACCCGTGCGCCGGCCTCCACCATCACGATTCCGGCGTCGGTGCCGGCGACGGTGATGTTGAGGCTGGATTCGCGCAATTCGTCATAGGAGGGGTTGGCGATGAATTTGCCGTCGATGCAGCCGACGCGCACGGCGCTGATGATTTCGTGGAAGGGAATATCGGAGATGGCCAGCGCCGCGCCCGCGCCGACGATGCCCAGGGTATCGGGGTCGTGGTGAGGGTCGGCCGACATCACCATCGCGATCACCTGCGTCTCATTGCGGAACGTGGGCGGGAAGAGGGGGCGAATGGGGCGGTCAATCTGCCGGGACGTGAGCACTTCCTTCTCGGAGGGCCGGCCTTCGCGTTTGATGAAGCCGCCGGGGATCTTTCCCATGGCGTAATAGTATTCGCGGTAATCGACGGTGAGCGGGAAGAAATCCAGGCCCACTTTGGGAGAGGTTGCGGCGCAAGCCGTGGCCAAAACCAGGGAATCGTCGCAGCGAACGACTACCGAGCCGTTCGCCTGCTTGGCAAGCTTGCCAGTTTCGAGGGTGATCTGGCGGTTGCCCAGATCCACTGTGACGGAATGAGTCATCGTTAATTTCCTTTTTCGACGGGAGAGCGGAGCCACCAGCGGAAAGCTCCCGGCGTGGGGAAATTCCCGCATAAACAACAGCTTCAGGCGGGGCATCGGACGCCCCGCGCGTGTCCGGGTGCAGATACGGCAAAAGCCAACGCCTCCCAGGTGGAAACGTTGGCCACTCAAACAGCGGGGCTGCCGGCATGGCCGACGCCGCACAAAGCGGCTGCGGTCACAGCGCGGCGGCCACAGGCAGGAAGCCGGTTAGCGGCGAATGCCAAGACGCTGGATCAGTTCGGCGTATCGGAAGGGACTCGTCTTCTTCAGGTAGAGCAGAAGACGGCGACGCTGGGCCACCAGAGTGAGGAGACCTCTCCTTGAGTGGTGGTCTTTCTTATGAGATTTGAAGTGCTCAGTGAGTTCCAAAATCCGGCGGCTAAGGATGGCTACCTGGACCTCGGGAGAGCCCGTGTCGGTGCCGTGCTGCCGGTAATTGGAAATAATCTCTTGCTTTTCTTCCGTTGCGAGTGCCATCCGGTGGTCACTACTCCTTTGTCAGTGCGTATTTGTCCTTGTACTTTGTAAAGGATAACACAAGCGAGGGCGCAATTCGCCGGGAGACCGGGAGCGCTAGAGTTCGATGCCCGCGCTTGGTGCCAGTGTCTCGTGACTTTCGCCAAGCCAGACGCGAGCGGCGGGAGGGCGATCGCGGAGGGGAGGAGGAGAGTTGCGGGGCAGATCCGGTTTGCGAGAGAGGGGAACGGCATCGAAAGGCTACGGAGATTCCGGGCTCTTGCGGAGTGGCCGGTGGGATGCCTCATTCGGCGCAGCGCGGCCATGAATGGCTAGCGAATGCCGCGGGGGATCCCGCCGCACCGTCCCCTTCGGGGCACGGGCAGCCGCCGATGCGGGAATCGGGTTGGGATGTTGGTTGTCTTGCTGGATTCGCTTTGTGCGCCGCGCGCGGGGTGGCCGTTGCGATTCCTGTGTCCGTGGTGTCCATGTTGTCCATGGTGTTTTCAGGCGTTGAGGAGGAGGCGGGTTCGGCGGGGGCAGCGGCGGAGAGAGCGGAATAGAATGCGGAGTCCATTGCTTCGATCTCGGCGAGGAACTGGCGGTAGGCAGCGTTGGCGAGATTGTCCATGGTGTCTATGGTGGACACAGTGTCCACAGTGTCCACGGTGTCCACTCTGTCCATTTTGTCCATGGTGTCTGCATTGTCTGCGGCGTTCGCGGTGTCCAGGTCGGCCACCGTGTCCATATTGCCCACTGTGTCCACTGTGTCCATGGTTTCGACGTGATCCACGGTGTCCACGTTGTCCACGGAGCCTATGGTTGCGGCATAGCCCAGGGTGTCCGAATTGTCGAGGATGTCTATGGTGTCCACGGTGTTTACGGCGATGGAACCGGGGAGCCAGTGATCGCCTTTGCGATTGAGGATGGAGAGGGCGGCGCGGAGGCGAAGGCTGGCGGGGAGTTGTTCGTCGCGCATGACGGAATCCACCAGCATGCGGGCGTAGGCTTCCGCATCGTGGAATTCTTCGGCGACCTGGGCGCGGTAGGCATTGCGGGCGCAAGCCGCTTGGGCGCGGAACTCGGGATGGCGATTGCAGGCCTTATAGAACGCGGCGGAGGAATAGCCCACGTGACGCATGGCGTCAACGACGGACGCACCCTGTGCCAGGAGGTCCAGGACGGTTTCCCGCCAGGATGCGGGCTCCGACGAAATTGGCTCATGCGGTGCGAGTTCCGGCGCGGGATGAGGTTCCGCCGGGGGCTGGGGCGCGGCGGCTTCGGCTGCGGGAAACGCGGTTACGGTGGACATGGTGAAAACTCCTTCGGGTGGGG
>JBDIBK010000161.1:0-8301 GCA_039812845.1 Bryobacterales bacterium
CTCTGCTACTAGGGGAATGACTCCTATAATAAGCAGAAGCGACCGAGCAATAAATATCCGATTAAGCATCGAAGGAAGATCCTTTCGTGGTTTGACGTAGCCGTATCCGACCCTGACCGAGTCAAATAGAAAGAAAAGCTAGGTTTCGGAAGTTACCGTTATGCCCTTCCCCGTCATGAGGAGGGCGGGTGATGCCTCCCACGCTTGCTCCGCTGGAGGCGTCAAATCAGTGAATCAGTTCTGAATATCCGTGGCCCCATACTAACAGCGGTCGGCTATGCGGTCAATACCTATATCGTCTAAAAATGTACAATGTGCTGCTTTCGTGCGCATTCCGCTGAAGCCGATCAGCGTTCCGGTACAATTGCGATCGCTATCGCAGTGAAGTGACGCTGGCTTTCTTCATAGTGGGGAAGTGATCAGCGTCCCTCAATCCGTCTCTGTTCCTTCCCGTGCTTTGTTCGAGTGTGAGTCAAGGTAGGGAGTCCGTGACCTGCACTCCAGACAAAAGTAGTCACGGTTGCCGGCCAAGTCCGCTTTGGCCGTGGGAGTGAGGAGATACCGGCTCATCCTGCCTTTCGCCAGCTTTTCCTATCCAGATCTTCCAGCATTCCTTGCAGGAACGCCTCGCCGTCCGTGCCTTCGCCGCTGGCGGATTCGGCAAGCACTCGGTCCATGCTGCTTCGCAGTTCGTACACTCCGAATCCACCCGGCACCCGGAACTTCACGCGTCCGCATCTTCATTTGGGCATGGGGCTTCGGGATGGGCTATTGCGAGCGGGCAGAGAGCGGAGAATGAATGGCGGACGCATGGGGAGGTTCTTGACCAGCAGGGTCCGTTGCGCTTCAGACGGCTGGCGACTTCGCAGCCGAGATCGAAGACGGCTTCCGGCGGCTGGCGCTGGAGCGCATAGCCGATGGTGTCGTCGCTGATCGGGCCGATGCGCTTGGCCAGGGCGCCGCCGCGGCACTCGGCTTCGATCTGCAGCAGGCTGGGGGTCTGCATGGCCGCGCCCAGGAAGACCGCGCTGAACACCTTGGCCAGGGATGCCGCGGAAACTGGCGGCCCTCCGGCATGGCGCGGACCCGTTCCGAAAAGCCGAACACCTTGTCCAGGTAAGCCTCGAAACGGTGGCGGGACAAAGCTAGCGCTCCTCTTTCTCTTTCAGGAACCGCTTCAGGTTGATGCCGCAGATGGAAGCCGCGGCGGCATCGAAGCGGCGCCGCATCTCAATCTTCCGGCGCACCTGATCGGCCAGCCGGGCGGGGACGTTGAAGGTCTTCGGCTTGCCCTCGACGAGCACCGAGATCTGAAACTGCGAGTGCAGGCTCTTTCCGTTGGCGCAGTGGCAGTTGGGCCGGCCGCAGGAGCGTTTGCGCTCGACGAAGGAGCCGGGAAGCATGTCGCGGAGGGCGCCGAGGCTGCGGATGAGGTTTCCGCGCGTCCGGAGGTCGGAATCGACGGGGCTTGGCATCTGACTCTCATCATAGTGTCAGAACGAGACAAAATCAAGACCCGACTGAGAAATGCAAAAATGACCCCTCCGAACCGCGGCCACGGAAGGCGCTCAGAATCAACGGCCTGGAACAGGCGCAGCCGACCGGTTTAAGGAATCACCGCCAGTTCCGGCGTGTGTTCTGCGAGAAGGTTCTCGACTGGCAGGAGGCCGCGAGACCGTTTCTTGTCATCAGCCTCGGGCCGCTTCAGAACTACTGACAACTTCTTCGTCTCCCAACCCATTGCGGGCGGTTGGGAAACATGGGTTCGAGTGCCACCGGCGCGGGGCCGGATCGCGGTGTGCCGCCCTCCATCCGCAAACTCACGCTGTTCCGGCAGCCCGGAGCGGGTGCTTGCTGCCACCCGCTCCGGGCTGTGAACGCAAGTGCCGGTTGAGGCACAGACCTCGCCAGCGCGTTCACCGCGAGGTCAGGCTAGGTCGAAGCGGTCCAAGTTCATCACTTTGTTCCAGGCCGCCGCGAAGTCCTTCACGAACTTCTCTTTCGCATCGGCGCTGCCGTAGACTTCGGCGATTGCCCGCAGCTCGGAGTTGGAGCCGAACACCAGATCGACGCGCGTTGCCGTCCATTTCGTCTTGCCGGTCTTGCGGTCGCGCACTTCGAATAGCTCCTCGGCGGGAGAGCTCGCTTTCCATTCGTTGCGCATGTCCAGGAGGTTGACGAAAAAGTCGTTGCTCAAGGTGCCCGGGCGATCCGTGAAGACGCCATGACGAGTGTGCCCCGCATTGGCGTCCAGCATGCGCATGCCTCCCACCAGAACGGTCATCTCCGGCGCCGTCAGGTTCAGCAGTTGCGCCTTATCGATCAGCAGCGCTTCGGCTGGCACGGCGAGCCCCGCCTTGAGATAGTTGCGGAACCCGTCCGCCTTTGGCTCGAGCACCGCGAACGATTCGGCATCGGTTTGCTCTTGCAGCGCATCCCCGCGCCCCGGTGAAAATGGAACGCTGACACCGACACCCGCGTTTCTCGCCGCCTTCTCAACTCCGGCACACCCGCCGAGCACGATCAGATCGGCGAGCGAGACTTGCGTGCCGCGCGGCGAGGCGCGGTTGAATTCGGCCCGGATGTTCTCAAGCACGCTCAAGACCCTCGCCAGTTGCTCCGGCTGGTTTGCCTCCCAGTCTTTCTGCGGAGCAAGCCGAATGCGCGCACCATTCGCGCCGCCGCGCTTGTCGGAGCCGCGGAAGGTCGATGCGGACGCCCACGCCGTGGAAACGAGTTCCGAGATGCTCAGTCCGGATGCGAGCAGCTTCGCCTTGAGTGCCGCGACTTCCTCCTCGCCGATCAGTTTGTGGGTAACCGGGGGAATCGGGTCCTGCCAGATGAGGTCCTCTTTCGGCACTTCCGGACCCAGGTAGCGCGACTTCGGCCCCATATCGCGGTGCGTCAGTTTGAACCATGCGCGCGCGAAGGCATCGGCAAACTCTTCCGGGTGGGCAAGGAAGCGCCGACCGATCTTCTCGTACTCGGGATCGTAGCGCAGCCCCATATCCGCGTCGGTCATCATGATCGGGACCTTCTTGTTTGGATCCGCGACCGACGGGGCCATGTTCTTGTCGGTGTTCTCCTTGGGAATCCACTGATTGGCACCGGCGGGGCTCTTCGTCTGCACCCATTCGTTGCCGAACAGCATCTCCAGGAAACTCATGTCCCACTGTGTGGGCGTCGGCGTCCAGGAGCCCTCAAGGCCGCTGCCAATTGCGTCTCCGCCCTTGCCGCTCTTGTATGTGCTAAGCCAGCCCAAGCCCTGCGCGGCAATGCCCGCCGCCTCGGGAGCGGGTCCCACATGGGTGGCCGGGCCCGCGCCGTGAGTCTTGCCAAAGGTGTGGCCGCCCGCGGTTAGGGCGAACGTCTCTTCGTCGTTCATCGCCATTCGCGCGAAGGTCTCCCGCACCATGCGCGCGGACCCAAGCGGATCTGGCTTGCCGCCGGGGCCTTCCGGATTGACGTAAATCAGCCCCATCTGGACAGCCGCCAGAGGGTTCTCCAAGTCGAGTTCCGTTCCCTTACGCGTATCGCCCAGCCACTCATTCTCCAGCCCCCAGTTGACGGATTCGTCGGGTTCCCACTGGTCCGGGCGGCCGCCACCGAAGCCAAAGGTCTTGAACCCCATGGACTCTAGTGCCACATTGCCGGCCAGGACGTAGAGATCCGCCCAGGAAATGCTCCGGCCATACTTCTGCTTCACCGGCCACAGCAGGCGGCGCGCCTTGTCGAGCACCACGTTGTCAGGCCAGCTATTGAGGGGTGCGAAGCGCTGCTGGCCGCCGCCGGCGCCGCCGCGGCCGTCGCCGATGCGATACGTTCCGGCGCCGTGCCAGGCCATGCGGATGAACAGCGGGCCGTAGTGACCATAGTCGGCGGGCCACCAATCCTGCGAATCGGTCATCAGGGCCGTGAGATCCTTCTTCACGGCTGCCAGATCGAGACTCTGAAACGCTTTTGCATAGTCGAAGCCCTCATCCATCGGATTCGACTTGGAAGAGTGCTGGCGCAGCAAATCGACGCGCAATCGATTCGGCCACCAATCACGATTCGTCAGGCCCGCGCCGGCGGCATGATTGAAAGGGCATTTGGATTCAGTTGACATCTTTTCACGTCCTCGGGGTGCGATTTGCGCGATAGCGCTGTCAACAGCATTGCTCCCGCGGGCTGATATGTCCAATATATTGTCAATATAAATGTGATACGGTCAGGCTATGGAATTCCGCCCGCATCTTTTCACGCTGCGGCAGATCCAATATGCCGTCGCGGTTGCGGAATCGCTCAGCTTTCGCAAGGCGGCCGAACGCTGCCACGTGTCGCAGCCGCCCCTCAGCGCGCAGATCGCGCAAATGGAAGAGGCCCTCGGCGTGCAACTGTTCGAGCGTGACCGGCGGCGCGTTCTTATTACCGAGAGAGGCCGCGAGATCATTGATCGCGCGCGGCGCGTGCTGCAGCAGATCGACGACATCGCGGAGGCCGGGCGCTGCGCCGCCGATCCGCTCTCGGGATCGCTGAAGATCGGCGTCATCCCGACCATCTCACCCTACTTCGTGCCGCGGCTCAGCGCGGAGCTGCGAAAAGATTTCCCGCAGCTCACCGTTTTCTGGCGGGAAGATAAGACGCAGCCGGTGATGCGCCAGTTGGACGATGGAACGCTGGACGCGGCGCTGCTGGCGCTCGAGGCCGCCGGGGGCGAACTGGAGCATGAGGTGATCGGTTCGGATCCGTTCGTGCTCGCCACCCCCTACGGGCATCCGCTCGGAACGAAGCAGCCTCCCGCGAGCCTGTCGGAATTGAAGGATGCCACGGTGCTCCTTCTGGACGATGGGCACTGCTTTCGAGAGCAATCGCTGGCGGTGTGTTCACGGGCGAGGGCCCGCGAACTCGAATTTCGAGCGACCAGCCTGTCGACCCTCGCGCAAATGGTGGCCGGCGGCTCCGGCGTTACGCTCCTGCCGGAACTCGCGATCGCGGCGGAGATCAAGCACGCCAACCTTTCCGTGCGCCGGTTCCGCCAGCCCGCTCCGCAACGGACGATCGCCCTCGTCTGGCGCGTTCATTCGCCGCTTGGCCCGTCGCTGCGGCGGCTGGCGGCCAGTGCCGGCCATGCCTATGGTGACAGCGCGGTGTCGGACGCGACGCCCTGAACGTCGATCCCTTTTCAGATGGAGAGAATGGCGGCCGGTGGAATTTTCGAAGACGCACTCTATTCGAAGTTCGGCGGAGGGGAACTCTGAAGAATTCCCTTTCTCGCTTCTGATAATTTGAACTGCGGGAACCGATGCCCCATCGGGAATAGGCCCGCTGTGTTGGCGAATACCGGAACCGCGCGGAGGTCTTGGGAATGATTCGTCTTTGCTTGCTGCTGGTGTGGCTCCATTCGATGCTGCTCGCGCAGAACGCCCTCAACAGGAATGCCTGCGCTCCCGCCCCAGGGAACCATGAGAATCTGAATTCGCTTCTATGGATGCAGACTTCCATCGAGTATCGCCACAACGCCATCCAGGCCTACCGGCTGGCGGAGGCAATGCTGCTCGACGCGCTTCGGGACCCCGATTGGACGGCCGCGCTCGAACAGGGCACTGGCTATCAAAACCTGCCGCCCGCGGTGATTCTGGATATCGACGAGACGGTGCTCGACAACAGCCCCTCCGAGGCCGAGTATATGCAGCGCGGCAGCGGCGCTTTCACCGAAGAGGGTTGGGAGGGCTGGGTGAACCGTGCCGTGGCGAAGCCCATTCCCGGCGTCGCCAGCTTCCTCAAATTGGCGGAGGCGAAAGGCGTGGAAGCGTTTTACGTGACGAACCGGGAGAAATCGCAAGAGCCTCGGACAATTGACAATCTGAAGGCCGCCGGGCTGCCCTTCGCCGACGGGGAACACGTGCTGACAACAGGCGAAATGCCCGATTGGTCGAGCGAGAAAGCCAGCCGCCGCCGTTACCTGGCCGCCCGCTATCGGATTCTGCTGCTGATCGGGGACGACGCCGGAGATTTCCTGGCGGGAGTTCGCACCACCCTGGCCGGTCGTGAGGCGGCCATGGAACCGCACGAAAGCTATCTGGGGACCCGCTGGATCATCCTGCCGAACCCCGCGTATGGCAGTTGGGAGCGCGCCATCTCCGGAGGGCGGCCCGCGCCGACGCGCGAAGCGGGATTGAAGGATAAGTGCGCTTTGCTTCCGTAAAATCGGCCTGCATTTCGGGCGGGAACTCCCGGCGTTTCCTCCGCGGATTCGCACAATCATTCCTGGCGATGTTGCCCGGCGACGGCGTGGCGTGGTGAAATTGAAAGGGTGCGGCGTTACCGGATTACGCTTAGCGGACGCATCGGAGGCGAACCTTAGCAACGGGAGGCGGCAGCGGTTGAGCAAAGCAATTCTCGCTCTGGAGGACGGCCGGGTATTTGAAGGCCGGGCATTTGGCGCACAAACGGAGCGGGTGGGCGAAGTCGTTTTTAACACCTCAATCACCGGCTACCAGGAGATTTTTTCCGATCCTTCCTACACCGGGCAGATCGTCGTTCTTACCAATCCCCAAATCGGGAACTACGGCACCAACGGGGACGATCCTCAGGGCGCGCACCCCTTTATTGAGGGGCTCGTCGTCCGCGAATTCTCTCCCCGCGCCAGCAACTGGCGGAGTTCCCGCTCCGCGGAAGACTATCTCGCCGACCGCGGCATTCCCATCGCATCCGAAATCGATACGCGCACGCTGGTGCGGCACTTGCGATCGGGCGGCGTGCTTCGTGGAGCGCTCTCCACGGTGCCCCAGAGCGCAGAGGCCCTGATCGACAAGGCTCGCAACGCCCCGTCCATGACCGGCCGCGATCTTGCCAGCGTCGTCTCGACGAAGTGCATATACGAGTGGAACGAATCCGTGCCGCGCGTTAGTTCCTCGGAACTGCTCGAAGAGACGCTCGAACCGCGCCACCATGTGATCGCTTACGATTTCGGTGTCAAACTGGGAATCCTCCGCAGGCTGCGCCAGAACGGCGCGCGCGTCACGGTAGTGCCCTCGGTCACAAGCGCCGAGGACACACTGGCCCTCAAGCCGGACGGCGTGTTCATCTCGAACGGGCCGGGCGACCCGGAGGCGCTCGACGCGCAAGCCGCCGAGCTGCTCAAGCTGATCGGGAAGGTGCCGATTTTCGGTATCTGCCTCGGCCAGCAGGTGGTGGGCCGCGCACTGGGCTGCATGACCTTCAAGCTCAAGTTCGGGCACCGCGGCGGCAACCACCCGGTGCTGAACAAGCTCACCAACAAGGTGGAAATCACCGCCCAGAATCACGGCTTCTGCGTCGACCCGGATTCCCTTCCCGCAAGCCAAGTGGAACTCACCCACTTCAACCTGAACGACCAAACTCTCGAAGGCTTCCGGCACCGGAGCGAACCGCTCTTTTGCGTGCAATTTCACCCGGAAGCCTCGCCCGGCCCCAATGATTCTCTCTATCTGTTCGAAGATTTCGCCCGAATGATGGACGAGTACCGACGCTAATCATGCCACGCAGAAACGACCTCAAACGCATCCTGATTATCGGCTCAGGACCCATCGTCATCGGACAGGCCTGCGAGTTCGATTACTCCGGAACGCAAGCCTGCAAGGCGCTCAAGAGCGAGGGCTACGAAGTGGTTCTGGTGAATTCAAACCCGGCCACCATCATGACGGATCCCGAGATCGCCGACCGCACCTACGTCGAGCCGCTCACGGTCCCGTTCCTTGAAGAGATCATCCGCAAGGAGCGGCCGGACGCGCTGCTTTCGACGGTGGGCGGGCAGACCGGCCTGAACCTCTCCGTCGCTCTGGCCGAGGCGGGCGTGCTGGATAAGTACGGCGTCGAATTGATCGGCGCGAAAATCGAGGCGATTAAGAAGGCCGAGGACCGCCTGCTGTTCAAGGACGCGATGACGAAGATCGGCCTCGAATCGCCACGCTCCCGCCTGATCACCAGCGTCGAAGAGGGCCTGGAGTTCATCAACAAGATCGGCTACCCGGCAATTCTCCGGCCCAGCTTCACGCTTGGCGGAACGGGCGGCGGCATCGCCTACAACCGCGAAGAACTCATCGACATTCTGGAACGCGGCATCGCCCTCTCGCCCGTGCATGAAACGCTGATGGAAGAAAGCGTGCTCGGCTGGAAGGAATACGAGCTTGAGGTGATGCGGGACCTGGCCGACAACTGCATCATCATCTGCTCGATCGAGAACTTTGACCCGATGGGCGTCCACACCGGCGATTCCATTACGGTGGCGCCGGCGCAGACGCTTACGGATCGCGAGTATCAGATGATGCGCGACGCTTC
>JBDIBK010000162.1:0-8124 GCA_039812845.1 Bryobacterales bacterium
GTGCTCTTTCTCCGCGAAGGGTTTCCCATCAACCTCACCGGCCGTCTCAAGGATGTTCCCGAAGTCGTGCGCCTCTTTTGCGCCACCGCGAATCCCGTTCAGGTAGTGGTGGCGGAATCCGCGCAGGGCCGCGGCGTCCTGGGAGTCATTGACGGCGAATCGCCAAAAGGCGTCGAAGATGAGGCGGGCGCGCAAGCTCGCAGGGATTTTCTGCGCAAAATCGGCTACAAACGGTAGCCCGTTTTCGCATTAACTGATAGGAGCAGGGGCGGCGCTCCGTGTTCCGTGGGCAGCCACTGTGCCGCCCTTGATCGGCTTGCGTCCGGCCCGCCGGACGCTGTGGATTCGCCGGAGGTCTTCCTCCCGTTGCGGCCACGCTTCATTTAAATAGAGGAGACCCATGTTCGACCAACCCGATCGCCAGTTTGGCTTCAACACTCGCAGCCTCCATCAGGGCCATTCCCCTGACCAGGTAACCCATTCACGCGCGGTGCCGATTTATCAGACCACATCGTTCACGTTCGACGATTCTGACCACGCCGCCAACCTCTTCGCACTGAAGCAGTTCGGCAACATCTACACGCGCATCATGAACCCCACCACGGATGTCCTTGAGCAGCGCCTTGCCGGGCTCGAAGGCGGCGTGGCGGCTCTCGCCACCGCGTCCGGACAGTCAGCGCAGTTGCTCGCCATCACCAATATCTGTGATTCCGGCGACGACGTCGTGGCCGCCAGCACCCTTTACGGCGGCACCTTCACGCAGTTTGACGTCTCGTTCCGCAAGCTCGGCATCAACGTGATTTTCGTCGATCCGGATAATCCGGAGAACTTCCGCAAGGCGATCACGCCGAAGACGAAACTCATTTTCGGCGAGAGCATCTCCAACCCCCGCGGCAGCGTGCTCGATATTGAAGCCGTCGCCGGCATTGCCCACGAGCACAACCTGCCGTTGTTGGTCGATAACACCTTCGCGAGCCCCTATCTCTGCAATCCCATCGCGCACGGGGCGGACATCGTGCTTCACTCGCTCACCAAGTTCATCGGCGGGCACGGAAACAGCATCGGCGGCATCATCGTCGATTCCGGCAAGTTCCCCTGGGCGAAAGGCAATTTCCCCGGAATCAATGAGCCGTCTGCGTCGTACCATGGCATGAAGTTCGGCGAGACCTTCGGGCCCATCGCCTACATCATCAAGGCGCGCGTCGAAGGGCTTCGCGATCTCGGGCCCTGCCTCAGCCCCTTCAATTCCTTCCTTTTCCTGCAAGGGATTGAAACCCTCGGCCCCCGCATGGAGCGCCACGTGGCAAACGCCCTCGCCGTCGCCAAACATCTTGAGGGTCACCCCGGCGTCACCTGGGTCAATTACCCGTCGCTGCCTTCCAGCCCCTACTACACATTGGCGCGGAAGTATATGCCCAAGGGTGCGAGTTCCGTGTTCACCTTCGGCATCAAGGGCGGCTTCGACGCCGGCGTAAAATTCATCAATAACCTCAAGATGTTCTCCCACGTGGCGAACGTCGGAGACACGCGCAGCTTGGTCATTCACCCCGCCTCCACCACCCACCAGCAGTTGGGCGCGGCGGAACAGAAAGCCGCCGGCGTGGAACCGGACATGGTCCGCCTCTGCATCGGCATCGAAGATCTGGACGATATTCTCTGGGATCTGGATCAGGCCCTCAGCGCCGTCAACGGATAGGCGCGCGCATCCTCAGTCGGTGCACAAGCGCAAAATCGGCTCGCGGGAAAGGCGGAGAGGTAACATCCTCCGCTCCCGCGGGCGCTCCACCCGCTTGGAATTCGGAGTAGCCCCGCCCCGCTTCTTGTGCCGTCTCTTCCGATCTAATAGTGCTTCGAACCCCTCGCCTCCCCGGCGGCGCGGAGCCTGTAAAGGCAGCGCAACGCGCTCCCGTAGGGCTTGGTTTTTACAGGAGAGCACCGCCTCCACGCTGGAAATGTCGGGGGAGCAGGGATCGGAGAGCCTGCTCCTCCCGCCTGGCGGCGAGCGGGAGGAGGGGTTGGGCGGGGGAACTCCCTCCCATTTCTCTGTTTCGCGTTCCCCGACCGCCGGACTTCGGCGTAATCGGCCACGGAAAACACGGGCGAGCGCTTACAGTTTGTGCAGGAAGAACATCACCCAACTGAACACCGCCATCGCCAGCACCGGCGTCACGAAGCGTCGTCCGAAATAGCGCAGAAACTCTTCCTTCGAGTTCGCTTGCAGCACGGATGCCACGGAGGCCGAAAGCAGCAGAAATAGCAGCACATACACAAAGTGGCTCATCCCTTCTTCCCCTTCCCTGCCCTCGCCGCCATCGCGGCTTCAAACGCCTTGTTCTCTCGCCGCTTCTCATCGAACAAATAGAACACGGCCAGCAGGTTCAGAATCCCCGCCAGGTTCAGCAGGTTGGTCACCATCGAATTCTCCGACGTGCCGTCAAACGGCGTGCCGTAGCCGAAGAATGTCGCCGCCCACATCGAAACCCCGTTCGATTTCTGGGCCACCTGCTCCATCGTCCGCATCGCATTGCCGATCGGGTCCGACGACGAAAGCCCCGCGATAAACATGGGCTCCGGCGCCACTGGTGGCGCTACCGCCGCCCCGCCCAGCAGCGTCGCAGCAACGGCCACGTGAATGATCGCGAACAGTGCGATTGCTTTTGTGCGCTCTCCCGCCAGCCAATGCCCCGCCCCCGGCACAAAGATCCCCGCAAACGCCGCCCAGGGGCTCGCCGGCTCTTCCAGCCGCTTCGTCGCATCGCTCATCGCTTGCCTCCTGGAGCAATCTCGGATCCGGTCGGAAAGGTGCTCACAATCCGCAGCATCCGTCCCCAGCGAATCGTCTTGTCAAGAATCCGCTCGTTCAAACTGTCCGTATACGGGTAGCCATGGGACCAGTACACGATCAGCGGTTTCCCGATAATGTTGTCCCGCGGCACCAGACCCCAATAGCGGCTGTCGAGGGAGTTGTCGCGGTTGTCGCCCATCGCGAAATAGTAGCCCTCCGGCACCACCAGTTCGCCGTCATGCACGTATTTCCGGTGCATCTCCAGCGCTCTCGCCGCCAGTGGTGTCGAACTCATCTCCATGTAGCGGGGAAAGTTATCCCGGTACGGGTCCGCCCCGCCCACCCGCTTTGACCGGTAGGGCTCATCCACCGGAGCCCCGTTCAGAAACAACTGCCGCTCCTCCAAATGGATGCGGTCTCCCGGCACGCCCACCACCCGCTTCACATAGGCCTGGTTAAGGTCTAGCGGAAAGCGGAACACGATGATGTCGCCCCGCCGCGGATCCCGGTAGGGCAGAATCACGCGCGAGATCGGGTCGGAAGGCGCATAGGCCTGCTTGTTCACCAGCAGCCGGTCCCCAATCAGAAGCGTCCCCTCCATGGATCCGGTCGGGATCTCGAAGCCCTGCACCAGCGCGGTGGTAAGAAACAGAAACAGCACAGCCGTCCAGGTCCAGTCGGAAAAACCGCCCGGCCACACTGGCACCTCCGGTTCTTCGGGTTCCGTTGTCACAGGCTTCTTCCCGCGCAATCGATCAAGCATTGAAGGCATAGCGAATACTGCCATTGTCGCATCCGCCAGCCGCAATTCGTAAGAACAGCACTCCCCCACGCCGTGCTGCGGCCTCCTCCGGACGTGCCTCCCCTTGGCTGCGGGCTATCCCGCGCCATCCATTCTTCGCGACAATAAGAGTTCGATGACACCTTCCCGCACAGTCCAGGGCGCCGCGCGCTCCCACTCCGCGAATCCACCGCGCCCTCCCGCCGTCTGCCTGCTCAGCGGAGGCCTTGATTCCACCACCTGCCTCGCCGTGGCGCATCGCGAAGGCTTCGCCTGTTACGCCCTGTCTTTTGACTACGGCCAGCGCCACCAGGTGGAACTGGAGGCCGCCGCGCGCGTCGCCGCCGCACTGGGCGTCGAGCGGCACGTAACACTTCGCCTTGACCTTCGCGCCTTCGGCGGCTCCGCGCTTACCGGCGATATCGACGTGCCCAAGCACGATCTCGTCGGTCAGATTCAGGCCGGAATCCCGGTCACTTACGTGCCCGCCCGCAATACCATTTTTCTGAGCTGCGCGCTTGGCTGGGCCGAAGCCTTGGGTGCCCGGGATATCTTCCTCGGCGTGAATGCCGTTGATTATTCCGGCTATCCCGATTGCCGCCCGGAGTTCATTCGGTCCTTCGAACATACCGCCCGCCTCGCCACCCGCGCCGGCGTCGAGAACGGCGAAGACATCCGCATCCACACCCCGCTCATGAATCTTTCGAAATCCGGAATCGTCCAGCTTGCCGCTCAACTCGGTGTCGATTTCCGTCTCACCCACAGTTGCTACGATCCCTCGCCAGGCGGGATCTCCTGCGGCCATTGCGATTCCTGCCTCCTGCGCCGAAAAGGCTTCGAGGAAGCTGGCATCGCGGATCCGCTGGAGTACGCGGCATGATGGAATTGTCAGCCCCGAAACTCCCTTGCCGGGAGAGAAGGCCATGAAGATCTCCGAAATCTTCTATTCCCTCCAGGGCGAGGGCTCTCTCGTCGGCGTCCCGAGCGTCTTCGTTCGCACCAGCGGTTGCAACCTTCGCTGCGTCTGGTGCGATACACCCTATTCGTCCTGGTCGCCCGAAGGCGAGGAAATGGGCGTGGCCGATATCGTCGCCGAAGTCCGCCGCTATCCCTCCGCGCGCCACGTCGTTCTCACCGGCGGCGAACCCATGATCGCGCCCGGCATCGTGGCTCTCACGGAGCAGCTTTCCGCGCGCCGTTATCACATCACCATAGAGACGGCCGGAACTGTGTTCGAGCCCGTCCAGTGCCACCTGATGTCGATCAGCCCGAAGCTCTCGAACTCGACACCCCATGATCGGGAGCACGGCCGCTGGGCCGCGCAGCACGATCGCCTCCGGATCCAGCCCGGCATCCTAAAGGACCTCTGCGCCACCTATCCGCACCAGTTAAAGTTTGTTGTGATGAATCCATCGGATCTTGAAGAAATCACGGAGCTTCTTCGAACAATAGAATCTAACGCCAGTGCGGTTGTTCTCATGCCGGAAGGCCGGGATTCCGCCACGCTGCGCGAACGTTCCTTGTGGCTTGCCGAAGTCTGCAAGGAACGTGGCTACCGCTTCAGCCCCCGTCTGCACGTCGATCTCTGGGGAGACCGGCGCGGCATTTGATGCGATTTCGGCAATCAAATCGCGTCCCGGTGCGTAAAGAACAATTGGGGGTGGCGGCGCCGGATCCGCTCCGCCGAAAAGAAACACGGGAGAAGGAGTACGGATGCAAGCATTGTTGCCGAGCGTCAATCACGTCTTGAGCGCGATCCCGCTCTTCGCAACCGCGTTTCTGCTCGCATTCGCCGCGCGCTGGCTCTTCGCCAGAACCACCCGCTACAGCATTGATGAGGAACTCACGGAGCGCGACAACCCGGCATTCGGCATCGCTTTCGCGGGCTACATGCTCGGTGTGGCCATCGCGATTTCCGGCGCGCTTTCTCCCTGGGAAGGTGTGGCGTTCTTCGACGAGATTTTGACGATCGCCCTCTACGGGATCATTGCCGCGGCCCTGATGCGCCTCAGCCTCTGGATCAACGACAAGGCAATCCTCTGTCGCTTCTCCATCGACAAGGAACTCGTGCGGGATCGCAATTCCGGCACGGGCTTCGTCGTGGCCGGCGCCAGCATCGCCACCGGTTTCATGCTGCGCGGAGTGCTCAGCGGCTACAGCGCGTCGTTCCTGCTGGGCTTGCGCGATATCGCCATCTACTTCATCGTGGGCCAGTTGATTCTGGTTGCCGGTGGATGGGTGTACACGCGGTTTGCAGGGTATGACGTGCATGAAGAGATCGGGGATAAGGACAATGTTGCCGCGGGAATCAGCTTCGGAGGCTATCTCGCCGCACTCGGCTTTATCGCCAGCGCTGCCCTCGCGGGAGCCAGCGGCCAGTGGGTGGAGGAATGCGTCACCAGCTTCGTGCTCGCCGCGCTGGGCGTCATCCTGCTGATCACCGCGCGCGTGGTTGCCGACGCATTCCTGCTCCCGAAATCCCCCCTCGCCAAGGAAGTCGCCGTCGACAGGAATGTCGCCGCCGGAGCCGTGGCGGCGGCCGCGTTCCTGCTGGTGGCCGTGCTCTTCGCCGCCAGCGTTCACTTTGACCGGGATTCCTCTCTCGCCGCGATCGCGCCCCCAAGCGCCGAAAGCACTGCCGGAAGCGCGCAGCCATCCCCGGCGGGCAATAACGCAAAGAGCGTTGAGCACCCCAGCGCCTTCGCGGGGGAGAAGCAATGAGACACATCCTCAGCCTGCTCTGTCAGCAAACCCTGCATGCGGTCATCAGGGCCGCGCGCGCCTCCGCCGTGGCGCTTGGCGCGCTTCTTGGCGCGTGCCGCAAACCGGCCTTCGCGAGACGCGCCGGCGTCTGGGCGTTGCTGCTCACCCTGGCATTCCTGCTGCTACCCGAAGATCTCTGGGCGCGGCGGGGCGGCCGCGTTTCCTTCGGCGGATCTTCCAGTTTCTCGCGGCCCAGCAGCCGGAGTTTCCCCAGCCGCGCCCAATCGTGGGGCAGTTCCCGGCCATCCACGGTCACGCCGCGCATGGGTTCGCGCGGCGAATCCCGGCCCGCCGCCCGGCCATCCTACGGGGTCGATCAATCCGTGCTGAACCGCGCGCGCACCCAGGGCACCGTCTTCCAGTCCAGGGGCGACGCTCAGCGGGCCTTTGAACGCGACAACGCCGGCAAGTACCCCAGCACCTTTTCCAGGGAACCGGCGAACCGGCCCGGCTACATCCCCTCCACCACCACGGTCGACGGCCAGACTTACGATGTGCGCTATAGCAGCCAGCACGGCGGGTACGGCTACATGCGGGACGGCGGCTGGGTGGGCTACAACGCCTTGCGCGATATGGCCATCCTCAGCATGCTGATGCGCCAGAACAGCTACGTTTACCCCACGGCCGCCCAGGCCGCCAACAGCCAGAGTGACGATGCGGCCAGAGGCGAAGGCGGCGGTCTCGGCGGCTGGTTCTCCGGCTCCGGAAGCGGCTTGCTGATCCTGCTCCTGCTCATCGGCGCGTGGGCGATGATTCCGCGCCGGCGCGGCGCGCGGCAGTATTATCAGGGCGTGCCGCCCCCGTATGCGCCCAGAGCAAGCGGCTGGCCGCCTCCGGATGCGCCGCCCTCGCTCCAGCCGGTTCCGCCAAGGGAGAAGTCCATGGGTTCGACATTCAATTCACGTTCCGTCTCATTCTGGCAATCGCTGCGTCCGGGCAGCACCATCATCCTGAAGGACGAGCAAACCCTCGCCGACATGATCGCGAGCGGCGAAACGCTGGCTGCCGGAAGAGACTACAGCCTGGAAGAAGTGTGGCGCATCGCCGAATCCCGCGGAGTCGCGGAATGGCAGTTCTTCCGCATCCGTTCCCTTCACGACGACGACGCCGTATGGCTGCTCATCAAGAGTGCGGGCGCGGGCCAGGGCGAAGACATAAGCGCGGGCGTTTATTTTGAGGCCGACGGCTTCACCCCCGGCAACCGCGAGGATCTGCTCAATCAGGATCTCTACTGGGTTTTCGCCGAACCGGCTGACACTTCGAACTATAACTTGATCGATCTTGAATTTGCGCCGCAATTGAACTTCAATGTGGAAGTGAATGGGGAAGCGCGAGAGGCTGTTTTTGAGAAAACCGGCAATCTCGAGTTCCACGGCAAGGCCACGTCGGATCCTTCCATGATCGATGTATCCTTCGCGGAAAGCACACGGATGATCGGGACCGTCGCGGAGTATGCCACCCCGTTGCATGTTCCGAATCCGAAGGTTCTATTCTTTGAAGTGGGCGCGCCGAACTCCAAGGGCGGATTGATCCGCATGATTCAGGGCGCGGATATCCGCATCGGCGACATCGAAGTGCTCCCCCTCGCCGGTGAACCGCGGGAGCCGGTCGCCTAGCCGGCCCGTTCCGTACTGCCGGAACCCGGTCCGGCATGCACATTTTCAACTCGCGGCGGCCAAGGATTCGCCGCGGATCTCGTAAGCAGATTATGGAGACAGCGATGACAACCAGAGAAAACCTCTCCAGCCTGGCCGAAATGGCTGAAGTGCTGGAAGACAGCGGATATGAAGTGGCG
>JBDIBK010000163.1:0-8119 GCA_039812845.1 Bryobacterales bacterium
AACTTCATCGACGCCATCTACTTCCACTGCGGAGCGCTCGACCTCAACCCTTAACCACTAAAATGCCGGAAGAGGCGCAAGTTCAAGGAGAACGGTATTGTGTTCGACGGTATCCGTCAGAATCACTGCATTCGTGAAGAGATTTCCTAGCCTACCAGGGGAGGCCCCCCGGCTCCGCCGGGGAGGCGGTAGAAGTTTGACATTTGAGGGAGCCCATCGCGGAAACTCTGAATCGTGAGGTGCCAAGCACACCAAAGGAGAAACCGCGATGGGCGACGTTTAGAGTCCAAGTCACACGAAGTGGGAGTGCAAGTACCACATCGTGTTCATACCCAAGTATCGCAGGAAGGTGCTTTACGGACAGTTGAAGAAGCATCTGGGAGAGATCTTCCACAAGCTGGCGATGCAGAGGGAAAGCCGAATCGAAGAAGGGCACTTGATGAGGGACCACGTGCGTGTGTTCATAGCGGCCCCGTCTGGCCGCTTTGAGCGGCTCACGGCCTGAGGGCTCCCTGGTTTTGCCGGGGGATCCCTGGTCCGGGCGGTCGCTTCCGCGGAAGTGCGATATCGTGAAGGCCATGGCAAATTCCAGGGCATCTTCCGCCGTCTCGCGGCGCATTTTTCTGGCTGCCGCTTCGGCGGCCGCATCCACCCGCGTTTGGGGCGCGAATGACCGGATTCAGATCGGTTTGATCGGCGCGGGCGGCCGCGGTTCCTACGTTGCGCGAACCACACAGGAGCACGGTGGGGCCACTGTTGTGGCCGTCTCCGATATTTACCCGCCGCATCTGGACCGCTTCCGCAAGAGCCTCACCGGGAACGATGCCGGCGGCCCCGCCACCTACGCGGATTTCCGCGCGCTGCTGGACCGCAAGGACATCGACGGCGTTGTTGTCGGCGCGCCGGACCATTGGCATGTGCCCATGACCATTGCCGCGGTCAACGCCGGCAAGGACGTCTATTGCGAGAAGCCGCTGACCCATTCGATCGAAGAGGGCGCTTCCGTCATCGACGCCGTGGAAGCCACCGGACGCATCCTCCAGGTGGGTTACCAGCAGCGCAGTTACCCGCATATCGCGCAGGCGCGCGAACTGATTGCGTCCGGCGGCATCGGCAAAGTCACGCAAGTGCTCACCTGGTGGAACCAGAACTACAACCGAAGCCGGACCCCTCCCGAGATCGATCTCTCTCAACTCGATTGGCCGCGGTTCCTCGGCAACGCCTGCCCTCGCCCGTTTGACCCGTGGCGCTACGGCAATTGGCGCTGGTTCTGGGATTACGGAGGCGGCACGCTCACGGACCTTTACTCCCACTGGATTGAGACCGTGCATTGGGTGATGGACGACCACATCCCGGTAGAAGTTCGCGGACAGGGCGCGAATTTGCAGGTGCCGTGGTTTGAAGCTCCGGATACGGTGAGCCTCGCCTCGCTCTATCCCAAGGGCTTTCAGGTTTCCTACGTCAGCACGATGATCACGCGGATGGAGGATGGGGGAATTCTCTTCCGCGGCACCGACGGTTCGCTGCGTCTAACCCGGCCCTACTTTGAGGTCTACCCGGAGAACGGCACGTTTGACCGCAAGTCGAATATCTCCGCCCCCAGCATTCGCGTGGAAGCCCAGCGCGATGGCACGATTGACCACGTGCTCAACTGGCTCGATTGCATCCGGACGCGCAAGACGCCGAACGCCCCCGTGCGGGATGCCGTGAACGCCGCCAACGCATCGCACTTCGGCAACGAAGCCATCCGATCCGGGCGCGTGGTGGAGCCGGGTGTTGCGCCCGGGGCCTGGCGGGCGCTGTTCGATGGCCGCACTCTCAATGGATGGGTGCAGGATACGCCGAATGTCTGGAGCGTGCGCGAGGGCATGATTGTCGGCAAGCACTCCGGCCAGAAATGGAATGACTTTCTGCGAACCAGCGAGTCGTTTGAAGATTTCGAGCTGACGCTGGAGTTTCGCCTGTTAAACGGCGCGGGGAACAGCGGAGTTCAGTTCCGCAGCGTTCCCGCCGATCAAGCGCATGAGCTAAGCGGCTATCAGGCCGATATCGGCGAGAAATACTGGGGCTGCCTCTACGACGAATCTCGCCGCAATCGGGTGCTGGCGCAAGCTCCGCAGCCGGCCATCGACAAGCTGGACCCGTCCGGATGGCACACCTATGCGATTCGGGCGCATGGCCGCCACATCAGCCTCACCATCGACGGCATGCGCACCGTCGATTACACCGAGAAGGAGCCGGGCATTCTCGCGCGCGGGATCCTCGCGCTCCAGACGCACTCCGGCCCCGGCATCGAGGTCTGGTTCCGGAACATCCGGCTGCGGGAGTTGTAGGGGCGCGCGCTCAAATACGCCAGGAGACGTACTTCGTTTCGAGGTAATCTTCCATCGCGTAGCGGCCGCCCTCGCGCCCGAAACCGGAGTGCTTCATGCCTCCGAAGGGTGCCTGCGCCGTGGAGGGCGCTCCATCGTTCGCGCCGACCACGCCGTATTCGAGCGCCTCGGCGACGCGCATCAGCCGCGCGGCATCTCGCGTGAAGAAATAGGCAGCGAGGCCGTAGGCGGAGGCGTTGGCCGATTCCACGGCTTCCTCCTCGTGGAAGAAACGGGCAACCGGGCTCACCGGCCCGAAGGTTTCCTCCTGGGCGAGGCGCATTTGGGGAGTGAAGCCTTCGAGCAGCGTAGGCGCGTAGAAGCGGTCTGCGAGCCCCGGAAGCCGCACCCGCATTCCGCCCACGCGCAGCGTCGCGCCGCGTTCCAGGGCGTCCTCTACATGGGCTTCCACTTTCGCGATGGCGGCCTCGTCAATGAGCGGGCCGATGCTCACACCCGCGTCCGTGCCCCGGCCTACTCGCAGATCGCGAATGGCGGCGGCGTAGCGGGAAACGAATTCGTCGTATACGCCCGCCTGTACGTAGAAGCGGTTGGCGCAGATGCAGGTCTGCCCGGCATTGCGGAACTTGTTCACCACCGCGCCTTCGACGGCCAGGGCGAGGTCGGCGTCGTCGAAGACCAGGAACGGTGCGTGGCCGCCGAGCTCGAGCGAGAGCCGCGTGAGGTTGCGCGACGCTTTGGCCATCAGCAGCCGCCCCACTTCCGTGGAACCGGTAAAGCTGAGCTTTCGCACGCGCGCGTCGTCGAGCCAGGCATCCACGATTGGCTCTGGGGACCCCGTCACCAGATTGAAAACCCCGTCCGGAATGCCCGCCTCTCGCGCCAGCCAGGCCATGGCGAGGGCGGTGAGGGGCGTCTGTTCGGCGGGCTTGATCACAGCCGTGCAGCCCGCTGCCAGCGCGGGCCCAAGCTTGCGCGTGATCATCGCCGCCGGAAAATTCCACGGCGTCACGATGCCCACGATTCCCACCGGCTGGCGCAGCACCAGAATGCGCTGATTCTTGTGCGAGGCCGGCACGATGTCGCCGTAAATCCGTTCCGCCTCTCCGGCGGCGAAACGCAGGAACGAGGCGGCGTAGCGAATTTCTCCCGCGGCCTCCGCCAGCGGTTTCCCCTGCTCAGTGGTGAGCAGGGCAGCCAGCGAATCCTGCTCGTCCAGCATGAGAGCGGCGAAGCGCGACAGCAGCCGGGCGCGCTCTTCCGCCACCAGATTGCGCCAGCGCGTCGCGGCCGCCTCGGCCCGGTCCACCGCCTCACGCGCTTCCTTCGCGCCGCTGTCCGGCACGTGGGCCAGCAGTTCGTCCGTCGCGGGGTTGAAGACGCCGATGCCGTCGCCGTGGTGCAGGCCTAGGCGATCCAGCCAGAGGCGCACCGCATCCGCCGCGTTTCGATTCGAGAGAGAACCGGTTCCCATGGCAATGCCGCTCCTATTCAAACCATACGCCAGATCGCCGCGCGGCTCACGGCGGAGGGCGATGTGAATGCGTTTCACGCGGGAGCTTCGATGCCCATAGCGGGCAGGAAAGCGTCATGCGCGCGATTGCGCCTTGGCCTCGGCGAAGTAACGGCGGATTGGCGCTTCGAGCGCGGCGTTTGCCACCACGCAAGTCGGGCTGTAGATGCTGGAACCGCCGTCGAAATCGAAGTAGACGCCGCCCGCTTCCTCGATCAGGATTTTCGACGGGGCATAGTCCCATGGCTTGCCGGTGACGCTGAGAAAGGCGTCCATCTGGCCGCTCACTACATACGCCGGTTCCAGCCCGCCAAAACAGCGCACCGCCCAGAATTGCGCGGCGAATTCCTGAATGCTTCCGGAAAAGAACTGGTTCGTCAGGTGGTTGATGCCGTTAAAGCCGAGAATCGCGCGGGAAAACGTGTCTACCTGAGAAACCTGCAAGCGCCGCCCGTTGCAGTACGCGCCGTTGCCCTTGGAGGCGTAGTAAATATCGTTCAGCACGGGGTGGTTCGCGATGCCCACCACCACTTCGCCGTCGGCTTCCAGCGCCAGAAGGTTCGAGTAAGTGGGCAGCCTGCGGGCGTAGTCCTTCGTGCCGTCGATCGGGTCCAAGATCCAGCGGCGTCCATTCGCTCCGGCGCTGTTTGCACCCTCCTCGCCCAGAAAACCGTCTTGGGGAAACGCGGCCGCCAGCCGCTCCACCAGAAACGACTCCGCCGCCTTGTCGGCTTCCGTGACGGGTGAATCGTCCTCTTTGATTTCGGTGGCGAATCCCTTCGCCCGGTAGTCCAAGGTGATCTGCCCGGCCTGCTTCACCAGAGCAAGCGCGGTCTCAAGTTCGCGTTCCCATGCCATCGGACTTATTGTAGCGCGGGGGTGCCGGAAGGCCCGGAAACAGGGGATTGCCCGCCGCGCCGCCGCCGGATTTTCCGCCCATTCTGTTGCCCGGAGGGGTACAGAATGGTAGCATCCGAGCGATGGACACACGGACGATTTACACGATGCTGAAGAACAGCGCCGCAGCCCTTGGCGATGCACCCGCCCTGCATGTGCCCATCACGAAGGAAGGGAAGCGGGACTATCGGGTCTACAGTTGGAATGAGTTTCTTGCCATCGTCGAGGAAGGCGCCAGCGGCTTGCGTGTGGCCGGCTTCTCGCGCGGGGACGTCATTGCCATTGCTGCCGATACCGGCGCGCCGTTCTACTTTGCGGATACCGCCGTCGTCACCGCCGGGTGCATCGCCGCCGCCGTCTATCTCAGCTATCCGCCCGAAGACCAGGTGCGCACCATTCGCGAGTGCGATGCCCGCGCCGTGATCGCGGATACTCCGGCCACCGTCGAGAAACTCCGCCGGGCCGCGGGCGCGGAGCCGCTCAATGTCCGCTGGTACGTCCTCGAAGGGGAGATGGAAGGAGTTCCGAGCTTTGCCGCGGTTCGCGAGAGCGGACGCCATGCCATGGAGCAGGATCCGCACTTCTTCAGTTGCATCGAAGCCGAGGTGAAGCCGGAGGATCACGCCCTTCTCTATCTCACCTCCGGCGCTACCGGCCAGCCCAAGATGGCGCTGGTCACCCATCATGCGTGCGTCACCAATACCGATATCGGGGAAGCGCTCGGCCTGGATTCCACGCACAGCACGCTGGTCTTCCTGCCCGCCGCGCATATCACGCAGCGGCTGGCCGGCCAGTTGCTTCCGATCGCATGCGGAATGAAGGTCTACTTCACGGAAAGCCTTCTGCGGATGGCGCAGGATCTGAAGGCAGCGAAACCCACCTTCTTTGTCGCCCCGCCCCGCCTCTGGGAGCGCATTTATACCAGCATCTGCACGGAGGCAAAAAAGAAAGGCGGCTTCGCCGAGAAGGTTTTCTATTGGGCGCTCGGCGTGGGGCTTACGGCTCTCGATTATCGCTTGGCCGGAAAACCCGTCCCCGCGCATATCGCCGTGGCCCAGAAACTGGCCGACCGCCTGGTCTACTCCAAGGTGCGCGAGCGCTTTGGCGGGCAGGTGCGTCTGGCCGCCTCCGGCTCCGCTCCCTTGGGCAAGGATCTCGCCCGCTTCTATCTCGCCATCAACTTTCCCCTAATGGAAGGTTTCGGCCTCACCGAAGGCGGCGTAACCGCCCTCAACCCCATCGACAAGCCCAAGCCCGGCACCATCGGCGTGGTGCTTCCCGGCGCGGAGATGAGGATCGATGAGGACGGTGAGTTACTTATCCGCGGGCCGATGATCTTTTCGGGCTACTACAAAGATCCCGAAGCCACGGCGCGCGTGCTGGTGGATGGCTGGGTTCACACCGGCGACATCGCCGCGGTGGACGAAGAGGGCTATTTTTCCATCACCGGGCGCAAGAAGGAAGTAATCGTCAACTCCAACGGCAAGAAGGTTTACCCGGCCAAGATCGAGGACTTCTTTAAGATGGAGCCGCTCATCAACCACGTGATGCTGGTGGGGGATAAGCTGCCCTTCGTCACGGCGCTCTTCACGATTAACCAGCAGGTGGCGGAGAGCCTGCCGGGCATGGCGGAATACAAGGGTGCCGACCTCGCTTCCATTTCCAAAGCGCCCGCCGTGCATGCCGAGGTGCAGCGTGCCGTGAACAAGCTCAACAAGGGCTTGCCGGCCTTTGAGCAGATCCGCCGCTTCGTGATCGTAGACCGCGAGTTCTCCATCGAGAATGGCGAGCTTACGGCGACGATGAAGCTGCGGCGCTCCCGCGTGGTGGAGAATTTCCGCGAAGAAGTGGCTCAGCTCTACGAAGGGCGCGACGAAGTGCGGTTCTGAGCGCCGCGCGCCCCATTAACCGGAGCCGGCACGCGCAGGGATGGATATCAGTTTCGCCCGTCGGCCGGCCAGATGACCCGCGAGAACACGCCGCCATCCACCCATACGGTCTGGCCGGTAATGAACGCGGCCTCATTGGTGCAAATCATCACGCAGCTCTTGCCGATGTCGGCCGGATGGCCAACCCTCCCCAGCGGCGTCACCCTTCCCCAGGATTCCGCATAGTTGCTGCTTTCGTGCTTCGTGCGCTCAATCTCAATCGCGCCCGGAGCAATGCAGTTCACGCGGATCGCGTAGGGTCCCAGTTCCGCCGCCGCCACCTTGGTGAACATCTCAATGCCGCCCTTGCTGGCGGTATAGCTCGAAAGCAGTGGAAACGCGATCTTATTGGAACCCGAGCCGATCAGGACAATAGACCCGCCGCCGTGCTCTTTCATGTGCAATCCGGCCTGCTGCGTGCAGAGGAAGGCGCCCTTCAGGTTGGTGTCGATCACCCGGTCCCATTCGGCTTCGGTGAGTTCAAGCAGCGGCTTCCAGGTTTGCACGCCGGCGTTGGCGACCACGATATCGAGTTTGCCGAGCGCGCCAATGGCCGCCCCAAACATCCTGGCCACATCGGCTGCGTTGCCCGTGTCGCCCTGGATGGTCACGGCGGCGCGGCCCACCGCCCGCACCGCTTCGGCCGTCGCTTCCGCACCCGCTTCGTCCGAGTGATAGTTGATGGCCACATCGCATCCGGCGGCCGCCAATTCGAGGGCGATGCCTTTGCCCACGCCCTTGCTGGCGCCGGTCACCAGCGCCTTTCTCCCCAACAGTGACTGAGACATGAAATACAGTGTACTCCCCAGCCCGCGGCGGAACGGGAAACGCGCACCGCGCGGCCTGCCGCGTTCCCGGCGGGCGGAGCGGCGCATCCGCGATCCGCCGCTCCGCCCCGTAGCCGGGTTATCTACATTACATTTTGAAAGCCTTCGAACGGGACCACCGCGGAGATGTTTCCTTGATCGTCGGCCTGCAACGCCAGCACCGCGATTTCGCCGTCGTCATTGCCCTGCGTGCGTATGCGCAGCAGCCCCTGGCGATTGGCCAGCTCCGGGTATTCCGTCCCAAGCAGAAAGGCCGGCTTTCCCCCGGCGGGAACAACGCGCGTCGTGGTGAGAATCAAGGTGCCCGCGTTATTGAAGGCTTCAATGAGCACGGTGCGTGCCGCGGGTGTCGATTCGTTGTCGGAGTTGGTGAGGACGAGCGCGGTCACGTTGCCGTTCATGTTGTCGAAAGGAACAAAGATCGGGTCGTCGGTGCTGTTGTCGGAGATCGGGAATGTGGCCGCGGTCCTGCGCCCATCGGGGGATGTCCATTCGAAGGTCTGCACCGCGCCGATCGCGCCGCCGCCCTCCCGAAGCGCCGCCCAGAACTGGGTCTCGCCGGTTGCGGTGGGATTGTCGGTTTCAAGCCGAACGCTTGCGCCGGGCAGCAAGGTGCCGATC
>JBDIBK010000164.1:0-8037 GCA_039812845.1 Bryobacterales bacterium
CTCTCCCTGGTGTTGGCGTCCATCATCTCGGTCCTCAGCATTCTGCCGGACCTGCAGTTCAACGCAGCGCCGGAGAATGTGTGGTTTTTGCTCACGAATGTGATCCGCCGGGGAATCTACACCAGCCTTTTCGCCTTTCTGATCCTGCTGGTGTCGTTCATCACCATTTTTCCCGTGCGGCTCAGCCGGAACTCGATTCTCCATGTGGGCCTCTTCACTACCGTATTTTTGGCGAACTCGGTCACGATCCTGACCATGAATTTTCAAGGAATGGATATCGTTCCCCTCATCAACGCCATCACCGCAAGCGTGTCGGGCCTCGCGTTTCTATCGTGGATTCTGTTCTTCACTCCGTCCGGCGAGACGATGGAGCGCACGGTGAGGTCGGGAATCTCGGAGCCCGAGGCGGAACTGCTGCTGTCGAAACTGCGCCAGATCAACGATTCTCTCGCCGAATCGCACAAGCGCCTGTAACCCGGTCCTCGTCAATTCGTGCGCTCAGGCGGTTTTCGCCAGCGATTCTTCCACCGGGAAGCTCTTTTGGGACCGCTTTTTCCACCGAATGACCGCTGGGAGAAGCCGGTCTGTCACAAACTGATCTTTGCGGATAGACGGCGTTACTTCCTGACAAGCGAGGCGCAGGTTGACGGCCCAATGGGGGGCGCAAAAGCGAGAGCGGTTCAGCCGACGCTGGTGTTCCGGGGAACGGCCCGAACCGAAGGGCAGCAATCCATGCGTTGGAGCGAGCACAGCGCTTGGCCGAGTGGGTCGGGTCTGGCTATGGGGTCTAAACCACACAAAAGACAGAAAATCTGAAGTCTGGAAGCTGCGTCCGTAACCATGCGCTGGGCTTCCGATGCTCTACGGAAAGGGGGATTCGCCGAAGTCGTCCCTCTCGAAAAGAGTGCCGAGCGAACGGCAGTTCTAACCCAAATGGGGGTGAGTTTTCCGGCGGCGACCTTCTCAGTAGTACTGGTTCACGCGACTCGCACCGAATCTAATTGCCTTCCCAACTTTTGCGGGATATCATCGTTATATCCGATAGACAAGGTTAAGTACCGATGATGATCTCGCTAACGGCTGTTGGGCTAGTATGTGTTGGCCTTTTGGTCGTGCTGGTAGTGTCGCTTCGTCGCCTGCTTAGAGCGAGCGAGGCTCCCGTCACTGTCGAGTGGGCGAAGTCTTTCTCCTTGAGTGCGTATGCTCCCATGGAGCGCCTTCTGGATGAGGGCGATTTCGAGTTCCTGAAAACCCAGCCAGGCTACGACCGTAAGATCGCCAAGGATCTGCGAGCAAAGCGGGTGAGGATTTTTCGCGCGTATCTCGGGATGATGTCCCGGGATTTCTCTCGGTTGCACTCTACACTTCAGTCGTATCTGCTTTCTCTCGAAGTGGACGATCCGCAAGTCAGTGCGGAAATGGTGCGACAGAAGTGGCTCTTCCAACGTGCGCTGGTGGTGGCGCACATTCAGTTGGAATTGTATTCCATCGGCATCGGCACGGTGCGGTGCGCGCCATTGATGGATGCGATCCGATCAATGGGCAATCTGGCGGGTGACGTCCCCACGCTGCTTGGGATTCCTGCCGCCTCTCAGTCCGACGGATTCGTTTAGATTTCCGAACTCCAGACAGCAAGAGCCGGGCCGTTGTGCCCGGATTTTGCATTTCCGCAGCTCTTCCGGCGTCCGCATCGATTCCCCGGCCCGCCTCCATCCGAAGTCCAATACCCGAAGCCTAATACCGGAAGCCCAATACCCTGGGCTCAGTACCTTGACGACCGCTTTCGATGGCAAAGGTCGCGAAGCTTTTCCTTGAGAACCGCGAAATCGGGGTAGCGCTTTTCCTCTTCCCGGAACTTCCTGGAATGGATGATCCGGCGCGAGCCGTCGTATTCGATCGGGTGCTTGATGTGCAGCATCTCGTGGTACATCACATACCGCACCAGATCGTGCCCCGCCTCGGGGCGATCCAGAAAGCGGGAGAGGACAATCGCATGGTGCGTGGCGTCGTAATGCCCAAGCACCCGGTTCGAGGCATTCCTGCTCCAACCGATCGCGGGAATGTCCAAGGAATTGCCGAAGTAGGCATCATTCAGCTCCTTGAAAATCTTGTCCAGGTCAAAGTGATTTCCTTGGGCGGGGTCCATGCGCTTTCGTCCCCTTTCCTGCCGGACGCGGGAATGCCGGTCGCGGGTCTCCGGGCGATTCATATACTCCCGGTACGCTTCCAAGGCCGTCTCCGGGACGGACTTGCGATAGATTTTAGAGAGCAGAATGAAGGCGATGGCTTCGGCGATTTTGGGAGGAACCAGCTTCAGACTGTCCGCCAGGGAAACGTGCAACTGCCGGTCTTTCCAGCGGATATAGCAGTTCGCGTTGGCGTACGGCTTGAAGCGGATGAGGATCTCCGGCGGAATGGTTCGGGGGCGCAACTGCCTGAACACGCGATAGTAAATATCTTTCGTGCTTTCAAACAGTTGCAGTTGATGCACTGCCACTCTTCATACGGTAACATAACAAGTTTAGAGTCTGCTTCCACTCTGGAGTGGATGGGGAGGGTTCGTGCGCGGAGCAAAGATCAGCGCACTCGGCTGTTACGTGCCGCCGAGGGTGATGACAAACCAGGACTTTGAGGAGATCGTCGAAACGACGGACGAGTGGATTCTGGAGCGAACGGGCATCCGGGAACGCCACATTGCGGATCCGGGCGTCGCCACTTCGGACCTCGCCGTGGAAGCCGCCCGCAATGCGCTGGCATCCGTCGGGCTGTCTCCCTCCGATCTCGACGCGATTCTGGTGTGCACGGTGACGCCGGACATGATGTTCCCGGCCACGGCTTGTCTGGTGCAGCATAAGCTCGGCGCGAAATCCGTTTGGGGATTCGACCTGATCGCCGCATGCTGCAGCTTTCTTTACGGCCTCAACACCGCCGCCGATCTCGTGCGTGCGGGAACGCATAACAGAATCATGGTGATCGGCGCGGACACGATGTCCCGCATCGTGGATTACACGGACCGTGCGACCTGCGTCCTCTTTGGAGACGGGGCGGGCGCGATGATCGTGGAGGCGACCGACGATCCGGAGGATGGCCTGCGGCAGTATTTCCACGAAGTGGACGGGGCCGGAGGAGAACACCTCAAGATGCCGGCTGGCGGCAGCCTGATGCCCGCTTCGCATGAGACGGTGGAGCAGCGGCTGCACTACGTAAAGCAGGAAGGCCAGCAGGTTTTCCGTTTTGCCGTCAAGCGGCTTTCCGAGGTCGCGACGGAGGTGCTGAATCGCGCGGGCCTCACGCCGGCCGATCTGAAGCTGCTCATTCCGCATCAAGCCAACCAGCGGATCATCTCCGCCACGGCCGAGCGCCTGGGTCTCCACCCGGACCAGGTGGTGATCAACATCGAAAAATACGGCAATACGACGGGTGCCACGATTCCGCTCGCCACGCGAGACGCCATCGAGGCCGGCCGCCTCAAGAAAGGCGATCTGGTGCTGTTCGCGGCGGTGGGCGCTGGCTTCACGACAGGTGCCACGCTCTGGCGCTGGAGCTATTAGGTCTCGACGGCAACGAGCGCGGATTTGGGCGGTGCCTCCCCTAGAGCGAAGGCGGTGCGGGCGGGTTCGCCCAGACGGCGCGCGCCGCTTCGAGGGGGTTTCCCGGACTGGAAACACCCTGTTCCCTAAAGCCTTCCGCAAGACCGGAGATCAACGTTTCGATGTTCTCCACCGTGGAAGACGCCCCCATCAGGCCGATCCGAAGGATCTTTCCTTGCAGGGGGCCGAAGCCGCCTAGCACTTCGATTCCATGCCGGGCCAATAGATATTTCCGCAACTCAGTTTCGCTCACGCCCGATGGGAGCACGGGTGTGTGGAGGGTCCAGAGCTGATCTTCCGCGGCGACATGCATTGGCATGCCGAGCGCCTCCGCCGCGGCGACGAAGGCCATGTGGTTCACGTAGTGCCGCCGCCACCGGTTTTCCAGCCCTTCCTCCATAACGATGCGCAAGGCCTCCCTCAGCGCATAGAAGAGGGAAATGGGCGCGGTGTGGTGGTAGCGCTTCGATTCTCCGTAATAGGAATCGAGAAGCCGCAGGTCAAGATACCAGGTGGGGAGGATGCTCTTGCGCGCGCGGATACGGCCAAGCGCGCGGGCGCTCAGCGTCAAAGGCGCCAAGCCCGGCGGGCAACTGAGGGCCTTCTGCGTCCCGGAGTAGGCCACATCTATGCCTTCTTCGTCTACCCGCACCGGCATGCCGGCAAGGCTTGTCACGCAATCCGCAATGGTGAGCGCGTCCACCTCTCGCGCCGCTTCGCAGATGGCGCGGCCGCGCTGGAACGCGCCCGTGGAGGTTTCCGCCTGCACATAGCCAACCACATGCGGCTTCTCCCTCAAAATAAACTCACGGGCTTGCTCGTCTGAAAACACGGCACCCCAGGGGATTTCCAGCCGCACCACCTCGGCCCCCTGCCGCGTTGCCATCTCCGCCATGCGGTCCGAGAAGTATCCGTTGCCGAAAACCGCGAACTTCATTCCCGGCTCGGTAACATTGGCGACCGCCGCTTCCATGCCGGCACTGCCGGTTCCCGAAACCGCCATGGTGAAGGCGTTCTCCGTGCCGAAGGCCACCTGCAGCATCTCCCGGATGTCTTCCGCCACTTCAAAGAAATAGGCATCGACGTGACTCACGATGGGGGTGGACAACGCTTGGTAGACACGGGGTTCCACGGCGGTTGGTCCGGGACCCATCAGAAGCCGTTTGGGAGGAGCGAGCGGTCCGAAAGTGCGCTTCGCTGGGTTGGTCATGAGAGGCTCCTTTCGCCTGGCCGGCGTCTGCCGGAACCGCCCATCGGAACCGGAGGTACTGTCATCATAGCCCATGCGGATGGCGTCGGACGCGTTCATGCGCCGCCGAGCGCCCAAGCGGCTGACAGGCTGGAGGGAGCGGCGTTGGCGAGACCGGGGCGGGGAAGTTGTCCGCGCGATTCCAAGGCAACAAGGTGCCGGAGGTATTTTCCGAGCGGCGTCAGGAATTCCGCGGACGTTTGCGGCGAGCCGGGCCTTCCTTGATCGCCGTTTCCATCCAACCCGGCACTTCAAAAACAGCCCGGTTCCGGATGGCTTGCGCATTGCATCGGTAACGCTGCAACCGGTCTCCGTCCAGAAGGCGCGCGGCGGCTTGCACAACATCCCGAAAGCGGTGCACAACGATGCCTACGCGGTTCTCCGCAACCCAATCGGCGTTGTAGCGCTCCTGGGGGAGCGTCCATGCATTGCGCTGGACAATCACCGGCAGATTCATGTGGATTGCTTCGCTGATGCTGCCCGGCCCGGGCTTTCCGATGAAGAAATCCGAGAGCCTCATGAAATAAGGGACCTCTTTCGTGAAGGTCTCCACGTGGATCGGCATGCGACCGCCGGACCGCGCCAGCTTCTTCGCCAAGCGCTCATTCTTGCCGCAAAGAAAAATTCCCTGGAGGGGCAGGCGGGATTGGTCGAGCCTCTCATGGATCTCTTCCATCACCTTGGCGCCGTGCCCGCCAAAGAGAACCAGGGCCGTTGCCAATTCGGGGTTCAGGCCGAGACGCTGCCGTTCCGCCGCCACGTCCACGGGCGGCTGGTTGTAAAACCTGGGCTGCAGAATCATGCCGGAGGCCTGGAAGACACGGGACGAATCATAGCCGAGCGCGCGCGCCTGCTCCGCGGCCTTCGCGGTGCCGCAAACCAGATACTGCGCCTGCTTCTCCATCCAGAAATGCGGCGGATAGTCGGCGAAATCGGTCATCACCGTCATGTAGGGGGTGTCCGGACACGCCTCCTCCAGGGCCTCGAACAGCGGCAGGTTGAAATTTGGAATCAGCGAGACAACCAGATCCGGCATGGTGTCGCGCCAATGCGCCGCCATCAGGCGGCGAACCCGCCCGCGATTGACGCGGACAATCCATTGGATGGCCCGAAGCATCCCCGTTGAGCCGAGCGTGAATCCGCGTTCGAGATACTTGTTATAAAGGTCTTCCCCAGCGATGCCCGTGTACTTGTGGAAGAAATCCAAAGGCTCCAGCAGCTTTCCGACATTGACGAGTTCCGTCTCCCAATCCGGATGCGCTTCGGCAACGGAAGCCCGCAGCGCCGTCGCCGCGTTTCGATGACCGCCGCCGGCATCGAAAAAGAGCAGGTGGATCTTTGGCATACTGAAAGATGTGAGGAACTCCCTCCAACGAAGCTATCGGTCCCCGGCAGGGAACGCAACGCATACCCCGAACATTTTTGCCTCCGGCGCGGAACTTCTTTGCGATTCGGCGTCCGTGGGCCTTCACGGCCACGGAAGCGCCATGAGCGAGATTCGCCCCGGATGCGAACTCGAAACAGCAGCGAGGTTACGGATAGTCCTTTAGACGCGAGCCGGTTTTGGCGAGCGGCAGCTTGAGGGTGCAACTTTGTCAGTTGGGCAGCTTGTTTTGAAACATATCGAGGCTGGCGATCATCGCGTGATGAACCGGATGCACGCCTGGCGCGCGCCGCGCTGGATCCGGCATTGGATGCTGCTTGCAACGCGCGGCGGCGACGGCTGGCTGTGGTATTCGCTTTGCCTGCTGCTGCTGGTTTTCGGCGGGGAAGGCCGCTTTGTGGCGGTGGGTTCCGCCGCGATTGCCTCCAGCCTGGGGGTGGCGGTGTTTCTGTTCCTCAAACGCGCATTTGGCAGGAAGCGGCCGTGTTCCATCCAGCCTCACTGCTGGGCGACATTGCTGCCGCCGGATCAGTTTTCGTTTCCCTCCGGCCACACAATCAGCGCATTTGCGGTCGCGGTGCCCCTGGCGATCGTTTACCCGATGCTGACCGTTCTGCTGATCTTCGCCGCCCTGAGCGTCGCCGCCTCGCGCGTGGTGCTCGGGATGCACTTCCTGAGCGATGTGCTGGCCGGGATCGCGGTGGGCGGATTGCTCGGCTACTTCTCCTACACGATCCTCGCCTGAAGGCCGCCGGCGCTCGGGCCGGTTCAAGAAGAGGCGGACCTCGATTGTTCGCTCTTCTTCTTGATTTCGATATTCAGCCGCTTGATTTTCTGGTTCAGCGTGGAAAGCGGAATGCGCAGTTTTTCCGCAGTCTCCGTCTGGCTCCAGGCGTGGCGTTCCAGCTTCTCAATGATCACGCGGCGCTCGTAATCGGCCACCACCTCGAACAGGGAGGCGTCGTCGGGAAGGTTGCCCCTTGCGTCGCGGCGGATTCCCATGCCGCTTGCGTGCAGCACGGGCTCCGGAAGGACGCTCGCCGGCGCCTCCGGAGCGGTGGCCAGCACCACGGCGCGCTCGATCGCGTTCTCCAGTTCCCTCACGTTGCCGGGCCAGTTGTGCTCCATCAGGATGCCCATTGCTTCTTCGTCGAAGCGAAGACGGCACCTGCCCGCTTCGTCGAGATACTTGCCGTTCTCCACGCCAAACTTCTGAAAGAAATGGTCCACCAGCGCGGGGATGTCGTCCTTGCGATCCCGCAACGGAGGAAGCTGGATGTTGATGACGTTGAGCCGGTAGTAGAGGTCTTCCCGGAACTTGCCCTCTTCCACCATGCGCTTCAGATCCGCGTTGGTGGCGGCCATGATGCGCACATCCACCTTCACGGGCTCCGTGGCTCCAAGCGGGATGAATTCCTTTTCCTGCATCACCCGCAGCAGTTTTGACTGGATATCCGGGTTGATGGTGCCGATCTCGTCAAAAAAGATCGAGCCCAGATTGGCCACCTCGAAGTAGCCCTTATGCGACGCAACCGCGCCCGTGAATGCCCCGCGCACGTGACCGAAGAGAGTGCTTTCCAGCAACTCGGGCGGAAGCGAACCGCTGTTCACGGGGATGAACATTTGGTCGGAGCGCGGGGAGTTCATGTGGATCGCCTTCGCGATCAGCTCTTTGCCCGTGCCCGTCTCGCCGGTGATCAGGATCGTTGAGCGGCTGCCGGCCACCTGCTTCACCAGGTCAAGCACCTGCAGCATGGATTCACTCTTGCCGACAATCTCGGGAAAGGCATAGCGCTGCTTGAGCGCGCGGCGCA
>JBDIBK010000165.1:0-7989 GCA_039812845.1 Bryobacterales bacterium
TTTGGCATGCGCCCTGCCCGGTAAGCCAACCGGCCGGAAGCAACGGCCAGTTTCATCGCTTCCGCCATCATCTCGGGCCGTTCGCTTTCCGCGATCGCGGTGTTCATCAGAATCCCGTCAAAACCCAACTCCATCGCGACGGTCGCATCCGAGGGCGTACCCACGCCGGCGTCCACAATCAGTGGCACGTCGGTGACTTTCTCTCGCAGAATCCGCAAGTTGGTGAGGTTCTGAATCCCCAGGCCGGAGCCGATTGGAGCCGCTAATGGCATCACCGCGGCCGCACCCGCGTCGCGAAGACGCCGTGCATTGATCAAATCGTCGGTGGTGTACGGCAGGACAACAAACCCTTCCTTCGAGAGCACGCGCGTCGCCTCCAGCAACCCTTCGTTATCGGGAAAAAGCGTTTCCTGGTCGCCAATCACCTCAAGCTTTACCCAATTGGAAATTCCCAGTTCGCGCGCCAACCGCGCCGTCCGGATTGCTTCCTCGGCGGTGTAACAGGCGGCCGTGTTGGGAAGGATAAAGTACTTATTCGGATCGATGAAATCCAGCAGCGATTCTTTCGAGCGATCCACTAGGTTCACCCGGCGCACCGCCACAGTCACAACCTCGGCCTCGCTCGCTTCCGCGCAGCGGGCGTTCTCCGCGAAGCTCCGGTACTTTCCGGAACCGATAAAAAGCCGGCTCCGAAACGTGCGTCCCGCAATCACCAACTCGTCGTTCATAGCTTCATTCTACCGCCGCCATCCGGGCGCGGCGTCAGCGGGCGCCAATCCGAAGGAGGATCGCCTTCGCGGTGTGGAACATCGTCAGGAAGTCCAGCGCGGGCGACAGATGCTTGATGTAGTAGAGGTCGTACTCCAGCTTGCGGACGGTGTTTTCGAGGGAATCTTCCGGGACGTGGTGGATCTGCGCCCAACCCGTGATGCCCGGCTTCACGCGATGGCGTTGCGTGTAAAGCGGGATCTGGGTTACCAACTCCGCCTCAAACTCCGGCATCTCCGGCCGCGGCCCAACCAGCGTCATCTCGCCCCGCAAAACGTTGAAGAACTGGGGCAACTCGTCAATGCGGGTAAGGCGAATCCATTTGCCTACCCGTGTGATGCGCGGGTCGTTCTCTTTGGCGCGCACGGGTCCGCCGAGCCGCTTATCGACATCCGCGTACATTGACCGGAACTTCAGAAACTCAAACGGCACTCCATTCCGGCCGATCCGCACCTGCCGGAAAAGCACCGGGCTGCCCGAATCCAGGCGTACGGCAATTGCCGCGAGCAGCATCAGGGGCCAGGTGAGGAGAATTCCAGTGAAGGCGATTACTCGGCCGTAAATCTCCTGCAACATCAGCACCCAGGGCCGAGGACGAAAGGCTGGCGAGAATACCAACTGGTTCAAGGTGACGGTTTCGATCGCCACACGGCCAAAGATCTCCTCGTAGACCGTTCCGACACTCTCCACGTTCAGGCCGAGCATGCTGCAGGTCAGCAGTTGGCTTCGAATCTCGTCGTCCAGCTCCACGGAATCGGCCACCGCCACGCGTTCCGGCCTCAGATGCTGCACGGTGTCCGCGAGAGAGAGAACGCGCATGTCCTCGGATGCCTCGTCCTGGGTCATCGAAAAGACCCCGTCATCTTGATGCAGAGACCGGATGCATCCGATGGTGGCGAACCCGGCTTCCGGATTCCCCGCGATGAAATCCCTTACCCGCTCCACCAACGGGGAATCTCCCAGGAACAGAACTCCCTGACGGCCGGATCGCCGGACGACCTCGATGCTGTAAACCGAGCGCCAGACCAGCAGCGCCATCGCTCCGGCTCCCGAACCGTAAAGCATCACCCAGCGCGATAGGACGAGCTGCGTTTTTGAGTAGCTCGCGATGGCCTGCACCAGAAACGCAACGCCGAATACCAGCAGCAGGTCCTGGATCAAACCCGGAACGGAATGAACGCGAATCCGTTCGTAGAGGCCCAGGAAGTACATTCCCAGCAGGATGGTGATCATCACGCCCAGGATCTCGATCAGCCCGTTGTCGAGCAGCAGGAAAACATCGAGTTCCATTGGGGGGACGTATCCCTGGCTGCTGGCGAAGAGGTATGCAGCCAGATACGAACCCGCGAGCAGCGCAGTGTCACCGATTAACAAATAGAGAATGCGGCGTTTGAACATTCGCTAAATACAAAAACTCCATTGCCGCGATACCCTGCGGCCAACACTATCGAAGTTACCATGAGCTCAGTGCCGGCTCTCGGTCGAGGCGGAGCGCTCCCGCACGTTGACCGGCTGGGAAAGCCCGCCCGGCAACGATAGCACTATCCAGGCGGCCAACGCCAGAGCAAGATCCGTGCTCTCTGGAGTTCGCCCCGGCAGGTATCGCTGTGCCGCTTCGCCCATGGCCAAAATTGCGAGTACCCCCAATAGAGACGCCTTCGAGGATATGCCACTTCTCACCAGAATAAAGATCGTCGCGCCATAGAAGAAAAACTTCTCCGCAAAATAGTGGATGGCGGTGATGGGCGAAATTTCAAAAACGCCAACGAATGGAACCCAGCCAAACGCCCGCGGTTGCGCCACGAACGCAAATGGGCGAAACTCCTCGGCAAGAAGAGCGATGGGCAGCAGGATCGCCAACGCCCGCTCAAGCAACGCAGGCCGCAGCAAGGCTCCCGCGGCGCTCCCCAGGAAGGCCGCCGCCCACTCGCCTCCTGTGAAAGGGGCGTTTCCGAAAAGCGGACGCAGCGCCAGAAAGCACACCATCGCGAGGAGGCACCAATGCCTCCGCAGGGGCGGCGTCATTGACAAACGCAACAGGTAGGCCGCCGCCGCCAGCACCAGCAACACGGTGAACACCTGCAGCCCGTCCCCCAGTTCGAGCACGGGGCCGAAGGCATTGCGCAAATGCGGCAGCCGATAGCGGGGAATGAACGGAAAGGTTTGGCCCGCAAAGAAACTGGCTGCGAGGATCGCGGCGGGCGCGCAGACACGCGCGGCTTGCAGGCCGCGGAACTCATGACGAGCGAGCGCAGCCAGCGACGGAGCCGCCAGGCAGCCCATCGCCGCGCCGGCCGTGTTGCTCAGCAGATCGCTCATGCTGCTCACGCGGCCTGGAAGCCAGCCTTGCAGCACTTCGATCAGCAGGGAAAGGGTGGCACAGAGCAATACTACTGGCACGGCGCGCCCGCTGCCGCGGAAAAACAAACCCCCGCTGATCCCCAAGGGGAAAAACAGGAGCAGATTCAGAGAGAAATCGGCGATTCCGGTGCGGCCCCCGGCCCAGATCCAAGTCAGCCAGGGGCCAGGCGCGCCCGGCTTCGTCACCCATGGGAAAAGGCACAAGTACAGCACCAACAGGGTGTATGCTAGGAAGAATTTCGCGGAGGCGTTCACGCGCATCATTCGGCTGCGGAATCGTCCGCTTCCCCCGCCATCTCGTCCGCGCTTTCCTCCGCTTCGGTCCACCCATGCGGCCCCTTCCTCTGAAGGGTCCTTCGCCGTGGCGGGCAGATGCCTCGCTTGCTCGACCGAACAAACGCCGCGATCTCCCGGCTCACGGCGGGGCCGGCTTCGAGCCTCGCCAACGCCTCCGCGCGCGAAAGGCCGCTCAAATACAGCAGCCGAAACGCATTCCTCACCGCGATCACGTCGGCGCTCTTGTAGCCTGCCCTCCGCATACCCACGGCATTCGGGCCAATCGCCTCCACGCGAAAGCCGACCGACATCAGAAACGGCGGCACGTCCAGGTTTACACCAGAATGGCCGCCCACCATCGAGAGCCGGCCAATCTTCGAAAACTGGTGGATAGCCACCCCACCGGAAATGAACGCGCCATCCTCCACTTCCACATAGCCGGAGACAAGCGAACAACTGGCAATCACCACGTTGTTGCCAACCACGCAATTGTGGGCAATATGCCCGGAGGTCATCACGTAGTTGCCATTGCCGATCAAGGTCACGGACTCGGGCTTCGTGCCGCGCGAAATGGTGAAGTGCTCCCGGATGCGGTTCCCGTCGCCCATCCGCAGATACGAGCGTTCGCCGGTGAAATTCTTGTCGAGCGGATCCGTCCCCAGTACCGTGCCGGCGGAGATCTCGTTCCGGTTCCCCATCGTTGTCCAGCGCTTCACGAAGACGTAGGGTTCCAGCCGACACTCCGCGCCGATTTCCACATCTCGTTCGACCACGCAAAACTCGCCGATATGGCAGCCGGGGCCGACCCTTGCTTCGGGATGAACCACCGCGGTGGGTGCAACGTACGTGGAGGGATCGACAGCCACAATTCAGTATCCTACTAGCGATGGCGGCTCGCAGCAGTTTAGGCGCGGATCTCGCCATCCGGGAGGCGAACTGAAATGGAAGTCCGGCGCGTCGCGGAAAGTCTTGGGCTCACCTTTGAGGGGGATGGGGAACGCCAGTTGGAAGGCGTCGCGGAATTGGAGGCGGCGGGCGTTTCCGACCTCGCCTTCGTTGGCAATCGGAAGGCCGCCGAACGGGCTCCGGCCTCCGCCGCGGGCTGCCTCCTCGTGCCCACGGAGTATCCCAACGCGGAACAGCGCACGGTGATCCGTTCCCGGCAGCCGCGCACGGACTTTGCCCGCGCCATCCGCTTCTTCCATCCGCTCCCCAGGCGGCTGGAGGGGATTCACCCGACGGCCAAAGTCGCCTACGACGCCATCGTGGCGGATAGCGCATCGATCAGCGCCGAAGTGGTCATCGGCTCCGGCAGCGTCGTGGGCGAGGGGACCTATCTTGCGCCGGGAGTGATCGTGGGCGACTTCGTGCGAATCGGCTCCGGCTGCACTATCCATCCGAACGTAACCATTTACAACGAAGTGGAGATCGGCGACCGCGTGGTGCTCCACGCCGGATGCGTGCTGGGGGCGGATGGCTTCGGCTTCGTAATGAACGAAGGCCGTTACGAGCAATTCCCGCAAGTGGGCCGCGTGGTGATTGAGGACGATGTTGAACTCGGTGTCAACACCACCGTCGATCGCGCCGCGCTCGGTGTCACTCTAATCGGTGAGGGCACCAAAATCGACAATCTTGTCCACATCGGGCACAACTGCCGGATCGGCAAGCATGTCGTCATCGTGGCTCAAACCGGGCTTTCGGGTGGCGTGACCGTCGAGGATTACGCGGTGATCGGGGGGCAGGTCGGTATCGGAGATAAAGCCCGCATCGAAACGCGCGCCACAGTGGGGTCCGGAAGCGGCATCCTTACTTCCAAGATCGTGCGTTCCGGCGAGGTGGTCTGGGGCACGCCGGCGCGCCCGCTGAAGGAGTATCTCGTACAGCTTGCCAACCTCGCGAAGATCGGCAAAATGCGGGAACAAATCGCCAGCCTCCGGGAGAAGGTGGAGAAGCTCGAAGCACGTCAGCAGACGCCGCCCTCATAGGCGGCGATCCATCGCCCCATCGGCGGGATTGCCAGGCCACCGCAACCTTTTCTCTCGCGCCGTGTTTCTACTGACAAGCCATCAATTCGAAAGTGGGAGATTCCCCACGATGGAAGCCGGAGCCGTCCGGCAATTGCACTCGATGAGGTATTGATCATGAAGAAACAGGCTCTCTTCACTGCCGGCCTTGCGGCATTGCTTGCCGTTACAACCGCCGTCGCTCAGGGGCCCGGGCGCATGCGCGACCGCGGACCAATGGGACCGGGCATGCGCGGCGGCGCGTTTGCAGGCGCGTGCCAGGGTTGCGACCTTCTCAGCCCCATGATGGCGCGCCTCCTGAATCTAACCGATGCGCAGAAAGAAGCGATTCGCGCACAGGGCAAATCCGCGCGCGAAGCAAGCCAGCCCCTGAGGGAACAACTGCGCAATCTTCAGTCTCAGATTGCCGATGCGACGAACAGCGGTGCGACGGATTCCACTTTGGATGGGCTCGCCAATCAGGTGGGATCTCTCCAGGGAAACCTGCTTGCGATTTCGCTGAAAGCGCGCGCCGCCATCCACAACAACATCCTCACGGCCGAGCAACGCACGAAACTCGCCGAACTCCGTTCCGAGCAACGAGATCAGCGTCGGAATCGGCCCAACCGCCGTCAACCGGGCACCCCGCCCGCGGGAGCGCCGGCTGTGCCACAGGCCCCGAACGGCATGTAGTCATCCGCCGCTTGCCGGACCAACAAGAAAGGGGGAACCGGGCTGGTTCCCCCTTTCGGCTTTCCGCGTGAAATTCCCGCTAGAAGAACCGCAGCGTGTATCCGAAACGAATGCCCCGACCGATCTCCGGTGCCAGGTCCTTGATGAATGAAAGGTGGTTCCGCCACAGGCGATTCCCCAGGTTGAATGCATCCACGGAGAAGATATGCGTGGTGTGTGACGTCGCAATCGCATACGACGAGCGGAAATTGACCACCGCGTATCCCGCGGTCTCCGTTTCGTCAAAATAGGTGCGGTCCTGGCGGCTGGCCAGCGCCAGTTCCGGCTCAAAGCTGAACCTGCCAGGGCGAAAATCGAGGCCCAGCCGAACCCGTCTCGGCGGGATGCGGGGCAGCCCAGTGTGGAGATCGGTTAGGGTCGCATTCACCGAGTCAAAGCCCACCTTCAGCCAGAGATTGCGCACTGTCTCCGCGTCCAGCCGTCCGTCAAATCCCCAGAAGCGCGCGTTGCCTTGCGTGTAGTTTGCGACGGCCAGGCCATGCTCCCGTTCGCCGGTAGGAGCCAGAAAGATAAAGTCCGAGAAATGGTAGAGAAAGAGGTTCGCCTCCAGATGGAAGCGCTCCGAAAGTTTCCGCAGGGACGCCTCCACGCCATTGCTTCGCTCCACGCCAAGTTCTGAATTTCCCACCTCGTAGGTGAGGTTCCCCACGTGAGGGCCGTGGTTGTAGAGTTCTTCCAGGCCAGGCGCACGCGCCGTATGGCTGAAACTGGTCGCGAAGGTAAACCCGTTCTGGAGCGGCACGGCAAATCCGGCGGAGCCTGAAAACGCAGTGAAACTTCTATCCACCAAGCCCATTGGCTGGAATCCATTTCTTTCGAGCCGGCCTCCGAACTGCCATTTCACCCGTTCCCGCGTGAGTTCTTCGAGCGCAAACAAGGCAAACGCGTTCTGTGCGGTTGGGGGTGCCAGAGCCTCCTCACCGATCGCGCGCAGGTCTCGATGCATGCCCCAGAACCCGAAGGTGCCGGTGAGGTTGCCCCGCTGCTTCTGGTCAAAGGTTCCGCGATAGACGGTCTGTTTGTTGAAGAACTCGGTGCCGACCGCGCCGCCTTCCATTTCGCGATGCTCCCAATCCGAGTGGTTGAGGACAAGGGTGAAATTCTCCGCGAAGCGCGGCATGTGCGTGAAGCCCAGCTCCCCTCGCAGATTGTGCCTTCGCCAGCCGATTCCGATCTTTTCCGCTTCTTCCGCGGCGGAATCGTGCGCACCCTCCTCATCGCCGTGCCCTTCTTCGTGCTCATTTCCGTGCGAATGGATCTCCGCGGCGAAAGGCACGCCATAGTTGCCCTCTCCGAAGGTGTATTCCAGGTTGAAGTAGGCCTTCTGGTTGTACTTGCCGAACCCGCCATAGGTATTGCGCGAATCCGTGGCGGAGTTGAAGACTCGCCCCACGGGCGTCTGGTAGTCGCTGGTGCGCTGGCCGCCGCCGCCGCCCCACAAAAGCCATCCGCGGTGTCCGTATTCGAAGCCCCCGCTGCCCCCGAACATTCCGTTGGCGGATCCTCCTGAAGCCGACAGGTTGCCGCTCAGCGTCTGATGCTGGTGCTCATGCAGATGATTGCCATAGCCGACGACATTCACCACACCGCCGATGGCATTGCTTCCATAGAGCAGGGTTGCGGGGCCCCGAATGATCTCCACCCTTTCCGCGCTGGCGACGTTGATCGGTTCTCCGTGGTCCCCGGAACTGGAAGACATCGTCCCGGTAGGCATCCCGTCCTGCAGCACCAGTACGCGATCTCCGTCGAAACCCCGGATTACGGGCCGTTCATTGCCGGGCCCGAAACTTCTGCGAGTCACTCCCGGCACTTCATCGAGCGCTCCGCC
>JBDIBK010000166.1:0-7980 GCA_039812845.1 Bryobacterales bacterium
ATGAGGCGCGTGTTCGCGGAGATCGATTCCAGCACCTGCTCCAGCGGAAATGCGAGCGTATCCGGGTGGTAGTCGAGTGCGAATACTTCGGCTCCCGCTACCTCGGCATAGAAGCGGTACATCGCGTATGCCGGCTGCAGGATGAGGCACTCCTGACGATCGTCGAGATAGGTGTTCACCAGCACCTGGATCGCTTCGTCGGTGCCGTTGGTGAGCGCCAGCCCCGCTTCTTCCACGCCGAAGAAGGCGGCAAGGTCCCGGCGGGTCTCCGAATACTCGGGATACGCGGGAAGGCTGCCGGCGTTCAGGCTGGTTGAAAGAAACTCGTGCACCTTGGGCGAACAGCCGATCGTATTTTCATTGAAGTCGAGCCGCAGCAGCTCCTGGCGTCCGCCCGTCGGCGGGCGGTAAGGTGCCATCTTCTCAATCGCGCGTCTCGCCCGCGGGCGGGCAGCGGCGCTGCTCGAAACAGTCTCAGGCATTCTGGCGAACCTCCACGGATCTGGCATGGGCTTCGAGGCCTTCCGCCCGCGCCAGCGTGGTGATGGCGGGCAGAATGCCTTGCAGCCCCTTGCGGGAAAGCTCCTGCACGGAAATCACCTTCAGGTAATCGGCGGCGGAGAGCCCGCCCCGCAAGCGCGCGGCGCCGTTGGTGGGCAGCACGTGATTGGGTCCCGATGCGTAGTCGCCGGCCGCTTCGGGGCTGTGCGGCCCGATAAAAACGCTGCCCGCGTGCCGCACCTTGGCAAGCAGGCTGCGCGAGGGGATGCTCAAGTGTTCCGGCGCGAACAGATTCGACAGCTCAACGGCCTGCTCGAGCGAATCCACCAGCAGGATCGCGCTGTTCCTGCGGATAGCGACGCGCGCGATGGGCGCGGTCGGGAGCGTCTCCAACTGGCGTTCCATCTCCGTGGCGACGGCCTCCGCGAGGGTGCGCGACGTGGTGAGCAGGATCGCGCTCGCGTCCGTATCGTGTTCCGCCTGGGCAAGCATGTCCGCCGCCAGAAGGGCGGGCTTGCCCTCCGCGGCGATCAGCAGAATTTCCGTGGGCCCGGCGACGAAATCGATGCCCACTTCTCCGGCAAGCAGCTTCTTGGCGGCGGCGACATAGATATTGCCGGGGCCGACGATCCGGTCTGCCCTGGGGACGCTGCGCGTGCCATAAGCGAACGCGGCGATGGCATGCGCCCCGCCCATTTCAAAGACGTGTGGCGTCTTCAGCAGGGAGGCCGTGCCAAAGATCTCATCCACCCCGCGCGGCGTGGCGACGCAGACGTTCGGCACGCCCGCCACCTGGGCGGGGATCACCGTCATCAGCAAGGTGGAAGGCAGCGGATAGCGGCCGGACGGAATGTATGCCGCCACCGTATCCAGCGGGCGCACAATCTGGCCCAGGCGAATGCCCGCGCTCACCTCACTGTGGCGCTCCGCGGGCAACTGCGTCTTGGCGTATGCCCGGATGTTCGCGGAGGCCGTCTTCACCGCATTGCGGAAAGCGGGTGTCAGCCGTTTCGCCGCCGCGTCGAGTTCCTTCTCCGGCACGTGCACCGTCTTGCGCTCGAATCCATCGAACTTGCGCGCGTATTCGAGCAGCGCTTTGTCGCCGCGCTTGCGGACGCCTTCGAGGATCGGCCGGACGATGCCCTCCGCCTCATCGAGGCGCGCGGACTTCCGCTTGAGAAGACCCTTCGCTTGTTTTGCTTCAAGAATCCGAATCATGGGTTTGCTTGCCAGCTAGAGAACGATCTTGTTGAGCGGATATTCGACAATGCCCTGCGCGCCCGCTTCTTTCAGGCGCGGGATGATCGTGCGCACCGTGACCTCTTCCACAATCGTGTTGAGGGCCACCCAATCCTCGTCGCTCAGGCTCGAAATCGTGGGCCGCTTCAGCGCGGGCAGGGCGGCGAGCACATTCGGGAGGTTCGTCCGCTCCACGTTCATCATCAGGCCCACCTTGCTGAGGGCGTTCATCGCGCCTTCGAGCAGCAGCACCAGATCCTGAAGCTTATGGTGCTTCCATGCATCTCCCCAGGAGCCCAGATTGGCGATGAACTGGGTGTTCGATTCGAGAATCGTCTCGACTATCCGCAGCTTGTTCGCGCGCAGTGAGGAACCGGTCTCGGTCACTTCCACAATCGCATCCGCGAGTTCCGGCGGCTTCACTTCCGTGGCGCCCCAACTGAACTCCACCCGGGCCTCAACCCCGTTATCGGCAAGCCACTTCTTCGTGGTGTTGACGAGTTCGGTCGCGATCGTCTTTCCCGCAAGATCCTTCACTCCCTGGATGGGGGAAGCTTCCGGCACGGCCAGCACCCACCGGACGCTGCGGAAACTCTGCTTCGAATACACCAGATTGCTGAGCACCTCGACATGCGCGCCGTTTTCCTGAATCCAGTCGCGCCCTGTGAGGCCGGCGTCCAGGATGCCGTTCTCCACATAACGGGCCATTTCCTGGGCGCGGATCAGCATGCACTGAATCTCGGAATCGTCGATGCCGGGGTAATAGGAGCGGGTGTTGACGTTGATCGTGAACCCCGCGCGGCGGAAAAGATCGATCGTGGCGTCCTGCAGGCTGCCTTTGGGAATGCCCAGTTTCAGCACGTTCATTTCTTGCCTCCATAGACGCTCGCCTCGTCGTAAACCTTCTCGTCCGTCACCGCCCACTCGCCTTCCCGCCACTCGCGGAAGAAGCAGCTTTCGTATCCTTCGTGGCAGACGCCGGGGCCATGCGCCACCACCTTCAGCAGCACCGTATCTTGGTCGCAATCGGTGCGGATTTCCTTCACCTCCAGGCGATGCCCGGAGGATTCTCCCTTCATCCACAGCTTGTTGCGGGTGCGGCTATAGAAGGTGGCAAAGCCGGTTTCGAGCGTCTTCCGCCAGGCTTCTTCATTCATAAAGCCCACCATCAACACACGGTTCGTTTCGGAATCCTGGATGACGGCAGGCACCAGCCCATCGAGTTTCGTGAAATCAAGATTCATTGCAGTAGCCACAAATAGAAAAGCCCGCCTAAAGCAGGCGGGCGGCAAAATCGAAAAAGTTGGCGATTACCAACACGCCCGCGCACACGGTGGATGAGGATGCCCGTGATGATGCGCCGCTGTGCCGAAAATAGCCATCCGAACGTAGGATAGCAAAATCGGAAGCGCACGCGTGCGAACTCTGGGGCGCAAACCGGAAATCTGGGGTCGGATCCACTTCGCGTCCCGGCCTCATGTCGACGGCAAGATCGCCCTCAGCCATCGAACCTCATACGGCTTGAGCTTGAAGCGCAGTCCCCCGCCCGAGCCTGGAATTGTTTCACCGGTCAACAGGCCCACCCAGCTTTGTACCGGGTAGTGAAGCTGTTCCGCCGTGGCATTGAACTCCTGGAACTCGTTCGTGATGTTAGTCAGGCACAGCACCAGATGCTTTCCGTCGAGGCTCTCTCGGTACACCGAGAAGACCGCCGGCGTCACGAACATCACCCTTTGTGTGGCCGCGGGATGAAACGCGGGCGAGCCCACGCGCACGGAAATCATGTTGCTGAAGCGGTGCGCGATGCGCGCGGCGGCGGAACTCGAATCCTGCAATTGCTCGAAAAGCGCAGGGGCGTTGATCGTATTCCGGTTGATGCTGCGCGGGTCCTTGGAATCGATGGGCGTGTCGGCCGTCACGTGCGCGCCGATAATGCTCGGCAGATAAACGGCGGCGACCCCCTTCATGGTGAGCGCAATCGCCCGCGACGCGAGAAACCGGTCGATCTTCACGTCCGGGTCCTCACCGGCATTGTCCGGGTTGATGGCGTTGTACCACGGGATATTCAGCTCATAGGGCGTCGTTGTGCCGTCGGAGTTGGTGCGCATCGAAACCAGACCGCCATTGGCGTAAGTCCGGTCCACCAATTGCTGGATTTCGTTTGCGGAAAGAATATTCCGGACGGGCAGAAGCCCAATCCCGTCGTGCGAATCGAGAAAGTTAAAGAACGTAGTGGTCAGGGAGGGGGTCCGCAGGCTCGCCGCCCAGTGCGCCAGATACGTGCAGTCGCCGGAATGAAGCGTCCAGAGCACCAACGGCGGCAGCGCGAAGTTGTACACCATGTGCGCTTCGTTGTGACCGTCTCCGAAATAGCTGATGTTGTCTTCGTGCGGAACGTTGGTCTCGGTGATCAGGCCCACGGTGGGCGCTACCACATCCATCACCGCCCGGAAAAATTGGATCAAGGCGTGCGTTTGCTTGAGGTGCGCGCAGCTCGTACCCAGCTCTCGCCAGAGGTACGTCGCGGCATCGAGCCGCAGGATATCGGCTCCTTGCCGCACATAGTAGAGCAGCACCTCCAGCACGCGGAACAGCACCTTCTCGTTCTGGTAATTGAGGTCGATCTGATCGGCGCTGAACGTCGTCCACACGTGCTTCACGCCGCGAAGGGTGGGGAAGGCGGTCAGAAGGCTGGAGGTCCGGGGGCGAAGAATCAGGCGGAGGTGGTCGGGGCTGATGGCTTCCTTGGTGGAAAAGCTGATGAAAAAATTCTCGTACTCCGGGTTGCCGTTCAGAAACTCGCGGAACCAGAGGCTTTGGGCGGAGACGTGGTTCACAACGCCATCGAACATCAGGCGGCGCGTCCCTCCCAGAAGGCGGATGTCGTCCCAGGTGCCGAGGTGGGGGTCCACCTCCGTGTAGTCGATCACGCTGAATCCTCGGTCGGAGGAATACGGGAAAAACGGCAGCAGGTGGACGACGTTGAAGGTGCCCGCGAAGACCTCGTCGAAGATCTGCCGCAAGATGGCCAGCGGGGGCTTGTTGGGGCTGTGGATGAGGTCCCCGTAAGTGATGGCGACGATATCGCGCTCCGTGAAGCGGTCGATCTCACGGAAATTGCGGTCCCGCTCGCGGAGTTCCTGGGGCTGGTGCGCGGCATGCACCTGCAGAATGCGCTCCACCTCCGGGTAACAGCGGGCGGCCTTCTCCTCCCCGTAGACGATCGCGAGCGCGCTCAGCAACCGTTCACGCGATTCGGCGGGAATCTGGAGCAGTTCTTTCGTGTAGTCCGGGCGTTCCTCATACGGAATCCGCCTGAAACTGGGGGCGGGTGCGTCGCTCATACGCCAGCCTCCGTTGCCTCTCGTGCCAACGTCACATGGCCATCCGCGCCGTTGAGGTGCCGCTCGAGCGCGCAAGCGGCCTCCCGGCAAATCTCCGCGTGCCGGGCCTTGCGATCCCGGCGAAAGCGCAGCCGCCGTTCTTCGTCGAGTGCCGGAAGCAGGTCGAACGTAATGTTGGCGGGCTGGTAATGCGCGGCATCGGCATGTGTCATGTAGTGGCACAGCGAACCCAGAGCTGTAGCCCGCGGAAAGGGGCGGGGCGCTCCGCCGCGGGCAAGCGCCGCCGCGTGGATGCCCGCCATCAGCCCGGTGGCGATCGATTCCACGTATCCCTCCACCCCGCAAATCTGCCCGGCGAAGAGGATTCTGGGTTCGCTTCGCAATTGCAGCGTTTCGTTCAGGAGCGCGGGCGCGTTGATGTACGTGTTCCGGTGGATCTGGCCGTAACGCACAAACTCCGCGTTCTCCAGCCCTGGGATCATGCGGAAGACGCGCTGCTGCTCCGCGAAGCGCAGATAGTTCTGAAAGCCCACCAGGTTGTAGCTGTCGGCCCGGGCATTCTCCTGCCGCAGTTGCACGGCCGCATACGGCCATCGTCCCGTGCGCGGATCCGTCAGCCCCACCGGCTTCATCGGGCCGAAGCGCAGTGAATCTTTCCCGCGCCGCGCCAGTTCCTCAATGGGAAGGCAGGATTCAAAGTAGGGAACATCCTCGGGAATATGGGCGCTGTACTGTTGAGCCGCGCCCAGCTCCTCCAGGAAGCGTTCGTATTGCGGACGGTCCAGCGGGCAGTTGATGTAATCGGCGCTGCCGTCGAGACCCTTGTCGTAGCGGTTGGCGCGAAAAGCGATCTCCATATCGATGGAATCCGCCCAGACGATCGGGCTGATCGAATCATAGAAAAAGAGGCGCTCGCTGCCGGTCAGCCGCGCAATGCGTTCGGCCAGCGCATCGCTTGTCAGCGGTCCGGAAGCAATCACCACCAGGCCTCCGCTGGGGATGGCCGCCGCTTCTTCCCGGCGGATCTCGATCAGCGGATGCGCTTCGAGTTCCGCCGTGATCCTGTGGCTAAAGCGTTCCCGGTCCACCGTCAGGGCGTTGCCGCCGGGCACGCGCGCGAATTCGGCGGCCCGCATCAGCAGACTGCCCATCCGGCGCATCTCCTGCTTGAGTTGCCAGGGCGCGGAGCCGGGAGAATCGCTCTTGAGCGAATTGCTGCAAACCAGTTCGCCGAAGTCGCCCGTCCGGTGCGCGGGCGTTTGCTTCACCGGCCGCATCTCATAAAGAACGGTTTCAAATCCGGCGTTGGCCGCTTGCCATGCCGCCTCGCAGCCGGCCAATCCGGCACCAATGACGATGATCGGTTGTTTCACAGTACCAAGCGTTCAACCACGAGGATCGTGCCCTCATTATAGCGATGCGCCCCCGTTTGAGCGACCAATACGGTCCGCGATTGACGCGGTCCCAGTTCCTCCGTACACTTAGAAGGTTAGGCCAGCGCTCCTTCGTCCCGCCGTTATTCTCGTAATTCGTTGCAATCGAAGGATTTACGTGACAGCTTGAGGATCGGCCTGGCAAGCACCTGATTGAGGAGGATTTACTATCGTGGCAGGAGCACGCCATATCTTCACCTCTGAGTCGGTCTCAGAAGGCCATCCGGATAAACTGGCCGATCAACTTTCCGACTCCGTCCTTGACGCCGTCCTTCGGGACGACCCCCGGGGCCGCGTTGCCTGTGAAGTCCTCGTGACTACCGGACTGGTTCTGGTGGCCGGCGAAATTACAACCACCAGCTACATCGATATCCCCACCCTCGTTCGCGAGGTGGTTCTCGATGTCGGCTACAACGATGCGCGCATGGGTTTTGACGGCAAGACCTGCAGCGTCCTCAACGCCATCCAGGCGCAATCGCCGGATATCGCCATGGGCGTGGATACCGGCGGGGCCGGGGATCAGGGCCTCATGTTCGGTTACGCCTGCGACGAAACCCCCGAACTGATGCCGCTGCCGATCATGCTCGCTCATCAGTTGGTGAAGCAGAATACCGACGTGCGCCGCTCCGGCAAACTGAAGTTCCTGCGGCCGGATTCCAAGAGCCAGGTGAGCGTGGAATACGACGGCGACAAACCCGTTCGTTTGGAAGCCGTGGTGATTTCCACCCAGCACGACGACGAGGTCTCCACCGAAGACCTGCGCGCGGCGGTGAAAGCCGAAATCATTGACCCGATCGTCCCCGGTGCGATGGTGGATGCGAACACGAAGTTCCACATCAATCCCACCGGACGCTTCGTCATCGGCGGACCCCACGGCGACACCGGTCTCACCGGACGCAAGATCATCGTGGATTCCTACGGCGGCATGGGCCGTCACGGCGGAGGCGCCTTCTCGGGCAAGGATCCGACAAAGGTGGACCGTTCGGCCTGCTACATGGCGCGCCACGTGGCGAAGAACATCGTCGCTTCCGGCTTGGCATCGAGAGCGGAAGTGCAGTTGGCCTATGCCATCGGCGTTGCCGAACCCGTCTCCGTGATGGTGGATACCTTTGGCACCGGGCAGATTGGCGACGACCGGATTTCCGATCTCGTCCGCGAGATCTTCCCGCTCACGCCCAAGGGCATCATCGATTACCTGAACCTTCGCCGGCCGATCTATCGCGCCACGGCCGCTTACGGCCACTTCGGGCGCAGCGGCGATACCTTCCCGTGGGAATCGACGGCGAAAGCGGAAGACCTGCGTTCCGCCGCCGGCGCCGCGGCGACTGCCTAAGCCGGAACAGCACGGCCTAAGCTAGAACAGCACAGTGTAGCCAGAACAGCACGGTGTAGCCAGAACAGCACAGTGTGGAAAAGCCGGGCGCTCGATCAAGGGCGCCCGGTTCCACGAAGGCTCATCCGGA
>JBDIBK010000167.1:0-7964 GCA_039812845.1 Bryobacterales bacterium
GGATATCGTCGCCGACTCTTCGATAGATCAGCAGCAAGTCAGGCTTAACGTGGCGCTCGCGGTAGCCAGCCCGATCGCCGCTCAATGCATGGTCAAGGTTACTCGCGGGCAACACGGCGTCCGATATCAGCGGCCCCAACACGGATGACAACAACGAATCGACATTTGCGCCGCGGCGGGGCGTCGCCTTCACACGCTTGTAGTCGCGCCCAAATATCGATGATCGCTCAATCGTTCGCATTCAGGTCCGCCAACAGTGCATCCACGCTCTTGAAGCCTTTGCCCTTCCCAGACTCCAGTTCGGCAATCGCCTTGCGGGTAGTCCCGTTCGGTGCCTTGATCTCGAACGGCAGACGACGCTCATCAACAACACGCAGCATTAGAAGCCGGATTGCGTCCGAAATCGACAGCCCCATGGCGGCCAGGACATCGTTGGCGCGCTCCTTGGTGTCGGTGTCGATGCGTGCACGAACATGCGTGTCGGTCCTGCGCATAGCTGTCTCTCTTCCAAGGCCTATCGTAGTCAGATCATGACTACGTCGTGGTGCGTCTTTTCATTCCGGCTTCGATTCGGTCGAACACAGAATCGACGGACACACGGGCCCCTCGGAAGCATGGCGCGCCGCCCAGAATCCCTGGATCAATAACGATGACGGCACCCCGAGATCCCTGCGAACGACCTTATATCCGCAAGGGCACCTTCCCCCTCGCAAACTGAGCAGCGGCACCAGCAGGACGTTCCTGTTTCGGAATCTCGCCTACTTGCCGCCGCTGAATTTCTCGCTCAATTTCCGGAAGTACTCGGCCACCGCATCGCCGTACCCCTCGGGTACGCGGGCGTTGGTTTCGCTGCGGACCACTCCGCCTTCCCGCTGCATCTCTTTCAGGCGCAGTTGCGCCTCCAGTTCGGCGAGAGCCGGGAGCATAGTGTGCTGGATGCGCTCCATGAGCGTGCCGCTGTTGAAGCGTGCGGGATCCAGCTTCTGCATGCGTGCGATGATTTCACGCACCTCCTGGGCAAGTTCGGGATTGTCGCTGGCGGACCTGGCGATCTGCTCCAGTTCCCGCATGGTTCGCTGGTAATCCCGCCGCACATCCTCCGCGCTGCGCACGGGCGAGACCGGCCCGATGGGAAGGGACCCATCGTTCATCGCCGAATATCCGGCCCCATCTCCCGCGCCGCCCGACGGCTGATACCGCTGCTCGCCGTTCCGCGGCTGGCCGCGCTGCCCTTGCTGCCCTCCCTGCCCTTGCTGGCCGGATTGACCCTGTTGCCCCTGCTGCCCCTGCTGGCCTTGTTGCTGCCCGGCCTGTTGGCCTTGCGCGCCTTGGCCAGGCTGCTGGCCCTGCTGTTGGCCTTGCTGCCCTTGTTCGCCTTGCTGCTGGCCCCTCTGGCCCTGTTGCCCTTGTTGCGCTTGCTGACGCTGTTGCTGCGCCTGGCGCATCTGCTCCGCTTGCGCGGCCTGTTCGGCGGAGCGGCGAAGGCGCTCGACACCGCGCAGCGCGGCCGCCAGATCCGCCGGACGCTGTCCGCCCGTGCGCAAGGAATCCCGCGCTTCCATCAGTTTTTCCTGCAAACGGCGCAAGCCCTGCCCAACGGGCGCCTCCCGCAAATAGGACATTGACCCCATCCCCCGGCGGATCAACTCCGCCGAGTAACGCATGCGCTGCCCTAATTCATCCTGCTGGGCCTCCCTGAGGCCTTCCCGCAGCTTCTCCGCGGCACTGCGCTGGCTGTTGGCCAGGCGGCGGGCCGCCTGCTGCATCTCGCTCTGCAGCTTCTCAATTTCTTCGGCGATCTCCTGCTTGTCGTCGTAAAGCTCCATCGCCTGCTTACGCTGCTCGGGGTCCAGGCGATTCTGCTGGCGCAGGGATTGCGGAGTTGGCCGCGCGCCGGAAGCGCCGAAAGTCTCGCGCACTTTGTTCGAGGATTCCTGCTGGCGGTTTGCCAGGTCCCCGGCCTTCTCCGCCAGTTGATCGAGAACCTCTTCGTCGCCCGCGCTGCGGATGCCGCGAAGCGCCGATTCGGCTTCCTGCAGGCTGCGCGCCGCCGATTCCGTTGCCTGGTCGCGCTGGCCGCGGTCCGTTGCGTTCTGAGAACCGGCCCGCTCCATCTCCCGCTGTGCCTGCTCCAGCCGGTTTAGCGCCTGCTGCAAGCGAGGGTCCACGCCCTGCTGGCGCATCTGCTGCAATCGCTCCTGGGCATCGCGCGAAAGGCCCTGCCGGTCCCCCGCCTGCTGCTGCCGCCATTGCTGTTGTTGCTGGCCGCCTTGTTGGCGCGCGCTTTGCTGGCCTTGAGACTGCTGACCCTGGGATTGGCTCTGAGACTGGCTTTGCTGGCCTTGCTGCTGCGACCGCTGCCCTTCTTGCGACGATTGCCCCTGCTGGCTCTGCTGGCCCTGCTGATTGCGGCTCATCGATTGCTGCTGCCATTGGCTCCCCTGGGATTGCTGCTGAGCCATCTGCTCCATCTTCTTGCGGAGTTCCTCGGCCTCTCTGCGCAGCATCTCCTGCTGCCAGCGCGAAGCCGCCTGCTGCTGATTCCGCTTCGCCTGTTCCGCCAATTCCTGCTGCCTCCGCGCCAGTTCCTCAAGCCGCCGCAGCATCGCTTCGAGTTCCGCGTTCCGCTGTTGCTGCTGGCCGCCCGATGCCTGCGATTGGCCCGTCTCATACTGGTTCTTCTCGGTATCCAGTTCGAGATCCAGCAAACTCTCAAGGTCGCGGCTGGCTCCGCTGCCTCCCGCCCCTCCCCCGCCCTGCTGCTGCGCCACCTGAATATCCCGGAACATGCTCTGCGCCCGCAGCAGCGCCTGCAGCGCCTTCTGCTCCGGCTCGATGGAGGTCTTCCACTTGGCTCCCTTCAGTTCGTCCACGGCTCGCGCCATTTCCCCGGCCGCCTTATCCATCTGTTCCGCGAAGCGCTTGAAGGATTCCCCGCTCTCAGTGAGCATGCGTGCCCGCATGCGCTGCGCCAACGTCTGCACCTGGTCCTTCAGTTTGTCCTGGACCTCCGACAAAAACTGCGAAGTCTCCCGCAGCGCCGCTCCTTCGGGAGGAGTGCGGATCTGGTTCCAGGTGGCTGCGATCACTTCCTTCTGCCGCTGCGCGATGTCCCCCTGCTCATCGCCGGGCTGTCCGGGCTGGCTGCTGACCTGGCTCTGGCTGAAGTTCTTTTCAAACGGCTGCGCTTCGGCAAAATAGATATCGGTGCGCACGGTATTGCGCGAATCGTTCGCGCTGGCGTAGTAGGAGACGATGTCGCCCGGCACAAGCTTGAAGTCTTCAAGATAGAGCATCGCCTCCGCATCAATCCGCCGCGCCCCCTTGCTGAAAGCGAGCGCCTTGGTGCGTTCCTCACCCCCGTTCACGGAGTAATGCAGCGTCAAAGCCTGGATGCCAAAATCGTCTTCGGCGCTCACCTGGATGCCCAATTCTTCAATCGGGCTCACACGCGCATCCTTGCCCGGCTTCGCGATGCGCAGCACCGGCGGCTGTTCCGGAGAGACCTTAATGAAATAGTCTTCGCTCATCCGGATGATGCCGTCGGATTCCCGCGAAGCAATGTAATACGACGTCCGCTTCGCTTTCTCATCGAGAGTGAACGACGCTTCGGCATCCAGCCCCTGGCTCTTCAGCGGCAGTTCAGCGCCATCGTCGAAGACGAGCAATCCGCGCTCCAGGGGCTTATCCGTCTGCACCCTTACCGTCACCTTGGTGCCCGCCACCGCATTCACGTCCCCGCCGGACTCCTGATACGCGGTGGGCATGGCCATCCACGAAGGGAACTGATAGGAAAGCGTGAGCTTCTCAATCTCCGGCAGCGCGATCGTCTTCAGCCGGAACTGCGGGGACCGGGTGCCTTCCGCCTCCACGAAATAGTCAAGCGGCTGGGCCACACCGGCCAGAAGAAACTCGAAGGTGGCAAGGTTCTCCTGCTGGGTCATCGGAATGCGTTCCCACTCCGCGCGCCCTTCGCCGCGGACGTGCAGGATCGCCCGGTCGGATCCAAAACCGTGAACGGACGCGGTGATCCACTGGTCCGCGCCTTTGCGGATCGTTGCATTGCCCGGCTGCACCTCCACCCGCGCCAGCAGGCTCTCGCGCGCGGATGCGGAACCCGCCCAGAGGAGGGCGGCACCGGGGCCAAACGGCGGGGGAGCGAGAAAGATCATCCAAAGCAGAAGCAGCAATCCGGCGATTCCCCCGCCAGCGAACGCGGCGATTCGCCGGCCGGAGACGAGATTCTCCGGGGAATGCTCCACCGCCCGGTCCATTGCGTCCCGCGCGAGCAGCTCATGAAACGGGTTCTCCGGGTCCTTTTCGTTGGCTTCCGCGAAGGTGAGCAGGCGCTGTTCCAGTCCCGGATTCCGGCGCTCGAGTTCGCCCGCCGTTCGGCGTCGCGTCCAACTGAAGAGCGGCATTCCCACGAGATAAGCGACGCCCAACCCGACCGACAGAAACAAGGCAAACTGCAACGCGCGCAGCGCGCTCAAACCCATCGGCCTCGCCAGCAAGCCCGCGACGGCAATCGCCGTGCCCGCCACCGCGATCAGCAGAACCAGGGCGCCGCCCCTCACCAGGGAGAGCGTCCGATACCGGCGCTCCACTTCGGCAAGATAACGAAATAGCTGTTCCCGTGCGCTCATTGCGATACCTCAATGTGCATCCCGCCCCCTCGGTCTGGACGCTTCGCGGGCCGTTGAAATTCGAGCCTCTACGGCTCGCCGTCCGGGTCTTGATTCCAGTGACGGTTGGCCACCGCCGATTCCGCAATCAAAACCCCCGCCAGAAGCAGGAAACCATACCACCCCACTGGAATTCGCCTTTGCGAATCATTCTTGCTCTCCGCGCGATCCGCGGCCACCGCTTCCCCGCCGCTCTGCTTCCAGAGGGCAAGCGCGGCCGCGTCCATCCGCGTCAGGTCCGATTCCCGTGCGCCCACATTGGCCGCCACCAGTTCTTCGCGGCCCCCCAGACGTTCCACGCGGTAGAAGCCGGGTTCCTCGAGCAGCACACCATCCGTCGCGAGGCTCTCCGCGCGGCTCACCAGCCGCACCCCGGCCGGGTCAGTCACTTCGTAACCCGCGGCCGCACCCATCGCGCCCGGCGCGCGAACCTCGAAGAACTCGTCGACATGCCGGGATGCCGCGGGAGCCGTCAGCCCGCTCAAATACCGCGAGACTCGCTCCATGAAAGGGATGAAAACGGGATGAAACGGAATGTCGTTCGAGGCCGAATCGAGCGCGCTCGTCATCAACAGCACGCGCCCGTCGCCCAGCCGCTTCTCGAGGAGCACGGGCGTCCGGTCTCCCAGCCTCGCCAGCACATCGAAGCCCTTCTCGTCGACCTTCCATGCAGAGAGAAAACGAATGCCGCGCAGACCGTCCAGGCCTTCGAGGATCGGATGCGCCTGCGCGAGCGTATCCAGCCGCAATTCCCCGCGCTCGGCCCCCTGGCTCATGCCGAGCAGGGTTGTATCCGCAAGCGGAACTTTCGCGCCGGATTCTCCGCCGCGCGGCAGAAGAATCCACACCGCGCCACCGGAGCGCACATAGCGCGAGAGGTCGGCCGCGATGGCGGGGAACACGCCCGCACCGGCGTCCACCACCACATACGCAAACGTGCGGATATTGTCTTCGCTAAGCTGGCCCGGCGCGAGCATCTGGAAACGATAGAGGGAGTTCGGAATCGCCGCCAGCGCCGTTTCCATGTACTTGGCGGAAAGATTCACCGTTGCTCCGCTCACAAACGCCACGGTCCGCAGATCCGTCTTCTCCAGCGCGAAATCGAAGCGATTGTCTTCAGGCAGCGCGTCCGTGGCTTCGATCCGCACCTCTCCGCGCGTCCAGCGCGGTCCCGGCTCCAACTCCGAGAACGCCGCCTCCGCGCGTTCTCCCGCCTTGAGCTTCACGCTTGCGGACGCCACTTTCGCGTCGTTGAAATAGAGCCCCAGAGGCAATTCCCTGTCTTCTCCGGCATAACTCGCCAGCACCGCGCGCACCAACGCCTTCGCCCCTGGGGCCACACGCGACGGAGCCACCACCGCATCGATGGACCAGTTATCCTGCTTCGCTTCCCCCACCGTATGCGCGGCGAGTTCGGTGCCCGGCGGCAATTGGCTTTCCTCGAACCCGGCCGGCATTCCGGACGCCTGCAAGTCCGAGACAAGATGCAGATCGAGAGGCTTCTTCTCATTCGCATGGATGCTGGTGGCTGCTTGCGCCAATTCGGCGAAGGAGCCGTTCGAATAGCCGGGCTTCCAGGCCCGAACGGCTTCGCGTGCCTTCTCCGCATCGTTCGAAATTTCCGTCAGCATCGTCGCCCCATGGGCGAACGCGATCACCTGCATGGCCTTGCCGGCGTTGGCGTCCACCACGCTTAGCGCCTCCCGACGCGCGGCATCGGCCAGCCCTTCCCGCCGCATGCTCAGTGAGGAATCGAGCGCCACCACCAGCAGCCGGCTCGATTGCGTAACCGCCAGCGGCTCCCGGTAAAACGGTTGCGCGAAGATCAGCGCCAGCAGCAGCACGATCAGCACCCTCAAGGCGAACAGCAGCAAATAGCGCAACTGCTTCTTCCGGATGTGCCGCTGCTCCGTCTTCTGAAGAAACATCAGCGTCGAGAACGGCACCGGCGTTTCCTTCTGCTTGCGCAGCAAATGCAGCCACAGCGGCAATCCGATTCCAACCAGACCGGCGAGGAACAATGGCGCGAGAAAGCCCATCTAGAACCTCCCCTGCCGGATGCTCAGATATTCCCGCAGTGCCGCGTCCAGCGGCTTGTCCGAAGAGAGCAGCATGTAATCGAGACCGATCCGGCGGCTCTCCTCGTGAAGCGTTTCGAGGTGCTTCCGCAAGCGGTCGCGATAAGGCCCCCGCAGATACTCGGCGGAGACTTCGAGCTTTCGCTCGCTCTCCATGTCCACGAACAGTTGCGCTCCCTGGAATTGGGGATCGATCTCCAACGGGTCGAGCACATGGAAGAGCACCACATCGTTGCCGCGCTGCCGCAGCGGCTCAATCCGGCGGATCAGCGCATCGGGCTCCGCGTAAAAGTCCGACACAACCACGACGATTCCACGCCGCCGGAGGAACTGCTGAAAGTGAAGGAAGGGCGCTTCGAAATCAGTCTGTGTTCCCTCGGTGGCGCGGTCCATCGAATGCAGCAGCCGGTTGAGCTGCCCGTAGCGCGAGGATGCCGGGACGTAGTCGCGCACCAGTTCGTCGAATACAATCAGCCCGCAGGCATCCCGCTGCTGGTTCGAAAGGTAGGCGAGCGAAGCGCACAGATACCGCGCGTAGTCGAGCTTCGAGAGCGCGTGCGAGCTGTAGCGCATGGACGCGCTGCAATCGAGCAGCAGCGTGAGCACGGTGTTGGTCTCGCCGCGGTAGCGCTTCAGGTAAATCCGGTCTAGCCGGGAGAACACATTCCAATCCACGCGCCTCGGGTCGTCTCCCGGCGTGTACGGGCGATACTCGGCGAACTCCTGGCTGAAGCCAAAATCCGGCGAGCGGTGGAGCCCGGAAACAAATCCGTCCACCACCGTCCGCGCCACAAGGTCGAGCGAGGAAATGCCCGCCAGCACCTTGGGGTCGAGAAACCGCTGTGGTTGCGCCTTCATCACTTCTAACCGCCCGTCGTATTTGAATCCGTTATTCCCCCTTGGGAACCGGAATGCCTTCGATCATCTTTGCCAATATGTAATCCGAATCCAGCCGGTCGCTCTCGGCATGGAAGTTGAGCAGCACGCGATGCCGGAGCACGGGAATCGCCAGAGTGCTCACATCCTCATAGGTCACGTGATACCGCTTGTGGATGAGCGCGCGCGTCTTCGCCGCCAGCAGAAGGAACTGCGCACCGCGCACCGACGAGCCGAAGTTCACATACTTGCGCACGATGTCCGACGCGAACTCGTCCGTCGGCCGCGTCCCCCGCACAATCGCCAGCGCATAGCGGGCGACGCT
>JBDIBK010000168.1:0-7952 GCA_039812845.1 Bryobacterales bacterium
GGCTGCAATCGCAACTTTGCGGCGGTGGCGCTGGCCGCCGTTCTCTCGACCTTCATTGCGGGAATTGCGGTGAGCGGAACCCCGGCCATACAGCGAATGCGCGAAGCGGACCGCCAACAGGTGCGGGATCTGCAAACAATCGCCCGGGCCATACACGACCGCTACAACCGGCGCGCGGCTGGAGACGCGCCGCTGCCATCCACGCTCGCCGCCCTGAAGGAGCAGCGCTATGTGGAGCGCATCAACGCCCCCGGAACCCAGGCATCCTATCTCTTCCATCCGAAGGAGGAGAGCCAGTATGAACTGTGCGCCACATTCGCCCTAGCGGATGAGGACCAGAGCAACGCCTCGCCATACCGAAGCCCCTTCTGGAAGCACAGTGCGGGAGTGAGCTGCTATACGCTGGATGCAGCCGCGTCGCCGCCCATATAGCCAGCTTACGAACGCCGGGGCTCTTCGTGCTATTCAGTAGAATCTGATGACGCCAGAGCAAAAAGTGCGGGAGCGGATGCGCAAGATCGCCGCGTTGTATGAGGGAGCGATCACTTCGGGGGAGCGGGAAGCGGCGGCGTCCGCTCTCGCCCGGCTGCGGGAACAACTGCTCCGGATGGAGACCGCGCCGCAAGCGCAATCGGAAACCCCGATCGAGTTCCAGATCGCCCTGCACGATCCCTGGGCGCGCCGCCTGTTTCTGGCGCTTTGCCGCCGCTATGGGCTGCGCCCGTTCCGTTACAAGCGCCAGCGGCGCACCACCGTCATCGTCCGTGCGCCGCGCAGTTTTGTCGATAAGACGCTCTGGCCGGAATATCTCGATCTGCGGAGCGCGCTGGACGACTACCTGAATGAGGCGACCGAACGCATCATCCGGGAAGAGGTGTTCCGGGATGCCGAGGACGCCCCGGAACGGGCTTGAGCGGGCGGCGCTAGACGCGCGCTTCGAAGGCCGTCTGCATTTCCCGCAGGAACCCTTCGGCGGCGGCGCGCGGGTCCTCCGCCCCGGCGATGGGGCGGCCCACGACGAGGTAATCCGCACCGGCGCCGATGGCCATCGCGGCCGTGGTCCGGCGCTTCTGGTCGTCCTCAGGGTAACCGTCCGGGCGGATGCCGGGCGTAATCACCAGCAACTTCCCGCCGGAGAGGGATTGGATAGTTTCCGCTTCCTGCCCCGATGCAATCACGCCGTCGCAGCCGGCTTCCAGCGCCTTGCGGGCCCGAAAGGCAACCAGTTGGGCGACGTCGTGCTCGCTATAGCCCATCTCCCGGATATCTCCCTGGTCCATCGCGGTGAGCACGGTGACCGTGAAGAGCTTCAGGTCCGATCCGCCCTTCGCCGCGACGGCCGCCCGTATCAGATTGCCCGAACCGTGTATGGTCAGGAACGAGACGCCGATCCCGGCCGCGCGGGAAACGGCCTTGCGCAGGGTTTCCGGCACATCGTAATACTTGTAGTCCAGAAACACGCGCTTGCCCTGGGCGATGAGCCGGCGGATGAAATCGTCGGTGCCTTCGGCAAGCTGCATCACCAGCCCGACCTTGTAAAACGTGACCGCATCTCCCAACCGCTCCACCAGACGCTCCGCGTCGGCAACGGTTTCAAGGTCAAGGGCGACAATCAGACGGTCTTTGGCTTGCGGTGTCATTGCGGCGATCCTGCGAGTGATGAAAGGAACGGGGAGGCCATGAAGCGCCGGGGGGCATCCGGCAGGCCGGGGAGAAATGGTGCGGATGAGAGGACTTGAACCTCCACTCCCTTGCGAGAACTAGTACCTGAAACTAGCGCGTCTGCCAATTCCGCCACATCCGCACACTGGTTGGGCATCAACCAGTTTCTCAGGAGCGGGCGAGGCCGTCAAGTTGCCGGAAATCGGAATGCGGTTTCGGGGTGCGGAACGCTTGGGACGTGGAGTTGGCCACTCGAAGGGAACGCGGGGCACCGGACCAGTGGGCGGGCCGGGGCGTGGGAGTGGCGAGACGGGCTCTTGCGCTTTGAAGCGGCTTCGTTTCGCAAAACGGGGCGGAATTCGAGTGGGATGCGCTAAAGCGGGTATGCTTAGGGGCACCGATGAACTACGTGTATTTGCATGGTTTCGCTTCGAGCCCGGCGTCCTCGAAGGCCACATACTTTCGAGAGCGCTTCGCGGAGCGAGGCCTCCGTCTGGCGGTTCCGGCACTCGATAACGGCGATTTTGAACATTTGACGATTACCGCGCAGTTGCGGGTGATCGCGGAAGCGGCGGGGACCGGCGATGTCGCGGTGATCGGTTCCAGCCTTGGCGGCTATCTGGCGGCGCTCTACGCGGCGCGGCATGCCGAAGTGCAAAAGATCGCTCTGATGGCCCCCGCCTTCTGTTTTCCTCGGCGCTGGGAGAAGGAACTGGGGAGCGAGGCCTTTGCAGCTTGGCAGCGGACCGGCAGCCGCGAGGTGTTCCATTACGGGGAGGGGCGGGAGCGTTCGATCGGGTTTGGCCTGATCGAGGACGGGCTGCGCTACGAGGACTACCCCGAACCGAAGTGCCCCGCGCTGCTGCTTCACGGCATCAATGACACCGTTGTTCCGGTGAGCTACTCGCGGGAGTTCCAGCGGCGGCAGGGCGGCCTTGCGCGGCTGGTGGAGTATGACTCCGACCACGCCCTGGCCGGCGTCACTCCCGCGATGTGGGAAGAAACCGCGGCGTTTCTTTTCCAGAAATAATAGGATCGCCGTGAATGCCGCGAAATCCAATAAACGATCCTCCCGAGCGTTATTGCTCACCAGGTTAAGGAGACGGAAGGGCGGTTCGGACGGGTTTGGAAGTGTGCTAGGCTGATGCCAGAAGACCGTCCGCCTTGCGATTTCCATATTTTGTAACTGGCGGATGCAGCGGAGCGTCCATTGGAGTGCCGGTCTCCTGGCCCGCCGGCTCCCATTCCCTTGTCCGTGCATTCCGTGGGCTCGTGAAGTTTCGATTTGGACAGTGCTATGAGCGAAGCGCCTGAAACCCCCAATTCGCGGCTCTACCAGCATGATCCGCTGGACCGCTTGCTTGTAGAAACCGAACGAAAATCGCTCTTCGGCAGGATTGCGGCAAGCCTGCGCGATGTCTTTGCTCCCGAGAAACTGCCCGCGCTCGATGTGACGTCGAAGCCGATCGCCGTGAAAGGCGTCGGGGACGACCGGCCGTTCTGGGTGCGGATCCGCGAGAACTTCAGCGACGCCATCCATTCTCAAACGCTGCCCAGCGACATTACTTCAAAGCCGGTTGCCATCCACGACGAACTCACTGAAGCGCGGATGCCCTTCTGGAAGAGCTTGGCCCACAACCTCAAGGACTTGGTGGCACCGGAAAAGCTGCCGCCGCTTGAAGTGACCTCGAAGCCGGTTGCCGTGAAGAGCATGTGGAACAAGTCGGAGTATTCCGGCAAGTCCCGGGCGATCTCCATGGCGGTTCATATCGGCTTGGTGCTGGTAGGGTTGGCTTTGGGCACAAACGAGACGGTGCAGCAAACGGTGCGGGAAAGCGTGAGCCTGGTGGCTCCGAACCTGGAAGCCTACATGCCCGCGGCCGCGCAGCCAAAGCCCGCCGGCGGCGGCGGAGGCGGGGGCAATAACAACCCGCTCCCGGTGAACAAGGGCAAACTGCCCAAGGCCGCCATGCGACAGTTCACGCCGCCGAGCCAGGAAATTCTGAATCCGAACCCGAAACTGGTGATGGAACCAACGGTGATTGCGCCCCCGGATGCGCCCCTGCCGCAAGTGAATATGGCCAACTATGGAGATCCGCTTTCGGGCGTGATCGGCGGGCCGCCCTCGAACGGACCTGGGTCCGGCGGCGGCATTGGAACGGGCCGTGGAACGGGTGTCGGCGCCGGCCGGGGAGCGGGCGTCGGTGAGGGTGAAGGCGGCGGCTTCGGCGGCGGCGTATTCCGCGTGGGCGGCGGCGTGACGAGCCCGGTGCCGGTATACAAGATCGAGCCCGAGTATTCCGAAGAAGCGCGGAAAGCGAAGTATCAGGGCACCGTGGTGCTGTCGGTGATTATCGACGCAACGGGCAAGCCAACCAATCTCAAAGTAGTTCGGCCGCTGGGCCTGGGCCTCGACGAAAAGGCGATCGAGGCAGTGAGGAAATGGCGATTCCGCCCCGGCACCAAAGAAGGCAAACCGGTGGCCGTCTACGCCACGATTGAAGTGAACTTCCGTCTGCTTTAGACTGTTCTCCTTGTGTTTGTGCTGGGCGGCCGATCCTTCGCCGGGTTGGCCGCCCTTCTTTGTTTTGCGACTCGCGGCCGGGGCTGAACGGAAGCGGTTCACGCGCCGGCGGCGCGCGCACGTGGAGGGTTTCCATCCGGCGGGGGCTGCTCCGGGACGCCCAGCGCGGCGTCCGCCATGGCGACGGCGAGGACGGCTGGCGATTCCGCGCCCGCAGCCGCCATTGCCGCTTGCGCCGGGGCCGCGACGGGGAACGAGTGTTCCGTTTTCGACCAACGCAGCCGCCTGCGGGTGGCCCTGGCCCGCAGGAAGCGGTGAATCGCGGAGGCAGTGGCCCGGGCATTGATTGCCGTACTCAGCATCATTCTGAGCGGCACGCCCAGCGCGAATGGGAAACCGTATATCCGGCTCACGAGCGCCATGCGCACCGCCATGCGCTCCAGGGCGAGGACGGTGCAACTGAGATAGAGCGCGTCCACACCGGGGGTGGACCCGGCCAGCCACAGCCAGGGGCCGAGCGAAGCGCTTTCCGGCGCCACCCATGCGATGGCGCTTAGGGCCAGCAGCACCAGCGCGGCCAGGCTCAAGGGGTTTCCCCACAGCCCTTTGCGGTCTCGCCAGAACCAATACGAACTGTTTCCCTTGAGCGGCCAGCCGTGGCGCTCCCAGGATTGGAGGCACTGGCCGCTGATCCAGCGGGCCCTTTGCCGCACGGCGGCGGAGAAGGTTCGGGGGAAATACTCCCGCGTTGCCAGCACGTCGCCGTATTTGCGCGTCAGAGGAAGGAGCACCTGCGGGCAGCCCGCTTCGGCAAGCTTCATCCCGAGTTCGTAATCTTCGGTGAGGCAATCGGGATCAAAGAGGATGCCGTCCTGGGCCTCGCGAAGGGCATCGAGATATTCCCGGCGGATGGCGGTGCCGACGCCATTCGAGGGGAGAAAGGCCCCGGCGTATTCCCGAAGGCGCATATCCCTGGACAGGAACTCGGCGAACTCGTCACAGTAGACACCGTGTACCCATTCGGAAAGCCGGGTGGGAAAGGGCAGAACGGGAACCTGCACCATTCCATACGCATCCGCGAACCAGTTCACGAGCGCGAGCGATGCCGGATGCAGCGTGTCTTCCGCGTCGTGCAGCATGACGAGATCGTAGCGGGCGCTGCCCCTGAACTCGTCGACTTCAATGCGCCCGTAGATGTGGTTCAGGCAGTCCGCTTTCGAGGTGGGTCCTGGGCGGGAACAGACAACGACATGTACGTTCGGATGACGCAGGGAGAGGCTTCGCGCGGCCGCGATGGTGGGGGCGTCGTTGGGGTAGACCCCCAGAAAGAAGGAGAAGTTGCGATATTCCAACTGGCGGAGGTTCGTTTCCACCATCGCGCCGATGACCTTCGATTCCTGCCAAAGCGGCACCATGACCGCGATGCGCTTCTGGGGGAGGGATTGGAGTCCGGCGGCATCGGGCAGGCTCTCCAAGCGAGGACGTCTTCCCCAGCGCCGAACCAGCTTGCCCCACACGACGCGCAGATCGACGCTGAGATCGTCCAGCCCGCTGATGAGGAAATAGAACGCCAGGTAGAACAGCAGGAGTTGGACGAGGAGGCTCATCGGTTCTGTTTGAAGCCGCGCGGACGAGACTGCCCTCTCGGCGCGGAGCTGGACGCGGCACGGCTTCGTTCGCGATGGTAGTGGCGCGAGACAGGGAAAAATCTCAAGAAATCGGGAGGCCGCACCAAATTGAAACAGGCACGGGTACTGGGCCGGGCTATCGGGCTGGGCGGCTCTGGAGGGGGCCGCCGGCGGTTAGCGGTTCAGGCGTTCCACGATGCCCAGCACCAGATTCCCGACGATGCGGAAGCTGGCGGGAGAGAGTTTGTCGATGGTATCGTCTTCCGAATGCCACCATGCGTGCCGCGGGCCGTAGGCGAAGTCAATGAGATTCAGCACGGGCACTTTCAACTTTGCGAAGGGAATGTGATCGTCTTCAATGGCGGAGAGGTGACGGTCAAAGAGATCGGGATGGCCCTGGGCGGCCGCCACTTCCACGGCAAGGTCCCGCAGAGCCGGGGAGGAGTTGTATTCGAGAGCGAGATTGAGGTCGCGGTCGCCGATCATGTCGAGATTGATCAGAGCGCGGATCGATCTCAACTGGCCTTCGCGCTCCATCCGGGAGGCGAGATGGCGGCTGCCGTAAAGGCTGTCCGTTTCCGACCAATCCCCAACCGCTTCCTCCCCATCGAAGAAGACAAACCATATCTCGGGCCTGCTCCCGGCTGCGGCCTTGCGCTTGGAGAGCACGGTGGCCAGTTCGAGGAGCAGAGCCGTGGAGGAAGCTCCGTCGTTGGCTCCCACGAACTGGATGCCCTGGAACCGCTTGGTGTCGTAGTGCCCGGTGAGCAGGATTCGCCGCCGGCTGTTGCCTGGGATTTTGGCAATCAGATTCACCATGGGAACGTCACCGGCCGGCGTCCGAGCCGTAAAGCGCTGTTCCTCGACCGGGATCCCGTTTCCGCGCAATTCGCCGATGATGTAGCGCCGCAGGCCCTCGATAGCGGGAGAGCCCGAGGGACGCGGCCCAAATGCGGTAGCGGCGCGGGCAAAAGCCAAGGCGCGCCCACCATTCACACCTGCAATTGGATCGGAAGCCGAACCGGGAGCTTGAGATGGTGGCGCGGCGCAAAGCGGCAGGACAAGGGCCAGGGCAAACGCCAGCGTTCCGGCGGCTCCGCCTGGCAGCCAACGTGGCCACGAAGCGCTGCGCGGGGCCGCATTCCGGGAAAAGATGGACAAATGCATCTACTTCGGCTCCGCCTCCACCATCAATACGGAGCCGGTATGGCAAACGGATTCAATCAGCCCGATCGGGAGCGCCAGCAGCACCAGGAACGCGTAGAGCAGATCGAGCGGGAGCGTTCGCCAGGACCGTGGGCAGTTGGGCGCGCGCCGCGCCTGGGGGTCCATTCCTGGGAAGAGGCTGGAAACCCAGACGCTCGCATTCAGAAGGGGAAAGAAGTGGGTACGGCGCACGATCTGAAATCCGGAAAAGTCCAACAGAACCTCAAGGTCTACGGCGCGAAATGCATAGCGCGCGCATTGGCCCTCTAAGCCCGCCCATTGGGAACCGGTGATCAGGAAGGCCCAGGAACCGGAGTCGAAAGTTTGGGTCACGACACGGCCGCCCGGCTTCAAGAGCCGTCGCGCGGATTGCAGCCAGGAAACGGGATCCTCGTCATGCGCCAGGCCCCGCAGGCGGCAGACGGCATCAAACATGCTGACCCGCAGGGGCGGATCCGACGGGTCCGCGACTACTGCCGGAACACCCTGCCGATGATAGGCGTGAATGGCCTCGCCGAGGTTCCCGACGATGGAAAGGGATCTGGCATCCCGCGCCTCAAGCGCGCGAGCGACGGTTCCATCGCCGCCACCGCAATCGAGCACTACGCCGTCGGAACCCTTTCGAAAGAGGGCCTTAGCCAGAAACTGAAGCTTAGGCCGCAGCGCCCGCGCGAGCATGAATCGATAGAAACGCTCCGCCGGGGTGGCACGCGGCCCCGAAAAGTGCAAAGCGTCGGCCAAAGTGAAGGTTCTGGTGTGGGTGGGGCTGCCCAGAATCCGCAGAAGACTGCAACGGCTGCAGGCGATGAGCGTGCGAGACGCGCCGATGCCGCCGGTCCGGAGAATAGATTCGAAATCCGCTGAGTTGCAAGCGGGGCACATGCCCATCGACGCATCCAGCGCCGCCTCCGCCTGCATTCCCCGGCGAGGAA
>JBDIBK010000169.1:0-7702 GCA_039812845.1 Bryobacterales bacterium
CGTCAACGACCCCGTCGCCTTGTGCGGAAAGAACGTCGTAGTCGAGCAGAATGGCGTCGTAGAGCGGCGCCTCGCGGCCGGGAAGCGCGGAGAGTTCCGCGTAGCAGCGCACGTCCGCGCCATAGCGGGATAGATCGTCCCGAATCGCCGCCCGCAGCGTTGCGTGGCCGCCGGCTGCCGCAATGCGCTTGCCGTGCAGCGCAAGCCGGGTGCCGGCCGTTTCCGGATCCTCGGCCGGAGGCGCGGCGCTCTTGAGATCTTCATCGAAAGGCAGCTCAAACCAGAACGTGCTTCCTTGATCCACCACGCTGCTCATGCCCATGCGTCCGCCGGCGAAGAAGGCAAGGCGCTTTGAGATTTCCAGGCCAAGCCCCGTTCCCTTGACGCTGGTGGCGCGGCCCGCACCGGCTTGCTCGAAGGCGCGGAAGAGTTTTGCCTGATCCGCTTCGGAGATGCCGGGTCCGCTGTCGGCGATCTCCACACGCAGATGGCGGTCGGCGGAAGGGAAGTCAACGCAGCCGATGCGCACGTGTACGAAGCCTTTCCCGGTGAACTTCACGGCGTTGCCGGTGAGGTTGACGAAGATCTGGCGGAACTTTGCGGAGTCCATGCGGATGCGTTCGGGAACGGCCGCGTCCACGGCAAGCACGGCTTCCACTCCGCGCGCCTGAAGGGCGGGCACAAAGATGCTCAGCAAGGTTCCCGCCAGATCGCGGGTAGAGACCCATTCCAGCTTGTTGACGGTCCCCCGCCGTTCGAGCTTCGCCAGATCGAGGACGTTGTTGATCATGGAAAGCAGTTCGCTTCCAGAGTGCTCGATCACCTTCAGATAGTCCCGGTGAATGGGGCTCAGTTCGGCATCGCGCAGCAGATTTGCCATGCCGAGGATGCCGTTGAGCGGCGTGCGCAGTTCGTGGCTCATATCGGCCAGATAGCGGTCCCGCTCGTCGGCGAGTTGCAGGGCCTTTGCCGCCTGTCGGCGAAGCCGGATGATGCGCGCGCCCAGGAACGCGGAGAGCAGGGCGAGCACCAGAAGCAGATTGAACGCCTTGAACACGGAGCGCTCAAGCTCCGTTTCTCCATACGTGTCCGCGTCGCGAAAGATCGCCAGCGGCTGATACTTGGCCAGGAGGTCGTCGAGTTCGCGCCCGCGCGCCATTGCGCCCAGTTCGGCGCGGAGCGCATCGGCAACCGGCGCATTGGCGAACGTCGCGCCGATGGAGAGGGGCACGCGCCAATCGGGAATTCCCTTGATCTGCAACGGGCCGCCTGTGCACCTCCGCCGTTCCCGGAGGAGGAAGTCCTGAAGCTGGCTCGGCTCGGTGATTGCCGCATCGACGTCTCCCCTGCAGGCCGCCGTCAGTACGTCGTCCACCTCCTTGAAGGGCACGGCGACACTCCCCGGATAGAGCTTCTTGAACTGGAAGCGGAAATGGGGAACGTCGCGAATGGCGATGCGCTTGCCCGCGATGGAGCCGGCCCCGGGCCCCGTCAGTGGGTGCGCGCTGACGAGGATATAGGTCGCGTTGGCAAATGTCTGCGCTATGTAGAACTTATTCTTCCGCTCGGCCAGCCGCATGCAGAACGGCCACAGATCAACGGTTGGGTCGACGCCCAGATGCGCGTCCGGCCCCCCTTTCACGGCACGCCAGCGCAGCTTGATATTCCGGCGTCCCGCCGCGCGATTGAGCGCCTCCACCATGGCACCGCTCACGGAGCCGTCGGGATGCACGATCTGGAAGGGCGGGGAGTGGTCGGTCGCCACGACGTATTCGCGGTCGGGGAAGTCGCCCTGGGATTTCAAATCGAAGCCGATCAGGAGCCCGAGCAGCAGGCAGGCCGCGAGCAGCGCGGAGGCGATGCCTAGCTCATGCTCGTCGATCAGGCGCTGGAGCTTCATACGGTTCAACCGGCGCGGCCGGGGTCTATCAGCCCCATGATGCGCCAGATTGCGGGAATCCCCTAGGTTGCGCGGTAGCAGTACGATATTGGGGCCAATCCAGGAAGATTATCTGGCGGGATCGAAAAATGAGCGGATTTGCGGAGAGATGCGGGGAAACCTCGAAAAGCGCGGGCGAATCGAATGCGAAGGCCCACGCTCCGGACGCTGGGGCTCTAGGTACTTTTATTAGGCGTTTTTAAGCGGAAAACAAGGGGCGGGCAGCGGCGGGTGCGCGACAGCAAGAAACGCCGCACCCGCCCGTGACCCAGGTTAGTATTTCACGTTGCAGCCGTAGGGCTGGGAAGTGGGTGTGGAGACCGTCTTTCCCGCCAGTGCCTCGTTGAGCGCCGCGGAGACATAGTTCTTGGCCGTCTTGATATCGGCCAGGTCCGTGGTGGGCTTATCGTCAATGGCCCCGTTGTAGATCAGCTTGCCATCGGGGTCGATGATGAACATGTGCGGCGTGGTGGCCGCGCCGTAAGCCTTGCCGACGGTGCCGCTTTCATCCAGAATCACCGTGGTGGCATGGGAGCCCTTTGCCTTGTAGTCCGCTTTCGCTTTGTCGCTCGCGCTATGCCCTTGCTCGCCCGGAGCGGAAGAGATGACGGAGAGCCAGACGACGCCCTTCGCCGTCCAATCCTTTTGCAGCGATTGCATATTCCCGCTGCCATACTGCTTGCCGACGAAGGGGCAGCCATAATTCAGCCATTCGAGAACCACGTATTTGCCGGAGAAGTCCGAGAGTTTGTGCGATTTTCCGTTCATATCCACGACGGAGAACGCCGGAGCCATTGCGCCTACCTTCGCCTTGGCCGGCGCGATTGGCGCAAACGAAGCCACAAACAAGGCGAGCAGCGTGACGGTGAGAACAGATTTCTGATTCATCGAGAGTTACTCCTTCCAGATTGGGCCACACCGCCCGCATCTTCTATGGGGGCGGGAAAGTCTAGTTCAAAGGCTGCGGCTTCGCGGTGGCAAAGCGCCAGTGCAGCCCAAAATGCGCACGATATCTCGTGGCTAGCGTTGTGCGGCGACGGGGTGCATGGGAAGATCCGCCAGGGCGTCCATCACAATCCCCTCCGTCAGGATTTCGGGCAATAGGACAGGGCTTTTCGCGCCGCGTTTGTAAAGGGCATAAACGGGCACGCCGCTGCGGTTAAGCGCTTCGAGTTGGGTGGCGATGACGGGATCGTTGTTCGTCCAATCGGCCACCAATAACGTGACATTTCTATCCTGGAACGCCCGCTCCACGGCATCGCGATGGAGCACGGCGCGCTTGTTCACCTGGCAGGTAAGGCACCAGGCCGCGGTGAAATCGACGAACACGGTCTTGCCGTCGGCGAGCAGGGAATCCACTTTGGCGGGGCTCCAGGGCTGCCAGAGCGCCGCGCTGCCATTGCCGCCGGTGGCGGCGGGGGCCCGGTGGCCGGAGGCATTCCAGGCAAAAGCCAGCCCGGCGATCACCGCCAGCGCGGCGATGATGCGCGTGGCGAAGCGCGCGGGAACGCCGATGCTGTATTTATTCCAGCGCCCGACAATCCACCCGGCGATACCCAGAAACAGCATCGCCGCGAGCAGCCCGGTAGCGCCGTCAATTCCCGTTTGCAGCCCGAAGACCCACACCAGCCAGATCACCGTGGCGAAGAGCGGGAAGCTGAGGAGTTGCTTGAGCGTTTCCATCCACGCGCCGGGGCGGGGAAGACGCTTCAGCAGCGCGGGGTTAAGTGAAAGCACCACGTACGGCGTCGCCATGCCCGCGCCAATGGCCGTGAAGACCAGCATCGATTCCCACGCGGGCTGGCCGATCGCGTAGCCGAGAGCCCCGCCCATGAACGGCGCGGTGCATGGGGTGGCAACCACGGTGGCCAGCACGCCGCTGAAGAAGGAGGAGCCGTAGCCCTCTGGGCGGCCGCCCGCCGCGCCCAACCGCGTGAGCGAGGCGCCGATCTCAAACACACCCGCCATGCTGAGGCCAAGCGCAAAAATCAGCAGAGCCATGGCGGCGACGAACGCGGGCGATTGCAGTTGGAAGCCCCAGCCAAGCTGCGCGCCTCCGGCTCTGAGGATCAGCAGCAATCCCGCCAGCGCCCAGAAGGAAGCCAGAACGCCGGCGGCGAAAACGAAGCCATGGCCGCGGATCTTCCCGCGATCCTCACCCGCCTGCTGCACAAAGCTCATGATCTTGAGCGAGATCACCGGGAAGACGCACGGCATCAGGTTCAGGATCACCCCGCCCGCGAACGCCGAGAGCAGAATCACCAGGAGCGAAGAGGGAAGGTCGCCGCCGGGGCCGGACGGTTTCGCCGGCATCACAATGCTGCCCAGCGCTTCCACGGGCACATCGAATGAGATTGTGTGAACCGCTTCGCCAGCCTTCCAGGAGGCGCTTTCCGGCAGCGCAAGCAGCCCTCGCAGGCGTTCGGCGGGCGCTTTTGCATACTCGCTGGCCGGGGCGAAGAGCACCAGTTCCCCATCGCCCAGATTGCGCGGCTGTTCGCCGGCGTGCTGGATAACGCCGGTTTCCTGTGCGAAGAAACGCGCCCGATCCACCGGAACGGACTGGAAGCCAGAGGCCGATGCGGACTTCAGCGCGATGAGATAGCCGCCGTCGGCGTGCGCCGCCCGCACCGACAATCCTTCCACCTCCGAAACGGGCTTCGGCAATGCCGCGCGGGTCCGGGCAAAGGCCAGCGCCCAATCCGCGTTCTCTTCCACCTCGCTGCCCACTTTCAGTGTCACGGAAACGGCTTCCCGCGCCGGGAGGCACACCTCGCGGCACACCAGAAAGTCCGCCTGGCCCGCGAGGGTCACCGTGTCGCCGGGCTTCCACGTCTTGGGAGCGACGGCGTCGAGAAGCAGCATCACTTCGTTCTCATAGCCGTAGGAAGCGAGGGGCGGGGTGGGGATGTAGTGCGGCGTGGGGTAAATGACGTCGGAAATCGTGACGCCCCCGGTGTCGGCCCATTTAATTTTCGTGCCCAGGCCGGCATCCCCTGGGTTCACCCAATAGCTATGCCATTCGGGGTCGAGCTTCATCACCAGCCCAAGCGTGAACGGCTCACCCGGTGCGACGGTGCTAAACTCGCTGACCAACTCCGCGGAAGAATGCGGGCTGGTATCCTTCACGGGCTTCTGCGCGAACAGGCCGCCAACAAGGAACACCAGCAGCAGGATTGTTCCCGCCGCCGAACCAAATACAGAACTCGCTCGCGATTTCACTCCTTGTTAGATGCGGAATTGCGGTGTAAGGGTACAAAGCTTTCCGGATTCACACCGGTGGCGCGATTCGCCTGTGGGCCGGCAGGGGGCATGCGTCGCTGCGACGCATGCCCGCGGTGTCCCGGATGTGTTACTTGCTGTGGGCGGTTTCGAAGGCTTTGGCATGGTCCTTCAGGAACCGCTCCAGGCCGCTATCGGTAAGCGGATGGTTGAAGAGGGAATCCACCACCTTGAAGGGCATCGTGCCGATGTGCGCGCCGATCAGAGCGGCCTCCTTCACGTGCAGGGGCGAACGCAGCGAGGCGGCCAGCACCTGCGTTTCGTAGTCGTAGTTGTCGTAAATGGTGACGATTTCCTCGACGAGTTCCATGCCGGTCATGCCCAGGTCGTCCAGACGGCCGACGAACGGGCTGATGATATAGGCGCCCGCCTTGGCGGCCAGCAGCGCCTGGTTGGCGGTGAAACAAAGCGTCACATTCACCCGGATGTCTTCCTTGCTGAGCGTCGCCGTGGCCTTGATGCCATCCCGCGTGAGCGGCAGTTTCACCACCACGTTGGGGTGGATCGCCGCCAGTTTGCGGCCTTCCACAATCATATTTTCGTAGTCGGTCGCCACCACCTCTGCGCTGATGTCGCCATCGACGATCTCGCAGATGCTGGCGATCTGCTTCTCGTTTGGCTGGCCTTCCCTGGCAATCAGTGTGGGGTTGGTGGTGACTCCATCCACAATGCCCCAGGCGGCCGCGGTGCGGAGCTCTTCAAGATTTGCGGTATCGAGGAAGATTTTCACGTTGATGTCCTATCTCTCTGCTTCGGTTTGCCGGTGGCTGGGGAGGGTCCCTGGCTGTGATGATTTCAGGATCTGCGTTCGCGGCATCCGGCCTTCCCAGGGCCTCATCGATTCTTCGCTTGCGTGTGCAGATGCCTGTTCTCAGGATATCATTCCCATAGGCAGGCTCCCATGCGCTTACGCCCGGCAAACCCGATTCCATCCGCGTTCCCAGGCGCTTCGGGGCGGCACGCGTGACCTCCAGCCGCCTCGCCACCTCTCTCTGCGGGATCGCACTCAAGAACCCGGTGATCGCCGCATCGGGCACCTTCGGATACGGCAGCGAGTTCGCTTCCCTCCTGGACCTCAATGCCCTCGGCGGCATCGTCGTGAAGGGTCTCTCTCGCGAGCCGATTCAGGGCAATCCCGAGCCGCGCATCTGGGAAGCCGAGGCCGGGATGATCAACTCCGTGGGCCTCCAGAATATCGGTGTGCGGGCTTTCGTCGCGGAGAAGCTGCCGCCGCTCTCCGGCCTGAGCACGCCGATATTCGCGAATGTCTTCGGCTATGCCATTGAGGATTACGTCGAGGTTCTGCGGGTGCTCGAGGACGCCCCGGGCCTTGCCGGCTATGAGTTAAACGTATCCTGCCCGAACACGAAGAAAGGCGGTATTGCCTTCGCCGCGGATCCGGCGATGCTGGCGGAAGTGGTGGGCGCGGCGCGGGCGGTGGCCCGGCGTCCGCTGATCGTGAAGCTCTCGCCGAACGTCACCGGCATCAAACCCTTCGCGATCGCGGCCGAAGAGGCGGGCGCGGACGCGGTCTCTCTGGTGAATACGTTCATCTCTCTGGCCATCGACGCCCGCACGCGCAAGCCGCGCATCGGCGCCGGGTTTGGCGGGCTTTCCGGCCCCGCCATCAAACCGATTGCGCTCCGCATGGTGTTTGAAGCCGCCGGCGCGGTGAAGATTCCCGTGATTGGCATCGGAGGCGTAGCCAAGGGGGAGGACGCTGCCGAATACCTCATCGCCGGGGCCAGCGCCGTGGAGGTGGGCACCGCCACCTTCTGGGACCCCGCCTCGCCCATCCGCATCGCCCGCGAACTCGACCGCTTCTGCCGGAACGAAGGAATCGCGAATGTGGCCGAACTCGTGGGAACGCTGCGAATGCCCTAATTGCGTTCACGCAATTTGCACACCGGAAATCCGCTGCGCGAGAGAGCGCCTGCGATAGGCTGAATGGGAATGCCCGCGCAAGCCGCACCGCCATCGATCGCCGTAGTGGGCGGAGGAATCATCGGCCTCGCCGTCGCCCTGCGCTGCCTGGAAACCTGGCCCGCGACCCCGGTGACGGTGTATGAGAAGGAGCCTGGGGTCGGGCGGCACCAGAGCGGGCACAACAGCAACGTGCTGCATTGCGGGCTCTACTATAAGCCCGGCTCGCTGAAGGCGAAGCTGGCCGTCAGCGGCATTCTGGAGATGACGGAATTCTGCCGGCGGCATGGGGTCCCTTATGAGAGATGCGGCAAACTGGTGGTGGCCGTTAGCGATGAGGAAGTGCCCCGGCTGCGGGAACTGGAGCGGCGCGGCATCGCCAACGGGCTGAGCGGATTGCGCTGGCTGGGGCCGGAGGCGATGCGCGAAGTGGAACCGCACGTGCGCGGTGTGGCGGCGCTGCACGTCCCCCAGGAGGGTATCACCCATTACCCTTCGGTCTGTGAAGCGATGGCCGGGGAGATCCGGCGCAGGGGCGGCGAGATCCGCTTGAACGCC
>JBDIBK010000170.1:0-7649 GCA_039812845.1 Bryobacterales bacterium
GAACTCACGGCATTCATACGCGAAGGGAAGTGGGAATTCTGCGTCGCGGGGGCCTGCTATCCCGAAGGGCACACGGAGGCGGTCTGCCTCGACACCGATATTGAGAACCTGAAGCGAAAAGTGGAAGCCGGGGCCGAATTCCTGATCACGCAGCTTTTCTTCGACAACCAGCGCTATTACGATTTCGTGCAGCGCGCGAGAGCGGTGGGAATCGGCGTGCCCATCATCCCCGGCATCATGCCCATTACGAACGTGGATCAGGTCGAACGTTTCACGAAGATGTGCGGGGCGTCCATTCCGGAACCGCTCCTCGACGAGTTGCACCGTCTTCGGGCGAATCCGGAAGCGGTCCTCTCCCTTGGAGTGGCCCACGCCACTGCCCAGTGCCTCGACCTGCTGCAGCGGGGAGCGCTTGGGATCCACTTTTACACGCTGAACAAGTCGGCGGCTACGCGGACCATTCTGACCGCAATCCGTACCGTGCTGCCGGCCCTGCGATAGCCCGCGCGGCGGCGCTACCAGAGCCCGAAGCGATCCGCGCTTCCGCAGCCAATAGGCTGCCCCGGCGGCGCGGTCTCCGGGGCCGGCATGGGGATCTCTTTCGGATTGTCCTCAAAGCGTTTAATTCGGGAGGAAAGCCATACGGAGTGCGCCTTCCATGGAAGATCCGGGCTCTCCGTCTTCTCCAGGAATTCCTTGATCGCGGACAGCTTCAGGGAGGCGATGGCCTTCGTCTCGTCCGTGGCAGCCGGGGATTGCGCGAGCGCCATCAGGCGGTAAAGCACCACCGTGTTTGTGGTGCGCTGGATGGCCCCGTCCATGCCTTCGTGGCGCGATGCCCGGATGGTGGCGGCAAGCAACTGGTCAATCAGATCCTCGAGGCGCAACTGGCTGGCGTCGCGCGCCGCGTATTGCAAGAGCCGGGCGGCCCTCTGCGGGTTCAGCAGGAGGGCGACGGTTTGGTCCGCGGCCACTTCGGCGGCAGCCAGCGGGTCAAAGGCGCGGCCGGTGCGGGCGGGAAAGCTCTCGGCGCTGCGTGCAAAGCCGGGCGGATGCGGCGGAATCGAAGCGAGGATGCGTTCCGGAACTCGCAGGAACTCCGGCGACAGCGTGCCAAGCAAGGCCGTGAGGGCCGCCTGCTGCCGCGCCTTTGCAATCGGGCGGGCCGGAGGCTTCGGGGAGTCGGCCGCGGCCCCGCGCACCGAATACGCGTAGTCCAAGCCACCCACGGTTTTCGCGACCGCCTCCGTTTGATAGCGATGCAAGAGGTAAATGGGAACCAGCACCTCTCCCATCGACGCCAGCGGTTCCCCTGGGCGCAGCACATTCCCCGAGAACCGCTCCAAAGCCGCCTGGCGCACGCGCGTTAGCCGCAGCAGTTCCGCGGCCGGGTCCGGACCGTTATCCCAGAGATGTCCATCGGGAGAGGCGCTGCCGGCGGGGCGAGAATCCGCATCGCTCATGTAGCGGAGTCCCTTCCCGTACGCGTTTCTGAGAATCGCTTCGAGCGCCGCGGCTTCGTCCGTTCCCGCCGGAAAATCCTGGTAGCCGTAAGCGATGGCCGCTTTGTCCCATTCGCCCAACCCCGTGCTGTATGCATTGCCAAGATCCACCGTCCCCGCCGCGTTGAGCGCAATGAAGGGATGAGGATAATCCATCACCGACGCATTCCCGTTCAGGCTGGCCGCGAAGTTGTGGGCAAGGCCCAGCGTGTGGCCCACTTCATGCGCGGCCAACTGCCGCAGGCGGGCCAGCGCCATCTCCTTCATCCGCGGGTCGACCGGCTTCCCGTCTTCATAGGGGGCCAGCAGACCGGTGGCGATCAGGTAATCCTGCCGCACGCGCAGCGAGCCCAGAGTGACGTGGCCCTTCAGGATCTCGCCTGTGCGCGGATCCACAACGCTGCTGCCGTAGCTCCAGCCGCGCGTGGAGCGGTGCACCCATTGAATGACGTTGTAGCGAAGGTCCATCGGATCCGCGCCTTCGGGCATCAGTTCCACCTGGAATGCATTCCGGTATCCCGCGGCTTCGAAGGCCTGGTTCCACCAGCGCGCGCCTTCGAGAAGTGCGCCGCGAATCGGCTCGGGCGCGCCGCGGTCGAGGTAATAAACGATGGGCTTCACCGCGTCGCTCCGCTTCGCCGTTGGATCTTTCTTTCGGAGGCGATGACGGGGCAAGAGGCGCTTCTCAATGCTTTCTTCGATGGGCGCGGCATAGTCGGCGAACTTCACGTCGAAATAGCCGGAACGCGGGTCGAAGCGCCGCGGCGAATATCCGGAGTCCGGGAGCTCGACGAAGGAATGATGCTGCCGGACGGTGAACTCCGCGGCGGAGGGGGCCACCGATCTCAGGTGCCGGCCCATCTCTCCGTCGGTGACATAGGTGATCGTGGATTCGATTTCGGTATTTCTGGGGAAGTTCTTTGTCCGATCGAGAAAGATCGCACTGCGGGAGGCATCCACCTTGAATGCGCCCTCGTACATTGCCTTGAGTTTCGCGGTGATTCCGTGCGCATCCCGGAGGGAAAAATCGGTCATGTCGATCAGGACCCGGTCGCCAGAAGTGGCCTCCGCCTTGAAGCCCCATACCACCGCCTGCGCGAAGGATTGCTCCACGGCATCGCGTTCCGCCGCCTGGGAAGTCTCGGCACGGAAATCGGTGTTGGCCTGCATCAGCAGCACTTTCGGCCCCACTCTGCGAAAGAAGACGATGCGCTGGCCTCCAAGCTGTCCGCGGTCCAGGCCGAGGTCGTTGGAACCGACCCCGGCCGCGAGGGAACTGACGTAGAGAAACTCCTTGTCCCAGCGATCCACCACCAGAAACAGGCGGCCCGCCGCTTCATCCCAATACATCGCGAAATAGCCGGGAAGCGCGGCCTTCCCCGAAGTGGCGGCAGCAATCGGGTCACTCTGCTGTGCCCCGGCGATTCCAACGAGAACCACGAGCAGCGTCAGGGCAATTCGGGAAAAAGCGGCGATGCGAAACATGAATGAAAACTCCGGCAAATAGCGGGACGATGGATGCCAATGGTGGGCAACTCGGCTACCGATGGCGCTTTGGGAAACCGCGTGCCGATCACGGCGAAGCCGGCAGCCGCCTTCCCAGGATATCGCCGAACGGCTAAGCATGTTCGTTAGGGAGACCAGAATCGGGGCCCAGATTCGGGCTATCGGGAAGTTCCGCGATCCGCCACAGCCCCAGCGACTTGTCGGCGAACGCCCCGTCATGCTCCGTGCAGTGCTCGTTCAGGATCGCCGTGGGGGGAGGAAAGCAGAATGGCGTCCGCTCCAGATTCAGCAGACGCCAGTCGCCGTCTTCAATGTCGTGATTTTCCGGGTGGTCCGGAAAGGTGGTGGTGAGCAGCCACTGGGAGCCGCTGCGCTTCAAGTTTGCGACCGCGTCCCAGACGTGCTTCGTGGAAAGATGGACGAGGCAATCCCGGCAGAACACGAGATCCACTGGGGGCAACGGATCGCGCGTCAGATCAAGCACAGCGAATCGCCGTCCGGTTCCACCAAACTCCCGCTGGTGCCGGGCAATCAGTTCGGGAACGATGTCGCCGCCCCAGTACTCCACTCCCGAAAGATCCACTTCCCGCATCCAGCCCAGATCGCCGCACGGAAGATCCAGCATCGATGCCACCTGCAATTCCCGCAGCAGCACCGGCAACTGAGCGCGGATGGCGCGGGTTTGCTCTATCACGGAGCCGGAGCCGGAGATCGATTCATCGCTCCCCCAAAGATTCGTCTGGTAGATGTGAGCGAATCGCTCCTTCAGGCTGAGCCCCTCCAGTTCTGAAGCGCGTTCGAGGTAACGCAAGTGCGCCGGAACGGCATCGGCCCGATTTTCCGCTGGCTGCATGACCATCAGTGTATATCGGGGAGGTGGGTTCGTCTTGATGTGCCGCGCGCAATTTGGCAACGCAAAACCACCTGCCTACGCGGCTTGCCCCTTATCTGCTCTCCTGATTAGCTTGGCGATGTCGCCCGGCGTCGCGCCGATGACGAGCAGAGACCGCACCATGAGGTCTAACGTTACCGATCCATCCGCGGCTTCCATCTTCGCAACTCGCGATTGACTGGATCCAATTTGCCTGGCGAGCGCAGCCTGACTTAGCCCGTGACTTTCGCGCAACTGCCGGACTCCGCCGGCCAAAGCCAGCTTCAGTTCAAGAAACTGTACTTCCCGCGGGTCCAGGTTGAGAAACTGCGTGGCATCGCCGACAACCCATCCCGCCCGCTCCAGACGGAACCTCTTCTCGTTCTTCACAATGGATCACGCTCCTTGTCCGAAACCACCTTCAAATACATAGACAATCGCTTGCGACAAACAGCCAGGGTCTCGGCGGGTGTCGTCGCTGTCTTCTTGCTGAATACCTCAAGGATCACCACCGCATCCGGAGCGACGTGATACATAATCCTCCACGACCGGTTCTTGTCATTGATCCTCAATTCGTGGCACTGCGCTCCGATCGAGGGCATTGGCCGGGAGTGCGGTAAACTCAGGACTTCGCCTTGCTGCAGGCGTCTCAGAAGAAAGCCCGCTTCCAGGCGAGCCAGCGCGCCGAACGGTGGAGTCTTCACCTCGCCCTTGAGCCAAACCAGCGGCTTGTTCCCCACCCCAGATCCTTCACGCCTATGTCAATTATGACATACTCCAATCGTCGGAATACCCAAAAGTAATTCTTGCGGCGAAACGCAGTCTTCGAATATACAACCCGGAAGATTCCGTATGGATCGGGGACGTACAAACGCGGGAACGTTTGGGTGAACGATTCCTTGGCGACTAACAGCGGGAATGAGAGATTCTTCGAAGATCTTCGACGAGATCTTGATCTATCCGATACGGGTGGGGCAGTTAGTGGGTCTGTATCGCTGACGACCAATTTCACCGAGAGAAGCCCAGCTTCCGGAGTGCGGACAGTTCGCGCTCGAAGTCTTCCATACGGTAGTCCTCATAAACGTCATGCGCCTTCAAGAACCCGTCCAACTCATAGCGGGTCCGAACCCCAGCAATGTTCGCAGTTCCGCCTTCGACAGCCTACCGCTCCGAAACTCCTCGAGAGCCAGCGCTTCCAGGGCACGACGTGACAAGTCCCCTCCGGCGGCGGACAACCGGGCAGCGAGTTCGTCCGGAATGCGAACCTTCACATCCATAGACCTACTTTCCCCGTGTGCCGCAACCAGGTCAATCACCCGCGGTTCATAGCCTCGGGACTGACGTCACCTTGGCCTTTCGGTTCGAGGCTCGGGCTTCGCGCTTCATCCGCTTATGGCGCAAATTACTTTCGGAGCCGAGGGATTGGATGGCGGTCGTTGAGACTCCGGGACGCCGCAAAGTCCATGACTGAAACGGAACGTGTTGTGGTCATTTCCTTCCCGACGACAAACACGGACTCTGGCGATGCTATGCGTCCACTGGAGGCGCGAGAAGATTGCGCTGGAGTGTGCAGGGGCGGCGAGCGTGGAGGGTTGAGGGTGATTGGTCCGCAGCGGAGGATGTTGGTTGCGGAGGCTTGATTCGGGCTTCCCGACGAGGCTGGGCATATTTCGCACTTTCACAGCCTGCCTACCCCCTGCAATGAACTGCCATGACTGGCAAACCTGCATTGAACCCGTTAGTGTCAGAAGTAGTGCTATACTTCTGACAGACATGGAGCCACTCACAACAGCCGTGATCGACTACATTGCCAAGACACCTGAAGGGGTACCCGTAACGGCGAAGGAACTTCTGCATCTTGGAACCCGTGCAGCCGTGGATCAAACGTTGTCGCGTCTGGTTCGGCGAGGCGGCCTTATTCGGGTCGGCCGCGGACTTTACGTTCGCCCAATCGAGGGGCGATTTGGCGTTCGTCCACCCGTACCGGCCATGGTTGTGCAGGCCATCGCGGAACAACGCGGCGAGAGCGTGGTTCCCCACGGAGCGGCTGCGGCCAATGAGTTGGGTCTGACGACGCAAGTTCCGGTACGCGAGGTGTACCTGACCTCGGGTCCAACACGAAAATTGAAACTGGGCAGTCAGGTCGTCGAGCTTTGTCATGCTCCCGTCTGGCAATTGGCGCTGCCGGGACGGAAGGGAGGCGCGCTGATTCGAGCGTTGGCTTGGCTGGGGCCTGAACAGGCGGGTAACGCGATTGAAGCTGTGCGCGGCAAGCTTCTGGAATCCGAGCGCAGCGCGGTCTTGGAGCTGCGCCGGATATTGCCCACCTGGTTGGCCGAGCAGGTGAGCCGGCTCGCGCACCATGCCTGATGCGTTTCTCAGCCTGTCGATAGCCGAGCGGCGCGAAGCGCTGGCCGTAGCCGCGGCCGCCTCGGGACGGCCACTCCACCTGCTGGACAAAGACGTCTGGCTGGTCTGGCTGCTCGACGTCTTGTTCCGATCGTCTTTCGGCCAGCACCTCGTATTCAAAGGCGGCTCATCGTTGTCCAAGGGCTACCAGATCATCAGCCGGTTCTCTGAAGACGTTGACCTCACCTACGACATCCGGGCGCTGGCCCCCGATCTGTCAAGTCCCGGGCTCGACCCGCTGCCCGCGACGCGGAGCCAGGAGAAGCGCTGGACCAAGGAGATCCGCTCTCGCCTGCCGGTGTGGATCGCGGAGCAAGTTATGCCGTCGATCTCCGCCGCGCTTGCGAATCAGGATCTGACATGTACGCTTTCAGCGAAGGGCGAAAAAGTGCTGTTTGAGTACGCGCCGTTGGCGACGGGATCCGGCTATGTGCATCCCGTGGTCATGCTGGAGTTTGGCGCTCGTTCCACGGGCGAGCCGTGGGAGTCTCGCTTGATCACCTGCGATGCGGCGCAGAGCATCGCGAGCGTTGCTTTCCCATCGGTGGCCGCCAGAGTCATGCGGCCGGAGCGGACGTTCTGGGAAAAAGCCACAGCGGTTCATGTATTTTGCCGCCAAGGCGAGTTTCGTGGCGGGGAACGCTTCTCGCGGCACTGGCATGATTTGATTCGGCTGGACCACGCAGGCATGGCAGATGCTGCAATCGCCGATCGAGCCCTCGCGCTCGCTGTCGTCAAGCATAAGTCCATATTCTTCTCCGAGAAGAATGCCGCCGGGGGGGTGATCGACTATTTCGCGGCCATATCCGGCAGACTGCAACTGGTTCCGAGTGAGACGGCGCTGGCTGGCCTTTCCCTTGATTACGAGAGAATGCTGGACGATGGGTTGTTGCCCGGCGACCCCGAACCGTTTGAGTCGTTGCTTGAGCAATGCCGGGACTTGGAGGCACGAGCCAACAAAGGGAACTGAGCGACACAAGGCGAGCCGGCCAACCCTGTCACGATCTCACGGCAAGGTCCGAGCAACTGGAGCGGGAGATGGATCGGCTCCTGGCCATGACAGACGAACGCGGTGTCACAAACTCGACTGCCCTCACCAGCTTCATGAAGGCGAGCAGGATCACGCCGACGAAACCTGCGTAAACACTGGATCCTGAGAACTCCACACCCTGGATGCCAGCGTGCTGCGTATCCGTAACGCGCAGTGGTTTCGTGGAGTGTTAAGTGCTCTGCGAAAGGTTCGCTGGCCGTTCTGTGCAGTCAGCGCTTGGATCTTTTAGAAATGATTGTTCACTGAGAGAGCGGGTGGGGGAGGTTGGTTGCGGGGGTAGGATTTGAACCTACGACCTTTGGGTTATGAG
>JBDIBK010000171.1:0-7634 GCA_039812845.1 Bryobacterales bacterium
TGGTGAGCGCGGAAGGAATCGAACCTTCAACCTACTGATTAAGAGTCAGTTGCTCTGCCAATTGAGCTACGCGCCCGCAACTTTTCCAGTTTAGCGCAGGTGGTGCGGCTCTTGCAGCGGCAATTTGCTTTCTGCCCGTTCGGCCGAAAGGGGGAGTGCTCGCTCCCCTCTTTGGCGGTGGGCCGCTACTTTTGCAATGTGAAGTTCACGTCCACCACGGTGAACACCTCCACCGGGTCGCCGTTCAGGAGGGTGGGGGCGTAGATCCACTGGCTTACGGCTTCCACGGCAGCATCGGAGAGCCGCGCGTCCGGGCTCCGCTCCACCTCGGTTTCCACCACCAGGCCCTCCTTGTCGATGCGCACATTCAGGCGCACCAGGCCTTCCACTCCTTCCGCCTTGGCGTCGGCGGGATACACGGGCTTCACCTGTTTGATCAGCTTGGTCTGTTGAACCCCGCCGCCGACGCGAATGCGGGACGGCCGTTCCTCTTGCGCGGCAACGACGGGCTCCACCACCGGGCCCGGGGCCACGGCCGCAGGCGCGATTGCCGGTTGCGGCGCTTCGCTCAGCCGCGCGGCCGCTTTGGTGCCGGGGGCGAGTTTGGCGGGAGCTGCCGGGGCGCGCAGCCCGGCCAAGGCGGGATGTTGTGCGGCGGGTTCCGGCGGAGCGGCGAGTCTCGCGTGGAAATCCGCGTGCGGAGCGTTGGGCGGTGGCGGCGTTTGGGCAACGCTCGTGAGCGCCGATAACGGCACCAGCAGGAGCGTCAGTGTGCAAGTGTAGGCGGTCATTGTACTTCTCCTCAGGGTCTGTCTCGGTCTGGTTGCATCCAGAATCGCGGCGATTCGCGCTTCCAGACGCTTGGGTGACGCCATCGGAATGGCGGCTTCCGGATTGCGCCCGCGCAGGGCGTTCCGGGCAAATTCCAGCAGATCGCCGGCGTAGCGGGAAGGGCGGTCCCCGGCGGCAAGCACCATATCGTCACACGCCCGCTCCCGCTGGGAAGAAAGTTGCCGCAAGGCCAGCCAGACCAGGGGATGGAACCAGTAGAGCGCGGCAACCAATGACGCAGTGAGCTTCCATGCGGGGTCCTTCCGCTCCAGGTGTGCCGCTTCGTGCAAGAGCACCCGGCGCAGTTGCCCGGGCTTCCAGGAAGGGGCATTCGCCGGAAGCACGATGCGCGGATGCACGATTCCAATCACCATCGGCATCGTGGCCAGCGGAGAAAGCAGCACCGCGGGGATCGGACCCCTGCCCTTGCGGACGGCCCACACCGCCGGGTCCGGGCGGAAGACCTCCGCGCCAAGCAGGTAGCGGCGTGCGCGCGCATAGCTCAAGCGAATGCGCAGCAGAACCGCCAGCGCGCCCAGCGCCCAAACCAGGCCCGCGATCGCGGAACCGTCTTCGAGCGCCCCGACCACCGCATCCGCATCCTCGCCTCCAAACACACGGATCACCGTGTGCCCGTCGGCGACGGCGAAGGCCTGCCGCGCCGGCTCATTCTCGATCGAGAACGGAGCCACGCTCCAAAAGAGGGACAAGCCCGGCAGCGCAAGCAGAGCGAGGAGAACCGCCGCCCAGGCGGCGTGACGTTCCGCGGCGGAGGTGCGGGGCCACAGCCGCAACAGCGCGGCGCCCAAACCCACCAGCAGCGCCGCTTTCCAACTGCACGCAAGGAGAAACCAGATTGCGGTCATGTCAGAGGCCCTCCTTTCGGGCCTTCTCCACCATGGCGGAGATGCGGTCCAGTTCGTCTTCCGTGAGCGAAGCGGAGGCGTCGCCCAGGAGAGCGGAAATCGCCTGCGCGGCGGAATTGTCAAAAAACGTGTGCAGCACCTGCCGCAGCGCGGACCGCTTGGCGCGTTCGCGCGAAACAGCCGGCAGATACACGTAGCGCTGGCCATCGAGTTCGTGCACGGCGTGGCCCTTCTCTTCGAGAATCCGCAGCGTCGCCCGAACCGCGGAATAGCTGGGGGCATCGGTGAGCCTCTCCCGCACCTCCGCGGCCGCGGCGCGGCCCTCCCGGTAAAGGATATGCAGAATTTCCCGCTCCCGCCGCGACAGGGTGTCGGCTGCGTGTCCGGCGGTCCTCGATGCTGATTTCTTAGCACTCATCCTGCTAAAAACTTAGCACCGCTTTCGAAGGAATACAAGGCCTAATCTTGAAGCGATCTTGTCCTGGCCCTCAAAATTCTGAAGGCGGAAAATGCACCGCTCCGGGTCGGATGGAATCGCGGGAGCGTCGCGCGGAGGTTCGAGCGGAAGTTGCGCTCAGAATGGCCGGTGTGGGCTCCGTCGAGCGTCTGCGACCCCGCCCCTGCCGCCCGGCGCGCAATCGGGGATCAAGCGAAGGGTTCCGGAATCGATGCCGGCTGGAACCAGTTGAAGAGGGTGTGCATGGGGTCGGCGATTACACGGTTGCCGCCTTCGCTCTTGGCTTCGCGCAGGTTGCGTTCCGCGCGGCCGAGCCAAGTGGCCAGTGTGTCGTTCGGCACCAGCAGCGAGGTGCCGATCGAAACGCTCACCTGGACATATTGCCCTCCCAAGTCGAGGGCGGAGTTGCACACCTGCGCGCGGCATTGGCCCGCGAGGTCCTCGAGATGCTCGGCGTGCGTATCCGCCAGGATGGCGTAGAAACGGTCGTCCCGCCAGCGGCCGAGAAAGTCATAGGGACGCAGGCAGGAGATCAGGGTCCGCGTGACGGCCCTGAGTACTTGGTCTCCGACAGCGGGACTGTAGTGGCGGTTCACCTGCGCGAGGCGGTCAACGTCGATGATTGCCACGCCGGGGCGGCGGCCGTACCGCGCGAAGGCTTCGACGGCCTGGTTCAGCGCGACCTCCGTGTACTTGCGGTTGCCCGCTTCGGTGAGGGGGTCAAGGAAAGTGAAGCGTTCGTAGTCCTTCGCATGTTCCAGGGCGGCCAGCCGTTGCGGGCGCTCCGTGAAGATGTGAATGGTGCCAATGATCGTGCCCGCGTGGCCGCGAAGCGGGGCGACCCGCAGCGTGATCGGCAGGCGATAGCCGTCCTTGTGGTGCAGGAAATAGTCGCCGTCCCGGCGCTCTCCGGTGGCGATGACGCCGAGATTCGGGCAATCGTCCCCGCAGGAGGAGCAGCCTTCGGTATTCGAATGGGAGAAGACGCGGTCATGGCAATTGCGGCCGACCACTTCCTCTTTCCCGTATCCGGTGATGCGTTCCGCGCCGACGTTCCAGAAGCGAATGCGGTCCTTCAGATCGAGAAGGCAAACCCCGTCGTGCAATTGCTCCAGCACCTGCGGAAGCAGCGCCGCGTCGGCCGCGGCGGCGCTGACGGGGTTCGGGTTCACTTGCGGTTTCGCGGGAGCCGGCGCTGCATTCACGCGATACTCGTGCGGAATCTCCACGCAGCTTGTGCGTTCGCCGAGGGGGATCACCCGCGCGAGATTGTCCTTGTGGCCCATTCCAATTCCTCGCCGCCGAAGCCGCGCCGCAATCCGCCGGGAACGCTGCGCGGCCGGGATCTGGGTTGCCCTCGTCCGGGGTGTCGCTCGCTGTATGGACTGCTCCGCCTTCAGAATAAGGATTTGGGCCGACGCTGCGTCAGGCAAAGAAAAGCCGTTTCGTACCGGAGATCGTTCCATCGGTACTACCCCACGATCTCTGCCCGGGTTGGGGCGCTACCGTTTCCGGGAATGCGCGTCCGCGAGTGAGGCTTCGAGTTCCCGCGCATGCATGCGGACCGTCTGTTCCTCGATCCCCAGCATGGCCGCGGCCTTGCCCGCGACGGTCCTCTCGCCCGAAAGCAGCCCGCCCGATTCCGCGAAATAGAGCCGCAGTTCGCTTTGCTCGACGGTCGCGTTCTTTGTGGAGGCGCCGCTGCGGGATTCCTTCTTCTCTTCGTATGCGTACAGTTTCCCGTCCGGGGTAAAGAAGTAGCGGCAGGCGGCGCTGCCGTGGTCGCCCATGTTCATCTGCTCGTCGATCAGGCGAAGCCGGTCACCTTCGTAGTAGCCGGTAACCGCGGAAACCGTCTCCCCGAAGTTCCATTCCGTGTTGACGGGCGTGAGGGAGGCCTGCCGAGCGCGAAGCTGTTCGGCATCGTTGCGAGGCGTTTCGGTCTGCTTAGCCGCTCTGGCGGCATCGGATCCCGCCGGCTTGGTCTCGTTCCGGCTGCACGTGCCCAGCAGAAGCGCAACCAGGAAGAGCAGCCCCAGAAACGGGAAAATCGGAGAACGCGGCCCCTTTCGCTTCGAATTGGAACTGCAACAGGACATCTCTCGTGATTGTAGGCCATCTCACCAGAGCATTCCCAGCCCAGACCCAGTCCGGCGATCCGTTCTATTGGAAACCGGAAAAATCGGGCGCAATTTCTCTCTTGTTTAGAGGCAATAGCAACTATATAATTGCTGGACTGCTTCAGGAGGACCGAGCATGTTCCATCGTTTGGCTGCCTTGCTCTTTTTCTGTGGAATCGCGGCGCTGGCCCAGAACGCCAGCCTGCAGGGCGTGGTGAGCGACTCGTCGAAAGCAACCATCCCCGGCGCGACGGTGACGGTCACCAACATCGAAACCGGGATCGCTTCCGCCAGTACGACGGGGCAGGAAGGCCGGTATTTTTTCGCCAGCCTAAACCCTGGGTTGTACCGCATTGAATGCGTGGCGGCGGGATTCTCGAACCAGCAGGTGACTTCGGTGCGCTTCGAAGTAAACCAGACCGCGCGACTCGATTTCGAGCTGCGGCCGGGCGCGGTGAGCGAATCCATCGAGGTATCCGCATCGGCGGTTCTGCTGAACTCCGAGAGCACCGAGGTCGGGCAGGTGATCGATTCCAAGCGCATTCTGGAAATGCCGCTCAACGGGCGGAACTATTTGCAGCTCGCGCAATTCACGGCGGGAGCGCTGCCTGGAGGCGGCGAGGGGACGGGCGCGCGCGGACGGGAAGAAGGCCAGTTCGCCGCCGTTGGCATGCAAATGGCCCAGAACAATGTGCTGCTCGACGGGAACGACAATTCGTCCCGCACGTCGGGAGGTCCGCTGGGCTTTCAGGCGCAGCAGGTGAAGCCGCCGGTGGACGCGGTGGCGGAATTCAAAGTGGTTACGAACAATATGAGCGCCGAGTACGGCTACCGGGCGGGGGCGAAAGTGATCGTAACTTCCAAATCCGGCACCAACCAGTTGCATGGGTCCGCTTACGAATTCCTGCGCAACGAGAAGCTGGACGGAACGAACTTTTTCGCCAACCGCGCGGGGAACAAGAAGCCCACGTATCGGCAGAATCAGTTCGGTGCTTCGCTGGGCGGCCCGGTCTTTATCCCGAAGTTTTACGACGGGAAGAATCGCACCTTCTTTTTCGGGTCGTATCAGGGAACGCGCATTCGGAAGGGGCAGACCTACACCCAATCGGTGCCGTCACGCGCCATTATCGAGAGGCTCGACTTCAATGCCCAGCCCTCGGTGCGCAACAAGATATTCGATCCACTTACGACGACCGGATCAGGAGCGGCCGCGGTGCGGAAGCCGTTCGCAAACAACATCCTGCCCGTTAGCCGCGTGGACCCCGTTGCGATGGCGGTGGCCAAGCTGTATCCGGCGTCCAATATCCAGGGCAAGGACGACCAGCCCAACAACTATTTCTATTCCCCGAACGACGCCGACGATGCGGACCAATACGACTTCCGGGGCGACCACAATGTGAACGATAACCACCGTTTCTTTATCCGCTACTCGCTGCGCGACCAGTTTGTGAACGAACCCGGGACGCTGCCCTTCCCCGCGCTGGGAGGGCAAGGCCAAACGACCACTCTCAAGGGGCACAATATCGCGGCCGCCTTCACCAGTTCGCTGACGCCGTCGATTCTGAATGAATTCCGGTTCGGATGGTCAAAGTTCGACACGGCCTTCGATATTCAAGAAACGGAGGATCGCAACGCGCAATTGGGCATCAAGAACGCTCCGATCGACACGTACGATCCCAAGGGCATGCGCGGAATGACCCGGTTCAGCCCCGCCGGTTTCGCGGAGGCGGGCACGCGCAGTTTCTGGCCGAACGTGAACAACTTGAACAACCTGCTTTTCAGCGATTCGGCAACCGTGCTCAAGGGCAGGCACACGATGAAGTTTGGCGCTGAACACCGCGCGCAGGAAGTGTATCGCGACTCCACCCGGTTCGGGCGCGGCCAGTTCAGTTTCGACACGCGCTTTACCGCGCAGAACCCGAACAACGGCACGTCTCGCGGCAACACGGGCAATGGCATGGCAACGATGCTGCTGGGCTGGGTGAGCGGCGGAACTTACGGCAACAACCAGGGCGAGAAAGTGGACGTTCCCTACTGGGGCTTCTTCGCTCAGGACGATATTAAGCTCAGCAACCGTCTGACGCTCAACGTGGGGCTGCGCTACGAATTATTCTCCCTGGCCAGATTTCCAGACGCGAAGAACCAGCAGATTGCCCGCTACCTGGCCGCGCCATTTAACGTGGCAACCCTGGCCGATGAGAAGCTGGTCCACCCCGAATCGTCGTCCGATATCGGGGGCGAGAACGATCGCAACAACTTCGCCCCGCGCATCGGCCTCGCGTGGAGCGTGAACGACAAGACGGTGATTCGCACGGGCGCGGGCATTTTCTACGGCGAGCCAAATTCGCTTTCCACCGAGGGAGCGAATTTCCGTTCGAGCGCCCCACGGCACACGGAAATCACGATTCAAACCAGCAACGTCGCAACAAGTTACTTCGTGAATCAGGGGTTCCCGGCGTTCGACAACACAGTGGTGCGCCCCGGCGTAGCCATGTATTCGTTCCCCGAAAGGCGGCGGAACTTGCAGGCGCACCAGTGGTTCTTTGACTTGCAGCGCACGCTGCCGGGGGACACACTGCTGACCGTGGGATACGCGGGCACATCGGCACAGAATCTCTTCGGCTCGATCAACATTAATCAGCCCTTCACACCCAGCGCCACGGTGAATGCCAACCAAAGGCTGATCCGGCCGCAGTTCAGCAGCATCACCTATCACGACACGATGCTGCGTTCGAACTACAACGCGCTCACGGCAAAAGTGGAGAAGCGGTTCTCCAGAGGCCTAACGTATCTGGGCTCGTTCACCTATTCGAAGAACATCGACCAGGGCAACGAGGATCTCTTCGATGGCGGCCAAGGCGCTGTGAACCCGTACAATCTAGCGCCAGAGCGGGCAAGGTCGAACTTGGACCGCACGTTCGGCTTCATCGGGTCCGTGGTATACGAACTTCCTTTCGGGAAGGGACGCAGCTATCTGCAATCCGGCCCCGCGGCGTGGATACTGGGCGGCTGGCAGTTGGGCGGTATTGTGAGCGCGTATTCGGGCTTCCCGATTCCGCACACGATCAATGTGAACAACCAGAACCTGGGCGTGGTTCGCGGAGACTACGTGCGCAGCCCGAATCTCCCATCAAGCGAAAGGTCGATCGACCGATGGTTCGACACGGGATTCGTTGTGCCGTCACAGCCGGGCGTGTTCTCAAACGCCGGCCGAAATCTGATCGTGGGCCCTGGAGCGAAAAACCTGGATGTGATGGTGGCTCGCGATTTTCCGATGCCATGGGAAGGCCACCAGGTGCAGTTCCGCTTTGAGAGCTTCAATTTCACGAATACGGCGAACTTCGGCCGGCCGGCGACGGG
>JBDIBK010000172.1:0-7621 GCA_039812845.1 Bryobacterales bacterium
TCGTCGGCCAGCAGAATCGGCGGCTTCGTGATGAAGGCCCGCGCCAGCGCCACCCGCTGCTGCTCGCCGCCCGAGAGCTGCACCGGGTAATGGTGCTTCCGCTCGCTCAGCCCCACTTCGTCCAGCAAAGCGCGCGCCCTCGCCCGGCCGTCTCCCTTCGCGCCCGACAGTTCGAACGGCAGCAGCACGTTTTCCTCAGCCGTCAGTGTGCCGATCAGATTGAACGATTGAAAGACGAAGCCCACCTTGCGGCTGCGCAGCAAAGCCAGCGCGTCCTCGTCCAGCTTCGTGATGTTGACGCCATCCAGGAAGATGTCGCCGCCGCTCACCGAGTCCAGCCCCGCGAGCAAGCCCAGCAGCGTGCTCTTCCCGCTTCCCGACGCGCCCATCAGAGCGACGAATTGGCCCGCCGGCACCGTAAACTCGATGCCCCGCAGAATCTCAACCCGGTGCGGGCCGTTTACGATGGTCTTAGTGAGGTTCTCAACTGCAATGACCGCGTTTTCTTCCATGAGGCGTGCGTTTCCCTCTTTCGTTCTGTTCTCTGGAGCCGCGCTTCTCTTGATGATGACGGTTTTCGCCAGTTGCGGGAAAGAGCCGGAGCCGCTCTCCGCCAACAAAGAGAGCACGGCACCCGGCCAACCCGAGGAGCAGGAGGCGAAAGTACGGCCGGGCGCCATGCTCACTATAGAGGACGACGGCCGGCCCGTTCTTGTTGCCTTCGGCGACAGTTTAACCGCGGGTTTTGGCGTCGACCGGCAATACAGCTACCCCGCCTATCTGCAAAGCCTCCTCGATTCAGAAGGTTACCGGTACCGCGTGGTGAATGCCGGAATCAGCGGCGATACCACCGCCGGCGGCCTCACCCGCGTTCCCAATATCGTCGCCATGAAACCCGCGATTGTCGTCCTCGAACTCGGCGGAAACGACGGACTGCGCGGGCTCACCCTCAAGCAGACCCGCGAGAATCTCTCGAACGCCATCAAGGCCTTCCAATCCTCCGGCGCGAAGGTCGTCCTCGCCGGAATCACCCTCCCGCGCAACTATGGGCCGGATTACATCCACGGCTTTGAGAAGATCTACAAAGACTTGGCCGTCGAATACAAACTCCCCTTCCTGCCCTTCCTGCTCGAAGGCGTCGCACTGAACGCAAAATCGGAGGATCTGATGCAGGCCGACGGCATCCACGCCCGCCCGGCTGGAAATCGGATCGTTGCAAGGAATGTCTTTGAAGTGCTTAAGTCTGTACTTTCGAAATAAAAGGCTAACAGATAAGAGCAGCGACGTTTCTAATCCAGATCCTCTGTCAGGTGCATGTCCAAACCCAGGCTGAATTGAAGCGATTCTTCGATTTCCGCTAACGCGCGAGAACTCAATTCCGCCACTCTCCGCTTCAACCGGCTCTTCGGAATCGTTTGCAGGTTAAGCAGATTCACCGCACGCGGCTGCTTCATCCCATCGCCTTCGTCGAGCCTCACCTGGGATTTCGTATCGCGAACGGTCGATGTGATCGGCGCGACGGTCACGTTCACGAGGTGCTTGATCAGGTTTTGCCTCGTAAGCACGACAACGGGTCGAACCTTGTCCGGTACCGGAAACGCGTAAAGAAACACATCGCCCCGGCTTATTTCGCCGGCCATGCCCGCTCCCAATCCCACTCCGCTGCTTCCTCCTCGGCTTGGGGAATCTCCTCAAAGGATCGCCGTTCTTTCTCCTCCCAAGCCAGAACCTGCAACCGCTTAATGCGACGGCGCAGTGCATCCCGTATGAACGCGGAGCGATTGATTCGCGCTTCTTTTGCGTATTCGTCCGTCGCCGCCAGCAGATCTGGGTCGAGCACCACTTGAATCTTTATTGGCTCTTGCGTCTTGGCCATGCCCGTCGCCTCTTCCATCCAGACCATGTTACGCATCGAAGTGTGTTGCAAAGCTCCATACTGAAGTCAACACTCCCATCCCCACAACTGCTGCCGTCTCTGCCCGCAACACCAGGGGCCCGAGCGATGCCGCGACAAACCCCGCCTCCCGTGCCTGGCTTCGTTCCGCATCCGTCCAGCCGCCTTCCGGGCCAACCAGCAGCGCGACCGTATCTCCTTGATTCCTGGCCCTTTCCTCGTCCAGAGCCGCCAGCATTGGCTTCGTTTCGTTCTCGTCCAGCATCAGCCGAATCCCAGTGCCTTCCGCCAGTGCCTCCCCGAAGCCCACCGCCCCCCTGATCGTCGGCGGACCCACCCGGTGGCATTGTTTCGCGGATTCGAGCGCGATCCGCTCCCAGCGCTCCAGCTTCTTCGGTACGGCCTTCTCCAGGCCGAAGTCGCTTCGCGCCGCCACCACCGGAACGATCCGGCTCACGCCCAGCTCCGTCGCCTTCTCAATGATCCATTCGAACCGGTCAAATTTCACCAGAGCCGCCAGCAGCGTGATCTCCAGCAATAGGGGCGATTGCGGGATCTCTTCCATCACTCGAAATGTTGCCTCTCCCTTACGAAAGCTTTCGATTACAGCCAGATACACACGCTCACCATCCGAGAGTTCGTACTTCTGCCCCACCTCCGCCCGCAGCACCTGCCGCAGATGCTTCGCTTCATCCCCGCTCATCACTGCGTGGCCCTGATGGATCGCGTCTACAAAGAATCGTCTTCGCGCCATATAATGAGTAGTTTGCCGGGTGCGGTTCCCGGCCCGTCCTTCAGAACCATGATTGCGCATCTTCGCGGGATTCTCATCGAAAAGCACCCCAATGAGGTGATCGTCGAGTGTGGCGGCGTGGGCTACGCCGTCAGTGTGCCGGTCTCCACCTTCACAGCCCTGCCGGATCTTCAGCAGGAGGCCCGGCTGCACGTTTACACGGCCGTCCGCGAAGACGCCATTGTGCTCTTTGGCTTCTTCTCCCGCGACGAAAAGAGCCTCTTCGAGCGCCTCATCACCGTCAGCGGGATCGGCCCGAAACTTGCCGTCACGATTCTCAGCGGCATGGCGGCATCGGATCTGGTGGTTGCGATCCGCACCGAGGACACCGCCAGACTCGTGCGCATCCCCGGCGTGGGCAAGAAGACCGCCGAACGGATCGTCCTCGAACTAAAAGACAAGCTGCAGGGCTTTGAAGGCCTAGCGTCCGCGGGCGCGGCGGTCGCCCCCCGCCCCACCCTCTCGCCGGTTGACGAAGACGTGCTCTCCGCCCTCGTCAATCTCGGCTGTGCCCGGCCGGCGGCCGAAGCGGCGCTGCTCAAAGCGAAAAGTGTCACCGAAGGCGACGGCTTCGAAGCGCTCTTCCGCAAGGCGCTCGAACTTGTCCGCTAAGATACCTGAAGCGGGTGCGCCGAACACGGCAAGAACGAACACGGTAAGGTTGTACACATGAGCAAAACGCGGCTCGTCTCGCCGGCGGCCGAAGAAGAAGATCTCCAGTTGGAGGCGAGTCTGCGCCCCCGGCAGCTATCGGACTTCACCGGCCAGACCAAAGTAAAAGAAATCCTTTCCATCGCCATCGAAGCCGCCCGGCAGCGCGGCGAAGCAATGGACCACGTGCTGCTCTATGGCCCTCCCGGCCTTGGCAAGACCACCCTCGCCACCGTGATTGCCAATGAGCTTGGCGTTGCCTTTGACCAGACCGCCGGGCCGATCCTCCAGAAGAAGCTCGACCTCACCGGCGTTCTCAGCAATGTCCGCAACCAGCAGGTCTTTTTCGTGGACGAAATCCACCGCCTCCTGCCGGACATTGAGGAAATGCTCTATAGCGCCCTCGAAGACTTCCACGTGGATATCCTCATTGGCACCGGAGTGGCCGCCCGCACACACACGCTGCCCATCCCGCGCTTCACCTGCATCGGCGCCACCACGCGCCAGGGGCTGCTCAGCGGCCCCTTGCGGACGCGCTTCGGCATCGTCCTGCGTCTGAATCCCTACGACGTCACCGAGCTCACCGGCATTGTGGAGCGCTCCGCCCGTCTGCTCTCCGTGGGCATCGAAAAGGAAGGCGCCGCGGAAATTGCCCGCCGCAGCCGCGGGACCCCGCGCATCGCCAACCGCCTCTTGCGGCGGGTGCGGGATTTTGCCCAGGTGCGCGCCGACGGCCACATCAACCACGCCGTCGCCGCCAAAGCCCTAGACCTGCTCGAAGTGGATCGCTACGGCCTCGACGAAGTGGATCAGAAGATCATGCACACGATCCTCGACAAGTACAACGGCGGCCCGGTCGGGCTCAACACCATTGCCGCCTCCATTGACGAAGACGCCACCACCATCGAGGAGGTCTACGAGCCCTATCTGATGCAGTTGGGCTTCATTGACCGCACCCCCCGCGGGCGCGTGGGCACCATGCGCGGCTTTGAGTACTTCCAGATTCACCCGAAGGGCGGATGGGGCGCTGCCCCCGGCCAGGACAGCCTCTTCGGCCAGGGGTAGCGCCCGCGCCGCTACTTCGCTTCGTAGATCAGCTTCCCGCCCAGATACGTCCGCAGCACTTTGGTTTGCGGAAGATCTTCGAGCGGGCAGGTCAGCAGGTCCCGGTCCACCACAATCAGATCGGCCAGCTTGCCCTTCTCGAGCGACCCCTTCTTGTCTTCCTCATGCAGGATGAAGGCGTTGTTGATGGTGTACAAGCGGATCGCCTCTTCGCGCGTGATGTCCTGTTCGGGGTGGAACGGCTTGTCCATCCAGCGCGGCGCTCGCGCAATCGCCGTCCACATCCCGAGGAAGGGGTTGTACTGATTAATGGAACGGAAACTGCCGATCTTCTGCATGTGATCGCTCCCGCCGCCCACCGTCACATTGCGGTCAAACAGCGTGCGGAGCGGAATGAACATCGCCGTCCTTTCCTGCCCGAACTGCTTCATCAGGATGCCGCCGTCCAATTGCAGCCAGTTGGGCTGCACGTTCGCCACGACCCCATATTGCCCCATCCGGCTGATCGCTTCGTCGGTCATGAAGCTGCCATGGGTAATCATGGGCCGGGCCGCCACGGTATTCACGCCACTCTTGGACAATTGCTCCACGGCGTCCACGTAGGCGGTGACCGCGGCGTCCCCCTGCGAGTGCGCGGCCAACTGCAAGCCATTCTCGAGCGAAACTCGCATGATCCGCGACAGTTTGTCGGGCTCGATGTACCGCATGCCGCGATATTCGGGATCGGTAATCGAGTAGATCTTGCTGACGCCCCACGGCTTCAGCATGTAGGCGCTGCCGGTGAGCATGCCGCCGTCGAGAAAGACCTTGGCTCCGCGCAGCCAGAGCATGTTGTTGTACGTGTGAAGCGGATCCTTCGCCGCCGTGCGGATTCTCTCCTCGATCTTCTCTATCGGGTCCTGCGCATTGACGGCGATCGTGGCGAAGACTCGCACGGTAAGTTCTTTGTTCTTCCACAGCTTGCGATAGATCTCAAGTTCGCTGTCCGATGTGTCTCCATCCCCTACGGTGGTAATGCCGACCGAGTTGTAATCGGCGAGCAGTTTCTTCACCCATTCCAGGGTCTCGGCCTCGGTCGGTTTGCGGTCGCTGTCCACGCTCTTGATGAAGCGCCCGCATTGCCGCAGGATGCCCGTGGGGTCACCCTTCGCATCCGTCTCCACGCGGCAGGGGGAGCCATCGGTCACCGTGAAATTGCGGTCGATGCCGCTCGCCTTCAACGCCAGCGTATTGAGCGATGCGTCGGGACCCGTGCGGAAGGCCACCGGGTTCTCCGGCGCGGCCTCGTCGAGTTCCGCCCTCGTTGGGTAGCGCTGGTCCTTCAGCCGCGTGATGAAGACCTGCGAAACGTTTACCCACTTCCCCGGCCCCAGCGCCGCGGCGCGGGATTTCACGTAGGCCAGCACATCGGCGATGGTCAGCATCTCTGGAACTTCGTGGTCAAACTCAAACATCGCGCTCGAAACGGCATGCAGGTGCGAATCCATCAATCCCGGCAGCACCATCTTGCCGCCCGCGTCATAGCGCGTGGTTCCCTCCCCGGCCAGCGCCAGAATGCGGTCGTTCGAACCGACATCCAGAATCTGCTCGCCGCGAATCGCCACCGCCTCGGCAACGCGGAAGTCTTTGTCCACGGTTAGCACCTTGGCATTGTGAATAATCAGATCGGGAACCGCCTCCGTTTTAGGCGTACATCCCGTAAAAACAATCAGAGCCATGGTTAGGCACGAAAGAGAAAAAAGCGTTCGCATCAAAAAAACCCTTCGCGCGAAGGATATCAAATAGCGGTGCGTTACCCAAGTGATTGCGGATAGATCCCTCCCGAAACGCGCCCTCTCCGGCACACAAGGACGAGGCTCGGAAGTCCGCAAGCCGCGAACGTGCCCGGTATCGGCATTCAAGATTTCGCGAATCGGACGATAAGAAATTCACGGGACAGGAAATCGAACTCCATGAATTTTAAGGCCTCTCCGCTCCGCATCGCGCTGCTCGCCGCGCTCGCGCTTCCGCCCCTCGGCATCCATGCCCAATTGCCGCCCGCGCAGGAATCGCCCGCGCAGGATTCCATCTCGGCGGTATCGTCCGCGCCCGCCGGAACGGTGTCAAGTTTTGTGAACGCGCAACTGCCGCCCTGGCTGTGGCTGCGCGGCGAGGAGAGAGTGCGCATCGAAAGTTTGCGCGGCAAGGGCTTCACGACGGTGCGCGACGCCTATCCGCTGCAGCGGCTGCGGCTGCAACTCGGGGTCCGGGTTCGGCCCTGGCTGAAGTTCTCCTTCGAGGGTCAGGATTCCCGGGTTTTCTCTCACCACATCTCTCCGGCCCCCGCCTCCCTCCGGAACCCCATGGACTTGCGCCAGGGCTATATGGAGGTGGGCGACGCCGAAACCGGTCGGTTCCGCGTGCGGGCCGGGCGTCAGGCCCTCGAGTTTGGAGACGGAATGCTGGTGGAAGACCCGGGCTGGTCAAACACCGGCCTCACCTTCGACGCCGTGCGCTTGACGCTGCACAGCGGCCGCTTCCGCGTGGACGCATTCACGGGCGCGCCCGATGAAATCAACCCGGAAGGTTTTGACAAGCCAGCGCGCGGCGAGCGTCTGCATGGGCTTTATGGCTCCATCGAAAAGCTGATTCCAAACGCCACACTGGAGCCGTATCTGTTCCTGCGGCGAATGGATCTCCGCTTCGGCGAGGGCGCGGAGACGGGCCAACTGGACTCGCGAACCGCGGGGTTCCGCTGGGCGGGAATGCTGCCTCAGGGTTTTGACTACGGGATGGAGATGGCGCTGCAACGCGGCAGCCAGGCGCGGCAGCGGGTTTCGGCATGGGCCAGTTCCTGGACATTCGGCTACAGCCCCATTCACGTGCGGCACCATCCGAGGCTGTTTGTGGAACTGAGCCGCTTCTCGGGAGACGGAAACCCGCGCGACGGGGTTCACGGCGGGTTTGACTCGCTCTACTCCGGCGCGGAAGACGCCTATGATACGACCAGCCTGTTCGGGGATACCAACCTCGTGCACGCGCGGCCCGGTGTGGAGTTGGAACTGCGGGAAGGGCTTACCCTCACCTTCGCCGGCCACGCCTACTGGCGCGCCAGCCTCTCCGATGGCCTGTACAACGGACCCGGGCAACTGGTTGTCGCGGCGGAAGATTCGCGCGGCAGGCGCATCGGGCAGGGCGCGGATGTGCGGGCAACCTGGCGGCTGAGGCGGGACACATCC
>JBDIBK010000173.1:0-7560 GCA_039812845.1 Bryobacterales bacterium
TCCAGATCGTGGGTGTGAAGCAGTTCCTCCAGCCACTCGGGGCTTCGGACGATCGCTTCGGAGAGGAAGCGGCTGTTGCCAAAAACGGCGACCATCGCCTGCAAGCCCGCCGGGGAGGTGCCGAGGCGGAGAAGCGCTTCGGGGCGTTCTTCGAGCAGACGGTCCAGGTAGTGCAGCGTTTGGTCCGGGTCCGGTGAACTCAGCACCAGGGCCTGGAGCTTGCGGTTCACTTCCGTTCCAAAGAAGTGGCTGAGCGCTTCCGCCGTTCGGCTGGCTCGCTCGGCATCCCGGAACGCGACTCGGGAAAGAAAGGCTTGCATCTTGAAACTAAGCCCCTTGCGGCTCCGCTATGCTCTGTTGAACGACCACGCCCTCGCGTGGGTCTGCATGCTCCGCTGACAGTTCGACGCCGATTATATCGCCTGGGCGGACGATCCCGGGTTCCAGCACTTTCGCATAGAATCCGCTTCGTCCCCACATCGGCGAGTCGGCGTCGCCGGCCCTCACCCGTTCATCGTAAATCTCCGTCTGAATTCCCGCGCCGTAAACGCTCAGCGTTTCGCATGGCCGGCGGACCCTGGTGATCTCAAGCAAGGTTTCACCCGCGCGCAGGCGGTCCCCCACGCGCATCCGGCTGTAGTCCAGGCCTTCCGTCGTCAGGTTTTCGCCCGTTGCGCCCGCAAACACGGGGAAGCCGCGGGCGCGCAAATCCTCGAGCACTTCCATGCTCACGAGGAGCACCGCCTTCATGGGGCCGCCGTGATACTGCGGATGCCGCCAGCTGTCTCCCACGAAGCCTTCGGCGGTCAGACGGCCCTCCGGAATCGCCCGTTTGGGCACGCCTCCCGGCGAGATATTCACCTGAATCACTTTCCCTTGCATCGCTTCCACAGGGTAACATTCCCTGTCGTTCCGGGAGGATGGCAAAGGCGCGGTGCTAAACTCAAGGGCAATGCCCCCTGTCGTCGAGGTTGAGAATCTGGTGAAGGATTTTCGCACCTTTGACCGCCGGGAAGGCGTCTGGGGCGCCATCCAGGACCTCTACTCCCGCCAGTACCGCAATTTCAGAGCCGTGGACAACGTGGGCTTCTCCATCCAGCCGGGGGAGATGGTGGGTTACATCGGCCCCAATGGCGCGGGGAAGTCCACGTCCATCAAGATGCTCACCGGCATTCTGGTGCCGAGTTCCGGGCGCATTGCCGCCAACGGGTTCTGCCCATGGCGCGAGCGCACCCGCTACGCCCGCACGATTGGCGTGGTCTTCGGCCAGCGCACCCAGCTCTGGTGGGATATCGGCGTCATTGAGAGTTTTCGCCTGCTTCAGAAGATCTATGAGATTCCCCAGGCCGAGTACGATCACCGGCTTGCGAAGTTCGACGAAGTGCTCGAACTGAAGCGTTATCTGCACACGCCGGTGCGCAAGCTATCGCTTGGGGAGCGCATGCGCTGCGACGTCGCGGCCGCGCTGCTGCACAATCCTCCGCTGCTGTTTCTCGACGAGCCCACGATCGGCCTCGACATTGTCGCCAAGGAAAGCATCCGCACGTTTCTCAAAGAGGTGAATCGCGAGTATGGCACGACCATGCTCCTAACCACCCACGACCTTTCCGATATTGAAGAACTCTGCCACCGGCTGATGATCATTGACCATGGCAAGGTGCTCTACGATGGCGGCCTTCCCGAACTCAAGCGGATGCTGTGGCGGGAGAGCGCTCTGAAGGTGGATCTTCGCGATCGCGACCAGGCCGCGCTGCTGGCCGCGTTCTCCATGCCCGGTGTCACGGTGGAGCGCGCGGACGAACTCAGTTACCGGCTGCGCTTTCGGCGGGAGGAGGTGCAGCCGGCCGAGCTCATCCGGCGCATCGTGAATGAGGTGCAGGTGCTCGACCTCACCATGGAAGAGCAGCCCATCGAGGAAGTGGTGCGGCGCATCTACACCGGCGAAGCGCTTCACGACGCTGCGCACGCCGCACCCGAGGGCATCGAACGATGAACCTCGCGGGGTGGACGAATTTTCCGGCGCTCATTGAGTTCGGCAAGATCGGCTTCGTCAACATGCTGGCCTTCCGCCTGCGCTATTACACGGGCATCCTCACCTACTTCATCAACGTTACGGTGTATTACTTCATCTGGCGCGCGATCTATGCGTCGGACCCCGGCTTCGCCAATCTCTCCTTCGAGGAGATGCTCACCTATGTCTCCATTGCATGGGTGATCCGCTCTCTCTACTTCAACAACATCGACGTGCAGATCTCGCAAGAGATCATCGAGGGGAAAATCACCGCCGCCCTCTTGAAGCCCATTGATCTGCAGGCGGCCACTATCGCCCGCGTGCTGGGCGAATCCCTGTTCCGCCTCATCATGCTCACCATCCCTTCGGCGCTCGTGCTCTTCGCCGTTTACCGCTTGCAGCTTCCCGCGAACCCGCTTGCCTTCGCGCAGTTCTCGCTCTCTCTGCTCGGGAGCATCCTGCTGGTGAGCGCCATCAATTTCATCGTCGGCGGATTCGCCGTGAAGATGAAGAGCATCCTCGGATTGCTGCGCGCCAAGTTTTACGTGATGGATCTGCTCAGCGGGCTCATCGTTCCCATCTCCATCTTTCCCGCGCCCTTCCGGGAATTGAGCGAGATCCTGCCGTTTCAGCACATCGTTTATACGCCGCTGATGCTTTACCTGGGCAAGCTCAGCGGCGCGGAGGCCTGGCTGGCGCTGGGCGTCACCTGGGTTTGGGTGATTGCGCTCATCGCGGCCGGCTCTCTCTTCTGGAATTCGATGACGAAGCACATGACGATTCACGGAGGCTGACCGGCGCATGCGCACGTTATCGCTCATCTGGCAATACTTCATCCAGTATTCGAAAGTGCGTCTGGCATACCGCGGAGACTTCCTCACCTCCGTGATCACCACCATGTTCGGCGCGCTTGCCGGTATCGCCGCCGTCTACCTGATCTTCCACCGCGCACCGCTCATCCACGGCTGGAGCTTCGACGAAATTTTCTTCCTTTACGGTTTTGGCCTGCTGCCCCTCTCGCTCTTCAACCTCCTGAGCATCAATCTCTATTTCTTCAGCGAGGTCTACATCATTCAGGGGAAATTTGATCGCGTCCTGTTGCGCCCCGTCCACACGCTGGTTCAGATTCTGTTCGAGCAGTTTCGCATCGAGGCGCTCGGCGATACCGTGCTGGGGCTGGCGGTCGTGTGGATCACCGCTCCGAAAGTGGGCATCGCGCTCGGCCTCCGCTTCTGGCTGCTCGCGCTCGTTTTCACCGTGCTGGGGGCGGCGCTTTATCTGGCCATCTTCCTTTGCCTAACGGCGGTGAGCTTCTGGATTGAGGACCGGGTCGGCATCATTCCGCCGGTATATAACATGATGGCCTTCGGGCGCTATCCGCTCGATATTTATGGGACGCCCATCCGCCTGATGCTGAGCTGGGTGATCCCCTTCGGATTCGCGGGATTCTATCCCGTCGCCTACCTGCTGGGCAAACCGGGCATGCTGCTCTTTGCATGGCTCCTGCCCATCGTCACGGCGTGTTTTCTCGCTTTGGCCGTGCTCATCTGGAATCGCGGGGTTCGCAACTATTCCTCCACCGGGAGTTGACGCACGCCGGGCTTCCGCGGGTCTCGCTTCCGTATTCCCCTCCGATTGATACAGTGGAAGCGAATCCGCCCCGAAGGAGCAGCCGTATGAGCAATTCCGTTGTGCCTCAAGCCACCCTCACGCGCCGCGGCCTCATCGCCGGCGTTGCCGCCAGCGCCGCGCTCTCCACCCTCGCGGCGGAGCCCAAACCCCGCCTCCTGGTATGCGGGGGAAGCGTTGTCTACGATGGCGTTCTCGCCGGGGAGGAACGAAAACCCCAATGGGAGGGCGTCCGGGAATGGCGGCCCGGCGAGAGCAAAGGTCTCCCCGCCAGCTATGCGGCCAAGCTGTTTGAGACGACCGACGATTGCAAGCCCATCGACGGCGGCGCGAATGTGCTCGTGACCTCGTCGGGCGGCGGCGTTTGTATTTACGAGAGATCCAGCCTGAATGCGAGTTTCTTCGCGCGTGTGGCGAACGCGCATTCGGCCTGCATGCTGCCGGGTGGGCACCTCGTCGTGGCTTCCTCCGTCTCGGCGGAGGGCAACGCGCTCGTCCTGTTTCATCGTTCCGCCAGCGAGCGCGCCGTTCACCGGACGCCGCTCGAATCCGCGCACGGCGTCGTCTGGGACGAAAAGAGAGAGACGCTCTACGCCGTGGGGATGCACCACCTGGAGGAATACTCTTTCCGCCACGGCCGGGGCGAGGCTTCCCTGACGCTCAAGCGGCAAAGCAAGCTGCCCACGCGGGGCGGCCACGAACTTTCGCCAGGGGCGTCCACGAACGAGTTGATCGTCACCACGCAGGGCGGAGTCTACTTGTTCGACAAGGCAGCTAGGAGATTCGCGGAGCATCCTCTGCTCGGCCGGGATCTCGATGTGAAATGCGTGAGCCTCCATCCGTCAACGGGCCGCATCGCGTACGTCAAGGCGGACGAGGGCAAGGGCGTCTGGTGGAGTTTTCGCATCCGGCTGCTGCATCCGGAGGGTGAGATCGCAAGCCCAGGGCAGCGCGTCTACAAGGTCCGGTGGGCGTAGCCGCTTCCATGCCTCTGGCGGGTTCCTCGCACGGCTGGGCTACCATCAAGAGAATGCGACCTATTGCGTGGCTGGCCTTCGTGTGTCTGCTGGAGCTTCCCCTATCCGCCCAGCCGGAGAGCCCTATCCCAACTGCCGTCCAGCCGCCCGACAGCCTCGATCTCGATGGCGATACGCTTCCGGACGCCTTCGAGCAGGCGCTGCTGGAGCGTTTTCTGCCGCGCTTTTTCGTGAGCCGGAATGAGTGCGCGGAGTTGCCCGCCGAGTTCGCGGCGCACGAGCCGGAGCCCCGCGCGCTTGCGGCGAATGGCGTCATTTACGGGCAGGCCTTTCCGGTAACTGCCGGCGGGGAATCGCGGTTGGAACTCCACTATTTCCACCTCTGGGCCAAGGATTGTGGGCGCTGGGGGCACCCGCTCGATGTGGAGCATGTCTCCGCCTTGCTGGCCGCTCCGGAAACGGATGCGCCTGCGGCGGAGACCGCGGCAACGGAATGGCGCGCGCTCTATTGGTACGCCGCCGCGCACGAGGATACCGTCTGCGACGTCAGCCACGGCGCGCACGCCAAGGCGCTCGGCGCGGAACGGCAGGGCGCAAAGGTCTTTGTCTCCAGGGCCAAGCACGCCTCTTACCTTTCGCGGGAACGCTGCAAGTTCGGCTGCGGCGGCGATGAGTGCAAGAAGCCCGAGGAAATCGGCGTGCCGCGCGTGATCAACCTCGGCGAAAAAGGCCGCCCTCTCAACGGGGCGATCTTCGTTTCCAGCGCCCGTTGGCCGATGGAACGGAAGCTGGGGAGCGACTTCACCGCCGCTGCGCTCCAGCAGCTTTCCGCGGCCTCTCCGAAGGATATAGTGGCGGTGAATTCCGGGTTGCCGCCGGTGCGCGCCACCATCCTCGCGGGTGAAGAGATCCTCAGCGGCGCGGGCACGGGAATGCGGCATACCGACGGCGCGCTCCAGAACGGCGCGGCCGCCACGGACAACGCCCTCAACACCAGCCATGAAGCCACGGGAAACGCGCTCAAGTCCGGCTATCGGGCCACGGAAAATGCCGTGGGCAGGGCCTTCCGGGCTACCGGACGGTTCCTGACCGGCGCGAAAGGCAAGGCCGCGGACAAGGGAGCGGTCGCTTCAAGCGAAGCCACAGACACCACCGTCACGCCAGCGACGCCATGATCTTTGGATTGCGAGGCGCTACTTGGCGCTCCGGTCCTCCACGGTTTCCTCGGAAAACGTGATGATCGGAAAGACCTCCGGAATGTGCGAATCGTAGTGGCCGTGGCGGTTCCAGCACCATCCGGCCCCAGGGTTCAGCGTTTCCCCGTTGCGGCCCACGGTCTGAAAGCGAGAGCAATCGATCCGCCACTCGTCGCCCGCCCGCGGCGGCAGTGACCGGCCATCGGCAAGGTCGCGCAGGCTTTGCCAGGGAATGGCGATTTCCGCGCTCCAACCCTTGTCCACATCGTCCCGCTTGTTGAGCGTGCCATCTACGTGAACGGCGTGGCGCAGCCCAGGGCAATCCCAATCGAGAAAGCCCCAGCGCTCCCCGCGCGGATGCACGTGGCCGCCCACCCCGTCGAGCACCAGCGTGCGCTGGGTTTCGGGGTCGAACTCCGGGCGGCCCCAGAACGGCCCGCCCGGCCGGTGGGCATCTTTCCAGATCCAGAACACCTCATAGATCACGTTCCGGGCGCTGATCTCAAACTCGTAGTAGGTGTCCTTGCCCGCGATGAACAGCTCCAGGTCGTTCTCTTCGTAAATCTTGCTGTCGCGTTCGGTGAGCGTGCCCCAGACGTCCGTCTCCTCGGCCGAATAGCCCACGTAGAGATGCGTATCGTCCCACAGCATCCGCACCCGCGTATCGAACCACGCGGGTTCGCCCGTCACGATATCGACGAACGCGTTCGAGACCGGTGCGGCCTTCCACGCCGCTTCGTCCAGCTTGCCGTCGATGGAGAGCGCTTCCCTGGTGCGGTAGCAGGTATAGCGGGCCACGTCCTTAAGAAATGCCATTGTTCGAACCAATACCTCGAAATCGTCAAAAGATTCAGCATAAACTCTTCGGCATCGCCGCGCCTAATCGGATGGAGATCGCGGGCGGCAGCCGGGCGACACGGTAATCGTTTCCGGCACTGGAAAAATGTTCCGCAAGCGGGGCCTCGCCTGCCTTCGTAACCCGCTGATGCGGCGATGGTTGCGAGTCTGGCATGGCACATGCACTCGCCGCCACGGAAGCGGCCTGTCCGGCCGGGCCAAGCGATACTTCACCTCGGCCCGCCTCGTGTCCACGCTGGGCAGGAGCTTCCGCCATTTCTCCGCCGTTCGCCGCACGCTGCCCGCGGCCTCGCTCGCTTGCCGCACCGGAACGGTACTCGTCAAACCGGGAAACCTCTATTGTCCAAACCGTTTCTGGATAACAATGGAGGGATCTTTGGGCAAACGAGGGCCCCGGCGGCATGAGTGATTCGATTGAGCGCTCTCTGGAAGATCTGCGGGCGGAACTGGCGGGGATGGAAGCCCGGTTGCGGGCGCTGGAGCGGCGAGAGGTGCGCTTCGGCGGTGCCCTGATGGGCCGCACCGGTCTCGGGCGGGAACTCGACGGCAAGGCGACGGAAACGGGCGGCGCGGTGCCGCCACCCCCTCTCCCTTCGGCCTCGGCTCCTATTCCGGCACCGCCTCTTGCCTCTGCTCCGCCTCCTCTCGCGGAATCCGGCGGACCAATGCCGGCCGCGGGAATGCACGTTCCGCCGCCTCCCCGGTTGCAAGCGGAAGCGCCGCACGGTGCCGTTCACGGCGACGCGTCGCTGCCGCCGCCTCCCGTCTCGGCCGCGCCCTCGCTTCCAGCGCCCCCGTTTCCAGCGTCCCGCCCCGCGAGCGATCTCGAATCGCGGATGGGATTGACGTGGGTAAACCGCATCGGGGCCATCACTCTGATCCTCGCCGC
>JBDIBK010000174.1:0-7559 GCA_039812845.1 Bryobacterales bacterium
CAGGGCTCCAACACCGGTCCCCTGCTCGATGAGTTGACGCCCAGGCAGATCGTCGCCGAACTCGACAAGTACGTCATCGGCCAGGCGGAGGCAAAGAAAGCGGTGGCCATCGCGCTGCGCAACCGCATTCGCCGCCAGCGTTTGGAACCCGAAATGGCCGAGGAGGTGATGCCAAAGAACATCCTCATGATCGGCCCTACCGGCGTCGGCAAAACGGAAATTGCGCGGCGTCTGGCGAAGCTTTCCAATTCCCCCTTCCTGAAAGTGGAAGCGAGCAAGTTCACCGAGGTCGGCTATGTCGGCCGCGACGTGGAGTCGATGGTCCGCGACCTCGTGGAGCTGGCCATCGATATGGTCCGCGAGGAGCGCCTTGACGAAGTCTCCGACCGCGCGGAACAGAATGCCGAAGAGCGGCTTCTGGACCTGCTGGTGCCGCCCCCCAGCGAGCCATCGGACTCCTACGAACAGACCCGCGAGAAAATGCGCCAGATGCTGCGCAATGGCAAGCTCGACGACCGTCCGGTGGAGATCGACGTCAAGGACCGCAACCCTTCCTTCGAGTTCGCCACCAACATGGGCGTCGAAGAGATGGACGTCAATTTCAAGGACTTCCTGCCGAACCTCTTCGGCCAGCGCACCCGCAAGCGAAAACTGCCCGTGGCCGAGGCCTTCGAGTATCTGGTCCAGGAAGAAGAGCAGAAGCTGATCGACATGGATCAGGTGACGCGCACCGCCATCGAACGGGTGGAGCGCAGCGGCATCGTCTTCCTCGACGAGATGGATAAGATCGCCGGGCGGGAGGGCGGCCATGGCCCGGACGTCAGCCGCGAAGGCGTGCAGCGCGACATCCTGCCCATCGTCGAAGGAACCACCGTCAATACGCGCTACGGCTTCGTGCGCACGGACCATGTGCTGTTCATCGCGGCCGGCGCGTTTCACGTTTCGAAGCCGAGCGACCTGATCCCCGAACTGCAAGGCCGTTTCCCCATTCGGGTGGAACTCAAGTCGCTCACGGAAGCGGACTTCATCCGCATTCTGAAAGAGCCCAAGAACGCGCTCACCAAGCAGTATTCCGCTCTTCTCGAAACCGAAGGGCTGCAGTTGGATTTTAGCTCCGACGCCCTGGAGGAACTGGCCCGCTACGCCACCAAGCTCAATGAGACCACCGAGAACATCGGTGCGCGGCGTCTGCACACGATCCTCGAAAAGGTGCTGGAAGAAATCTCGTTCGACGCGCCGGAGCTGAAGACGAAGCAGATCTCCGTGGACGCCGCTTACGTTCACAAGCAACTGGCCGATATCGTGAAGGACGAAGACCTGAGCCGGTATATCCTCTAAGGCCATGGAGAGTGCCGTGCAGCGCCGCCCGCTCTTCGCGATCGTCTTGGCCTTGCTGTTCACTGGCTGCGGCTACGTCGGGGATCCCCTTCCCCCCGCGCTCTACATTCCGCTCCCCGTCGCGGATCTGAGCGCCATGCAGGAAAGCGGCAAGCTGGCCATTCGTTTCACGCTGCCCGCCCGTACCACGGAAGACCTTCCCATGGAGGGCTCCCCGGAAGTGGAGCTCCGCGCCGCCGCGTGGGAGAAGAGCCGGCAGTGGGACGAAGCCGCCTGGGAGCGGGAATCCGCCAGGCTCACCACGCCTCCCGCCGAAGAGAATGTCGTGAATGCGCTCCTCGACGCCACTCCGTTTGCCGGCCAGCGAATTCTCCTGCGGGTGCGCGTGGCCGGCAAACTGGGGCGCTTCTCCTCATGGTCTGAACCGGTGGCGCTCGAAGTGCTGCGGCAGCCCGAGGAAATTCGCGGATTCACCCTCGCTTCCGCCCCCGAAGGCGTCTCGGTTTCCTGGACACTCCCCGCGCAGCAAGTGCCGGGCATGCGGACCGAAGTCTTTCGGAGGCCGGGCGGTGACGGCGCGGCTGAGAAAGCTCCTCCATTCACGCTCGTTGCCAGCGTCCCCGGCGACCATTGGGTTGACCCTGGCGCACGCTTTGGCGAGAGCTATGTCTACCGGATCCGCGAACGCCTGGAGCGCGAGGACTTCAACTACGCGGGCGCGTTCCAGGGGCCGCTCTCGATCACCCCGCTCGACACCTTCCCCCCCGCCGCTCCAGCCGATGTCGCCGTCGTCGCCGGCGCAACCGGAGCGGAGCTTTCGTGGACCCGCAACCAGGAAAGCGACCTGAAGGAATACCGTGTCTATCGAAGCGCGGGCACCGGCCCGTTCCAGCAGATCGGCAAGCCCGCCGCCACCCCCACCTTCAGCGACACCGGCGCGCCTTCCGGCGTCGCCCTCCGCTATCGCATCACCTCCGTGGACGAAGCTGGGAACGAGAGTGCCCCCTCCGCCATCGTGGAGATCACGCTTCCATAGCAAATTACCGCGCGCGAACCGCCGTGCCGGGCCGCACTTCGTCCGTGCCCCGCTTCAGCACCAGATCGCCGGGCGCAAGATCCCCCATCACCTCCATCAGCTCTCCATCGAGCGCACCGCGTTTGACGTTCACCCACTCGGCTTTGCCGTTGCGCACCCTCACCACGAACGTGCGTTCGGTGGTGCTCTTCACGGCGCCCGGTGGAACAAAGAGGCTCTCGCCTCCCCGGCTGAGCGGCCAGGAGACTTCCGCATACATTCCCGGCGTCAGTTCCTTCGAAGCGTTCGCAACGTCGAGTTCCACGGGCATCGTGCGAGTGTCGCGATCGATTGAGAACGCCGGCCGGGCAACCACTCCGGTGAAGGCTCTGCCGGGGAATGCGGCCACGGTGAAGCGCAGGGTTGCACCGGCGCGCACAGACCGCGCATGGGCTTCCGGCACCGCCACCACCAGGCGCAGGCGCTGCACCTGTTCCAGGCGGAACAGGGGCCTTCCGGCAGCCCCTTCGGAACCGGCAAGCGTCCCCGGATGCGCCATTCGCGCGGTAATCATTCCAGCAAACGGGGCCTTCACGACAAGGAACTCCTCCAGCGCGCCGATGGCTGCCACCGAGGCTTCCATCGAAGCCACTGCCTTCTTCGCCGCGTCCACCTGCGCCCGCGCGGAATCGATGGACTTGCCCGCCAGCACAACTTCGTTATCCGCAACCACGCCAGGGGTATTGGCCGCTTCCCGCAGCCGCGCGTATGTGCTTTCGAGCGCCGCGAGATGCGCTTCCGCTTCCACCTGTTTCGCTTCGGCGGCGGGAATGCGGGACTGAGCCTCCGCGCGGCGGGCTTCGAGTTCCGGCGCGCTCATGCGGGCCAGCACCTGCCCCGCGCTGACGGCGCTGCCGCGATCCACCGGAACCTCCTCCACGAAACCGCTCACCCGCGCGTAGATATCCACTTCCTGCCAGGCGCGCAGTTCGCCCGGCAGCACATTGCTGCGTTCCAGCGCCTTGCGCACGACCGGCGTCAGCTCCGCCCGCAGCTCCTGCGCGGAGGCGCTGATAGCCATGGCCAGCATCGCCAAGGCGGCTGCCCAAACCCGAGGTTTGTTCACGTTATCGAAAAGTTTGCGCATGATGCTCTTCTCCTCTCGGGCCTGCTTAGGAAACCGCCGGTGGCGTCGCGGCGCTGTAGTGGCGGCTGTCGGGGTCGTCGGGATCGATGGTGGCCGCTCCGCGCGAAGCCCTCGCCAGCAGGATCGCGAAGACGTAGGGAATCACGAGCAAAGCGGTGAGCGTGGAGGCAATCAGCCCTCCAATCACCGCGATGCCCAGCGGAGCCGTCTGCGCGTTCCCCAGGGAAAGCGGCAACATGCCGGCGATCATCACGGTGCTGGTCATCAGGATGGGCCGCATGCGCGTGGCGGCCGCCTTCGCCGCGGCGTCGCGCGCCCGCATGCCTTCCTGCCGGTAGCGTTCGGCAAACGTGCACAGCAGGATGGAATCGGACACCGATACGCCGATCGCCATGATGGCGCCCATGAAGCTCTGGATGTTGAGCGTGGTTCCCGTAAGCGCCAGCGCAATGGCCACGCCGCACAGAACGCTGGGCACCGCCGCCAGCACCGCAAGCGCCACTCGCACGGATTGAAAGTACGCGGCAAGCAGAAGGAACACAGAGATCACCGCCAGCAGCAAGCCGCCCTTGAGGCCCGCCACCATCGTGTGCATCGGGGCGATCTGCCCGCGCGTCACCACGGTAAGGCCTCTGGGCGCTTCGGGCAGTCTGGCCAGCGCCGCGTCAATTCGCGCCGCCACACCCCCCATATCCGCACCCGCCACATTGGCCGTGATCGTGATCATCCGCTGCATGTTGAAGCGGTGATACTCGCCAATGGCTTCGCCCGTCCGCACATCGGCGACATCGCCGACAAGCGTCATTCCGGACGCCGAACTCTTCACGGGAATCCGCCGCAGTGCTTCGAAGGAATCGATCTGCGATTGCGGAATCTCCACCTGCACCTGGTAGGAGATGCCGGATTTCGGATCCGCCCAGTATACGGGCTTCGTGAAGCGGCTTGACCATGTGGCGGGCGCCAGCGCCTTACCCACTTCATCCACCGTCACGCCAAGCTGCGCGGCGCGGTCCCGGTCCACATGGATTGAGACGGTGGGATATTCGAGCAGTTCGCCCACCTGCGCATCGCGCACGCCTTCGAGCGGGCTCACGGCGGCGAGCACCTTCTCGGCGTAAGCGCGGCTGTCCGGCAGGCTCGGGCTAGTGATGGCGATCTCAATCGAGGTTGGCGCGCCGAAGCTCATCACCTGTGAAACAAGGTCGGCCGCCTCGAAGCTCACCTGCGTTCCCGGTGCCACCTCCGGTATCCGCTTGCGGAGCGCATCCTGCACAGCCGCGGTGCTCACCCCGGCATCGTCCTTGAACTTCATGCGGATCACCGCTTCATGCGGCCCGCCGGTCCAGAGAAAAATGAGGTTCACAGGGAAGCTGGAAGGCTGCACCCCGACGAAGGCGATGGAGCTTTCCACATTTCCCTTGCCGGCGGCCGCTTCCGCTGCCTGCAGCACCGCGCGCGCAAGCAACTCCGTGCGTTCGACGCGCGTGCCGGAGGGGGCGCGCAGCCGCATCTGCAGCAGGCCCGTATCCACTCGCGGAAAGATCTCGGTTCCCAGGCTTCCGCCCACCAGAATGAGCAGCGCGGCGACGCCCGTGGCATAGGCCCCCACCAATATCCAGCGCACCGGCATCAGCCGGCCGGTGAACTCACCAAAGCGGCGCTGATAACGGAGGAACGCCGTTTCCTCCTCCACCTCCCGGCGCGTCACCCCCTGCCGGTGGAACCAGGTTTCAAAGATGGGCACCATTGTGCTCGCCAGAAAATAAGAGGCGATCATCGCGAAAGCTACCGCCAGCGCCAGGGGCACAAACAGCGCGCGTGCCACGCCATCCATGAAGAACGAGGGCGCGAACACCGCGACGACGCAAAGCATGGCCAGCAGCCGCGGAATCACCACTTCCCGGCTGGCGTCGAGCACCGCCCGCGCCACCGGCTTGTTCCCCCGCAAGTGCGTGTGGATATTCTCGATCGCAATCACGGATTCATCCACCAGAATGCCGATGGCCAGCGTAAGGCCGCCCAGGGTCATCAGATTGATCGTCTGCCCAGCCGCCCACAAACCCACCAGCGCGGAGAGCAGCGCTACCGGAATCGTGATCACCACAATCACCGCGCTGCGAACGCTGCGCAGCGCGAACAGAATGGCAAGGCCCGTCAGAAAGGCGCCCAGCAGCCCTTCGCGAACCAAGGAGCGCAGGGCGTTGGTTACGTAGAAAGACTGGTCAAACTCGAAGGAGACCTTGATATCTTCGGGAACCGCCGCCTGGAACGACGGAATTGCGGCCTTGATCAGCCGCACCGTTTCGAGCGTCGATGCGTCCGCTCGCTTAGTCGCGGCGATGTAGACCGCGCGCTGTCCGTTCACCAGCGCGTAGCTTGTGAGAATATCCGCGGCGTCCTCCGCGTAACCCACGTCCCGCAGGTAGACGGTCGGCCCGGGGCCGGGCCGGATCGGCACGTCGTTCAGTTCCGCAGCCTGCCTCACGGACGCATTCAAGGGCGCAAGGTAGTTTAATTCACCCATCCGCACATTGCCCGAAGGGCTGATGGTGTTCGTCGCCGCGATGGCATCGACGATGTCGTTCGGCGAAAGTCCGTAAGAGCGAAGCCGCGCCGGATCCACGCGCACCACCAGCGAACGCGCCGTGCCTCCGAACGGCGGCGGCGCGGAGACGCCGGGCAAGCGCGCGAACATCGGACGCACGCGGAACAAGGCGAGATCGGAGATCTCGTCCACCGTCCGTGTATCGCTTGAGAACACCAGATAGCCCACCGGCACGCTGCCCGCGTCGAAGCGCATCACGAACGGGGGCACGGTCCCAGGGGGCATGAATGCGCGCGCCCGATTCACCTGCGCCACCGTTTCGGACATCGCCGTAGCCATATCCGTGCCTTCGTGAAAACGCAGCTTCATCAGGGCCGCGCCCTGGATGGAACGGGACTCCACGTAATCGATGCCGCGAATGTAGAGGAAGTGATACTCGTAGTAGTTCACGAGGTAGCCTTCCATCTGCGCGGGGTCCATCCCGCCGTAGGGCTGGGCGACATAGATCACCGGTTCGCCCAGGTCCGGGAAGATGTCGGCTTTCATCCGCTGCATGGCGAGAATCGAACACAGCGCCACGCCGAAGATCACCATCAGCACCGTCACCGGCCGGCGCATCGCCATTTGGATCAGCCACATGAGTTTCGTCCCTCCCCGTGTTCGCTTCGTCTCATTTGGGAGTAACTTCCTTACGGTGTCTGCTCCAGGAAAGCCGCCAGTTCGCCGCGTGCCGCTGAGAGGCCATACGCCGCGCGCCAAACGGCGAGCCTGGCGAGCGCGTCCTCCACTTCCGCCTGCTCAAGGATGCGCTGCGCTTCCGCCAGTTCGGTAATCGTGCCCAGTCCTGTGCGGTAACGGACCTCACTTTGGGTGAGCAGATCGCGGGCGGCGCTCAGGGCTTCGGGCGTCTTGGCCGCGATGGCGCGCGACGTCTCCAGGCGCAGCCGCGCCTGTTCCGCGATGGCTCTCAATTCAACGGAAGCTTCGCTCTCCAGGGCCCGCGCCTCCTCCACGCGATGCTCGCGGACTTCCTCGCGCGCGCGAACGCGCTTCAGATCGAAAAGGTCAAAGGTGAAACCCACGCCAACGGCCCAGTTGCCGGTATCCGGATAGAGGCCGGCCGCGCCATCCCGGAACTCGCCATTGCTTTTCGCGCTCGAGCCCCTGCCGGAAGCGGCGGAAAAGAGCGCGATCTTCGGCAGCCACTCGCGCTTCACAACGGCCACGTCCGCGGAGAGCTTCGCAATGGCCGCCCCGCGCAGGGCGAGCAGGGGGTGCGGAACCGCATTGCCATTCGCCGGCGCGCCGCCCGCGGGCCGCAGCGCCCAGCCTGCGTCGAGCGCAATCCGTTTCTCCGGATCCATCAAATAGCGGGCCACGTCAACCAGGGCGCGGCGCGTTTGTTCCTGGGCTGAAAGCGCGTCCGTTTCCGCGCGGATGAGTTCGGCGCGGAGCCGGGAGGCGTCCGCCCCAGGACGCAGACCGGTCTTCACAAGGACATCCACGGAGCGGAG
>JBDIBK010000175.1:0-7463 GCA_039812845.1 Bryobacterales bacterium
CCGCAGAGGCGGTCCGTCAGGTGATCCGCCACCTGCTGCAGCGTCATGGAGTTTCCCGATCCGCTGGGACACTCCACCTGCAAATCGCCATGGTAGAAGTAGGCATACTGTTCGAGCGTTTCAATGAGCAGGTAGTTGATGGGGAACCACACCGGCCCGCGCCAGTTGGAATTTCCCCCAAAGAGGTAGCTCTGGGATTCGGCGGGCTCATAGGCCACGGTGTGGGAGCTTCCATTGAGGTTGACGGTGAAGGGGTGGTCCTGATGATGCTTTGAGAGAGAGCGAATACCGAACGGCGAGAGGAACTCGTCTTCGTCGAGCATGTAATGCAGCAGGCGGCTTAGCCGGTCTTCCGTGGGCATGGCCAGCAGGCGCAGATTGCCGTCCCTGGGGCTATTGCGCACCATGCAGATATCGCGGGCGAGATCGCCGCGATGCTTGAGGAACCAATCCATGCGCCGCTGAAAGTTCGGCAGCCGCTTGAGGGTGGAATCCCGCATGACGACCATCGCAATCATCGGTATCAGCCCCACGATGGAGCGAATCTTCATCGGCACGGCGCCGGTTTGCAGAATGAGTTCGTCGTAGTAGAAGCCGTCGTTTTCGTCCCAAAGGCCGTGGCCGCCGATGCGGTTCATCGCGTCGGCGATACCGATGAAGTGCTCAAAGAATTTCGAAGCGACATCTTCGTAAACCGGGTTCTGCGCCGCCAGTTCGAGCGCGATGCTGAGCATGGACGAGCAGAAGAAGGCCATCCAGGCGGTGGCGTCGGCCTGCGCCAGTTCGTTGACGCCGGGGATGGGTTTGGAGCGGTCAAAGACGCCGATGTTATCCAGCCCGAGGAAGCCGCCGGTGAAGATGTTGTTGCCGCTGAGATCCTGGCGATTCACCCACCAGGTGAAATTGAGCAGCAGCTTTTGGAAGACCCGTTCGAGGAAGGGGTAGTCCCGCTTGCCGCGCTTGCCTTCAATCTGGAAGACGCGCCACGCCGCCCAGGCATGCACCGGCGGATTGACCTCGCTGAAGTTCCATTCGTAGGCGGGGATCTGGCCGTTGGGGTGCATGTACCACTCGCGCAGGAAGAGCAGCAACTGGTTTTTCGCGAACTGAGGGTCCGTCTCCGCGAAAGCCACCATGTGGAAGGCGCTGTCCCACACCGCATACCACGGGTATTCCCATTTGTCCGGCATGGAGACCACGTCGCGATTGAACAGATGGCCCCAGTCTCCGTTGCGGATAAGGCCGCGCCCCGGCGGCGGCTGGGGCTGCGTAGCGTCCCCTTTGATCCACTGGCGCACGTCGTAGTAGTAGAACTGCTTGTTCCACTGCAAACCTGCATGGGCCTGGCGGACGATGTTCCGTTCCCGGCTGGTTAACGCGGGCTCGGTGCGGGCGGCGTAGAACGCATCCGCCTCGCTCAGGCGCTGCTGCATGATGGCATCGAAGCCGTCGCCGAAGGGATCGCCGGTGGCGAGATCGCGCCGGCACAGGCGCAATCGCAGCGTGACGGAGCCGCCGCCGGGAATTTCGAAGCGCGCGTGCGCGGCCGCTTTTGTGCCTTTCGCTTCCGGGTTCACCGCCTCTTCCCGGCCTTCCAGCACATAGCGATGAAAGGCGTCCTTGACGTAAGGATTGGTGTTCGGCTGGCCGAAGAGCCGCTCGGTGTTGGTCTCGTTCTCCGTGAAGAGGATGGAGGGCTTCCTCAGCGCGTCGCACGGCTCGACGGTGAGGATGTAGTCGCCGAGCATCGAATGGCGGCAGAGCACGGTTCGCTCTGAAAGCAACTCCATCGTGGGGACGCCCCAATCGGCCTCGTAACTGTCGCCCCAAACCCAGGTGTTGCGAAACCACAACTGCGGGAGGACGTGAATGGGTGCCGGCGCCTGCCCGCGATTCTCAACCGTCACCCGGATGAGCAGGTCTTCCGGTTCCGCCTTCGCGTATTCCGCGAAGACGTCGAAATAGCGGTTCTCGTGAAATGCTCCGGTATCTTCGAGTTCGTATTCAAGCTCCTTCTTGCCGCGGGCGCGGTTCTCGTCGAGCAGACGCTGATACGGATACGCGCTCTGCGGATACTTGTAGAGGGCTTTCAAATAGGAATGGGTGGGCGTGGAATCGAGATAGTAGTAATACTCCTTCACGTCCTCGCCGTGGTTTCCTTCCGGACCGGTAAGCCCGAAGAGCCGCTCCTTCAGAATGGAATCGCGTTCGTTCCAAAGCGCCAGGCCAAAGCAGAGGCGGCAGTGGTTGTCGCAGATGCCGAGCAGGCCGTCCTCTCCCCAGCGATAGACGCGGCTGCGCGCCTGATCGTGCGGGAAGTAGCGCCAGGCGTCGCCGTTGGCGGAATAGTCTTCCCGAACGGTGCCCCATTGCCGCTCCGACAGGTAAGGCCCCCAGCGCGTCCAATACTCGGAGCGATCCTGGTTTTGAAGCAACCGCCTGGATTCCTCATCGTTTCCCAGATTGTGCATGCCTCCATTCTCCACTGTCGGGATGGATGGCTGGGACCCAACTGCCGACAACCCGGTGAAGTGAACGGTATACTAGCGGACGGGCGGAATGCCCCGCCCCGCTTCTGCCGCGCTGCGCGCGCATGGATTGCGCGCAAGGCCGCGGGGGCGATCGGAAATGGAAAGGAATGGATGCGCTATGGATAGACTGGACACTCTGAAACTGAAGTACCAATCCGTGATCAATGCCGCGAAGCAGATGGGCGTGCGGCTCACCAACGTTCACGTGGAAAACGACAAGCTGCTGATTCGCGGCGCCGCGCCGTCCGAGGAAGTAAAGAACAAGGTGTGGGACCAGATCAAACTGGTGGACGCCGCGTTCGCCGATCTGACCGCGGATATTTCAGTGGACGAGAGTCTGGCTCCGCCGCCCCCCACGCAGAAGACCTACACCGTGGTGAAAGGAGACTCGCTCTGGAAGATCGCCGCGAACCAATTGGGCAAGGGCACGCTCTACCCCAAGATCATCGAAGCGAATCCAGGGCAGTTGAAGGACGAGAATACCGTGATTCATCCGGGCGATGTGCTCATCATCCCGGACCTCGGCTAACGCCGCATTCTCACTGAAAGATCTTTGAAGGGGCGGGATCCACCGCCCCTTTTCCTATCCGTGCCAGGGGCCGCGAATGAGGCTGTAGGGTTCCGCGATGGAGTTCATTTGGAAGACCCGGACGCGGTCCTGATCCTTGTACGGAACCACCACGATGAAGCCCCGCTCCGCCAGCGATTCCACGGCTTCCTCTGTGAACCACGCCTCCGCGCAGGACCAAGAGGCGGGGCCGGCGGAACTGCGATAGAGATGCAGCGGAAGGCCTTTCACTTCGGCCGCCGCGCCGGGTTTGAAATCCCATCCCCGGTCGGCAAAGGCCTGGCCGAGCAGCATGGCAACGAGGCAGGATGACGGCCCCCAGAGGTAATCGTCCGGGGCGGGCTCGCCGGGAATCTCTTCGAAGGGGAAGGCATCGCACGGGTCCGTCTTTGCGCCATAGGGCAGGCGCAGCAGGAATCTGGGGGCGGCCAGGCCCAGCCAGGGGGCTTCCGGCTGCCTCCGCAGCAGGGCAAAGAAGCCGCCCGCCGCTTCCGATGGGCTGGTCCAGTGCCGCGGCTCCAGGACGCCTTCGAACGCGGGCACACCGGCGAGCCCCGGCGTGCCGTTAGCGAGGAAGGGCGCGTTGGCGGCCTTCGCCAGTTTCATGAGACGGTTCAGGGCGCGGAGGTCTTCGGCATCGGCCCCGAAGCGGAAGGTAGCCGCCACCGCCGCCCACTGGCTATCGTCGGAATGCCGTCGCGGGTCTTCCACCATCAGGCGGCAGACGCCGCTCTCGCTCAAATCGTCGGAGCTGAACAAATCTTCCTGCAACTCCTCGCGCGTGATATCGAAGAACGAGACCTTGAGATCCGGGCCGGTATCGAGGCTGCGGATCAGCAGGTAGAGCGATCTCCATGCGGCTTCCACCGCGCGCACCCCCGGATGGCGCAGCACATCGCGCATGCGGGCGCTGATGGCCTCGTCCATTTTCGCAAGCAGGGCGGTTTGCTCCTGGGTGGTGGCGCTCACGAGATAGGGCTGCACGGCGCGGCGGGCAATTTCGAGCACCGGATCCGACGATGGCTTCGATTGGGGCGCGGCGGGCGTGGGCGCCTGCTGCTCCATCATGGCGTCCAGCAAGCCGCCTCCGCTCACGAGCGAACGCGCGGATACGGGGGCCGCGGGGGCGTTTGACGCCGCTGGCCGGGGTGCGGGAGAGACTTGCTGGCCAAGCTCCTCCGCGGCCGCGCGCCAGCGATCCGGGTCTTCCAGGCGGGCCCGCAAGCGGCGCATTTCGAGGAACAGCGGGTTGCGCTCAAAAATCGCTTCGGGACGAAAATCGTCGATGTCGGCGATCTTCAGTGGAAAGGGCGCTTCGTCCCCGATGGAAAGCATGACGCGGGGGGCTACCTTCTTGAGCACGTCGTCGAAATTGTCGCGGTCCACTTCCACGGCCCGGCGGCTGGCCAGGGGCGCACGGTCCGCCGGCGCGGCACCGGAGAAATCGCCCATCAGCAGCAGGCGGAACACCGGCCCGCTGTCGACCTCCCGGGCGGGTCCGCTCTGCGGATCCACGTCGAATCGCATCTCCTGCCTGTCAAATGGAGTTCTTGTGCTCATTGCCCAGCCCTTTCGCGGTAGTTTTCTTTCAGACTTCGAACCGAAGAGGACGACCCGGCGCACCGACGAAATTCTATGGTTTCCTGCGCGTCCTTGCCGCCGTCCGCATTTCCGAACGCAGCGGTTCCAAATGGGGAATGGATTCGAATAGTTGAAATTTGCCAGTCGAAGGCATAGTACAACGGCGCGGCTTCCGCGTCCAGAGGGGAATCGGGCGGGGACCCGCGCTCCGGTGTTCGGCCCGCGATCCGCGCTTCCCCCGTTCCGCGACGGACAAGCGCCAGCCCAGGGCCAAGGCGCGGGGGTGGTGGGCGGAAGCGCAGACACAAAGCGATGGGACGCGGCCGATTGAGACGGAATGCGCGGAAGCAGCGTTAGGGCAGCGAGGACGGTGCGTTGACGTCGCGCCGACAAATGGGCCGTCGCGACACGGTCTCGCTGGCGCTCGGCTTTGTATGTTGATGGGGCAGGGTTCGGGAAAAAACGTCCGGACAAACGGAGGCCGCTGATTCGGCCTAAGCGATTGAAGCGGAAGGGGAATGGCGCCAAGTGGACGGGTCTGAGTTTGTCCGGATTGTCCGGATTGTCCGGATTGTCCGGATTGGTCCGGACAAACCAAAGGGCGGCTCCAGCCTCGATATTGCTGGGGCCGGGACTGACGACCCAACGCAGTGCTTGGCGGGCGCGGGTGAAGCGTGCGCCAGGGTGCCGGTGTGAATTCGGATTTCAAACAGCTTGCGCGAGTCTCTGCCCAGGGAGGTTTTCGTTCCCGTCATCGAGGCGCGGTTCTCCCCGCGCTCTGATTATCCAATTCGCGCGGCGAAAACGAACCATGAATGGGCAGTATAGGGACGCCGACGAGTGCAAGGTACGCAGAATCAGTCTCTTAAGGGCTATTGAAAATCTGCGCCCACATGTGACGACCTGAGAGCGTCTAGTCCGTGCGGCACGGGGATTGGGCAGGTGCTCGTTCGATCTGGAGCGCCTCTCCGTTTGGAACCCATCGCTGCGGAATCGGGAAAGGCCGTGCCGTTCTCGTGCCACGAAATTCGGAGGCGATATGGAAACGGAATCTCGAACCGCGAAGGCGAGGCCGCAAGCCAAAACCCACAAGCGCCACCGCTCCCCGCGACGAATCGGCTGGGGATCGATTGCCTGATGGATTTGAAAAAGGATAACCTGATTGCGAATTCCTTTTTCGAACCCGCGTTAGCGTTTTCCCGAGAGAATTCTTTCCGCTTCGGCGAGTGTGATCATCAACGTCAGCGGATGGACAGGGGAAGGAATGAATCCGCGGCTTTCGTAGAAGCGTTTGGCCCGATCGGAAATCGCGTGGACCAGCATCGCCCGGATGCCCGCGATTTCCGCTGCCTGCAGGGTCCGCAGGACTGCATCGCGCAGCAGGCCGGTTCCCAACCCTTGCCCTTGAAACGAGAGATCGACGGCCAGACGCCCGAGCACCATTACCGGAACGGGATCGGGCATGTTGCGTGTGACCCGGCCCGGCGCATCCGCGTGAGCCACAGCTCCAACGGACAAACTGTAATAGCCCGCGACTTTCTTCCCCACGCATACGACGTAAGTCCGGGAAGCGCCACTTCGTTCATTCCGCGCGGCGCGGCGGCGCAGCCAATCGTCGAGCACAGGCTCGCCGGAGCCGAACTCCGAGAGATCGTGCTTGTCCGAGAGCTTCTCAGGTTCACCGATATGGAGCCGGCTCATCTATACCCCGGAGCTTCCTCTATACCGCGGAGCTTCCTTTATCCCAAGGAGCTTTAGTTTCGAGCAGCCGCCGGAGCTTGGGGTTGTCCTTTGGCGGTTTGTCGAGCATCGCCGTGAATTTCTCGAACGCATCGGCGGAAAGCACAAAGTAGCGCTGGTCGAGCAGCACGGCTTCCGCCTCCCGGCAGGCCGTATCCAGCATGAACTCCGACCGGCTGCGGCCCAACGCCTCCGCCGCCCGATCGATCAGCGCCTTCTGCCGGCGGCTGGCCCGGATATTGATGGTTTCGCCACGAGCCCTCGTATTTTCGGTTTGCATATCCGCCATGGGATGGTCTCCTGTGTATACACATTTAGTGTACATCCATATGCGTACGTTGTCAATACAGTAACGAATTCCCGATTCTGCCGGGGGTTGGTTCCTTTGGACAGGAGTGAGCGAGTTCGCAAACCATAATGCCCTCTCGCGGCTATCCGCGGAGCAGCCGAAGGGAAGATTTTCGGCCTCAAAAACGATAATCTGATTACGAATTCGCATAATTCGCATTGATGCGGAATTGGAAAAGCCGCGCCGTTCTCGTGCCACGAAATTCGGAGACGAAATGGAAACGGAATCTCGAACCGCGAAGGCGAGGCCGCAAGCCAAAACCCACAAGCGCCACCGCTCCCCGCGACGAATCGGCCGGGGATCGATTGCCTGATGGATTTGAAAAAGGATTATCGGATTACAACATCTGATTACGAGTTCACATCCGAACCAGCCGCCTCAGCTCATCTGGTACTTGAACGCATATTTGTCGGCATCCTGTTAGCTTTGTAATTGATGAGACCAGATCCAGTCGCACCAGAAATCCGCGAGCTTGAGCGTGAATTCGATACCGCGTATCGCACCAATCCTCTTCTGCAAGTTGACCGTCCCACGGCGACGTGGATGCTGTTAGGAGCCTTCGAGGTCACAATCACAGGACCAGCCGTTCGACGTGACTCACCAGACCTGCAGAAGAGTTCATTGCGCGAGAACCTCCTAATCAACGCCCTAAAACACCCGCTCATGTGGCTGCGCGAATGCCCCGAGGGGAGGC
>JBDIBK010000176.1:0-7380 GCA_039812845.1 Bryobacterales bacterium
CGCAGGCTGCGCTCCAGGTGTTCGCGCTGCTGAAACTGCACGGCTTCCTGAAATTGCGGCGGTACCGCGCGCCCCTGCAGGTCTTCCACCACCATCGGGCGATCGTAGGGCGCTCCCCGCTTCGCCAGCGAAACGAAGCGGGCGAAATCGGCTGAGCGCGCGCGGGGGAACCACTTCTTCCAGTGCGCTTCCTCCCACACCGGGATCACCACCGGCGGACGCCCGGTGATCGGCTTCGCATAGACATGCACGTTCGGGCAAAGCCTCGCGGCCGTGGCTACGATCTCCGTGAAGTCCACCGTGCCTTCTCCCAAGGGGACCCACTGCACGGCGATGCCCTTCGGATGTTCGTACACCACGGAGTCTCGCAAGTGCAGCGTCAATGCGTACTTGCCGAGGGTCTCCACGGTGGTCAGCGGGTGCTCCATCACAAAGACCGGGTTTCCGGTATCGAGGTAGATGCCGACAAAGTCCCGCCCCGCTTCTTCCACGAGATCAACAAACTCCCATGCCTGCAATTCTTTATGAACTTCAATTGCAACCTTTACTTGATGGTCCATCGCCTCGCTGCGTACGGCCTTTAAGACCCGCACCATGGTCGCAATGTGCCGCTCGACCGGGCCGGGAGGCAGGGCGTAACGGTCCGACGCGGTGAGGGTCCGCACGATGGGCGAGCCCAGCGCCGCGGCTCGGCGAATTTGTCCCTTGAGATACGCGACCCGCTCATCGAACTGCTCCGGCGTGCGGGGCAGCGTGGCGCCTCCGCCAGTTTCGAGATGCAGGCCCAGCTCCTCGGCCCGTCGTTTCACCACCGGCCAGTGCGCCGGATTCTGGGAGTCCGGGTCCGGGGAGTCCTGCAGGAAGATGGCGTCGCAGCGCAGGCTGGCCGCATAGTCGAGCAGTCGCGCGTCGTTCCACCGCATCGCCCGCACGCTGTAGGTGTTGATCCCCAGCGCGAAGGGAGCGCCGGTCTGGGCACCCGCGGACATGCCCCCAAACGCGGGCACACCCCCGAGAAGAGGAATGGTGCGCAGAAACGTTCGTCGGTTCACGGCAGCATCCTATCATGCGAAGACGCGCCCCGCGCCGGAATAGAAGACGAGAAAGCGGCATCGTCGGGGTGATACAAGACGTGTTTATCCGAAAAAAGTTCCTGATACGATGGCCGCACGGGAAAAAGTTTCTTACAATGAGATTTCTGTTTTGTCCCGCGAGGGGGAGCGGCATCCTGCCAGACCGCCTGGAGGACCGCCCCGCCGCGCTTTTCCGTAACGGCTGACATCTCAGGGAGAATAGAATCCGGTTATGAGCACCGCAACTCTCAATACTCCGTCCAGGTCTTTGCTTGGTTTTTACAGTACGACGCTGGGCAAGAAGCTCGTGATGGCAATCACGGGGTTCATTCTGGTCGGTTTTGTGGTTGGGCACATGGCCGGGAACCTCCAGGTCTTCATGGGCAGGGAAGTGTTCAACCGCTACGCGGCTCTCCTGCACTCGAGCGCCGGGCTGCTATGGTCCATCCGCATCGTGCTGCTGGCCTCGGTGGTAATGCACATTGTGTCCGCCATCCAGCTCGCTTTGCTTGACCGAAAGGCCCGCCCTCAGGCTTATGTGAAATGGAAGAGCACCAAGTCCACCTACGCCTCTCGCACGATGTATTGGAGCGGCCCGATCATCTTCGTGTTTATCGTTTACCACCTGCAGCACCTCACCACGGGCAGATTGCACCCCACGCAGCCGTTCCCCGGCTACCACATGGCGTATGAGAACGTCGTCACCGGTTTCCAGGTGGTGCCGGTTTCGCTCTTCTACATTTTTGCGATGGTGCTGCTTTGCATGCACCTCTATCACGGCATCTGGAGCATGTTCCAGACGCTGGGTGTGGCCCACCCGCGCTATACGCCGCTGCTCAGGAATCTTGCCGTCGCCATTTCGTTCGCCGTGCTGGCGGGCTTTTCGTCCGTGCCCCTGGCGGTGATGCTGGGGTTCGTGCGCTAGCGACGTATTCGCGCGCGCCGTATTGTCTCTATCCGAGAGGAATAAGGAAGCTGGAATGCCTGAAGTTCTGACAACGCCGATCACTTCCCCGAAGCTGGATTCCCGGATCCCGGAGGGCCCCATTCAGGACAAATGGGAGACAGCCCAGTTCAAGATGAAACTGGTGAATCCGGCGAACAAGCGGAAATACAAGGTAATCGTGGTTGGGTCCGGGCTGGCCGGGGGCGCTGCCGCCGCCAGCCTCGGCGAACTCGGCTACAACGTGAAGTGCTTCACCTACAACGATTCGCCGCGCCGCGCCCACAGCATCGCCGCGCAGGGCGGCATCAACGCCGCCAAGAACTACCAGAACGACGGCGACAGCGTGTACCGGCTTTTCTACGACACGGTGAAGGGGGGAGATTATCGCGCCCGCGAAGCCAATGTCTACCGCCTGGCGCAGGTGAGCGTCAATATCATTGACCAGTGCGTCGCTCAAGGCGTGCCCTTCGCCCGCGAGTACGGCGGCACGCTTGCCAATCGCTCCTTCGGCGGCGCTCAGGTGTCACGCACATTTTACGCCAGGGGCCAGACGGGCCAGCAGTTGCTGCTGGGCGCGTATCAGGCTCTGATGCGCCAGGTGGATGCCGGAACTGTCACGCTTTTCCCCCGCACGGAAATGCTCGACGTGATCGTCGTGGACGGGCGCGCGCGCGGCATCGTCACCCGCAACCTGCTCACCGGACAGATCGATGTCCACATGGCCGATTGCGTCATTCTGGGCACCGGCGGCTATGGCAACGTCTTCTATCTCTCCACCAACGCCAAGAACTGCAACGCCACCGCCGCCTGGCGGGCCTATAAGAGGGGTGCTTACTTCGCCAACCCCTGCTTCACGCAGATTCACCCCACCTGCATTCCCGTCTCCGGTGAGTACCAGAGCAAGCTCACCCTCATGAGTGAATCGCTCCGCAATGACGGCCGCATCTGGGTGCCCAAGAACGCGGGCGATCAGCGCCGCGCTTCCCAGATTCCCGAGGATGAGCGCGATTACTTCCTGGAGCGCCGCTACCCGGCGTTCGGCAATCTGGTTCCGCGCGACGTTGCCTCTCGCGCAGCCAAAGCCGTTTGCGACGAAGGGCGCGGCGTAGGCCCGAGCGGCCTGGGCGTCTATCTCGATTTTGCCGATTCCATTCATCGCCTGGGACGCCACAAGATCGAGGAGCGCTACGGGAATCTCTTCGAGATGTATGAAAGCATCACCGGCGAGAACCCTTACGAAGCGCCAATGCGCATCTTCCCCGCCGTCCACTACACCATGGGCGGGTTGTGGGTGGATTACAACCTGATGAGCACCGTACCCGGCCTGTTCGTTGGCGGCGAGGCCAATTTCTCCGACCATGGCGCGAACCGCCTGGGTGCGAGCGCTCTCATGCAGGGTCTGGCGGACGGTTATTTCGTCCTGCCCTACACCATCGGGAACTTCCTCGCCGATCACCGCCCGGACAAGCTCGACGAGCACTGCCCCGAAGCCCTCGAAGCACTTACCAACGTGAAGGACATCACCAAGCGGCTGATCAGCGTCAACGGCAAGTCCACCGTCGATGAGCTGCACCGCCACCTCGGCAAAGTGATGTGGAACAAGTGCGGCATGGCCCGCAACGCCGCCGGGTTGCAGGAGGCGATCAGCGAGATTCGCGCCATCCGCGAAGAGTTCTGGAAAGACGTCAAGGTGGTGGGCACGGATGGCGACCTCAACCACACCCTGGAGAAAGCCAACCGCGTGGCGGACTTCATGGAGCTGGGCGAACTGATCTGCCGCGATGCCCTGACGCGCGCCGAGAGCTGCGGAGGCCACTTCCGCGAGGAGTATCAGACCCCGGAAGGCGAAGCCAAGCGCGACGACGAAAACTTCAGCTTTGTCTCGGCCTGGGAGTACAAGGGCGCGAGCATTGACCCCGAGCTGCACAAAGAGCATCTCACCTTCGAACACGTGAAGCCCTCGCAAAGGAGCTACAAGTAATGCGCCTCATACTGCATGTTTGGCGGCAATCCGGACCCAACGCCCCCGGCAGGATGGTGCGCTACGACGCTCCCAATGTGGATGAGCACATGTCGTTCCTCGAAATGCTGGACGTCGTGAATGAAGAGCTGATCAAGAAGAACGAAGAGCCCATCCACTTCGATCACGATTGCCGCGAAGGCATCTGCGGCGCCTGCGGATTTATGGTGAACGGCGTGGCGCACGGCATTCAGCCGCGCACCACGGTGTGCCAGTTGCACATGCGGCACTTCAAGGACGGCGACGAGGTTTACATTGAGCCGTTCCGCGCCGTCGCCTTCCCCATCGTGAAAGATCTGGTGATCAACCGTTCGGCCTTTGACCGCATCATCAGCGCCGGCGGCTACATCAGCACGCCGACCGGTTCGGCCGTGGACGCCAACGCCGTTCTGGTCCGCAAGGAGAATGCCGATCTTGCGATGGACGCGGCCGCCTGCATCGGCTGCGGAGCCTGCGTAGCCGCGTGCCCAAACGCCTCGGCCTCGTTGTTCACGGGCGCGAAGATCTCCCACCTCAATCTGCTGCCGCAGGGCCGCGCGGAGGCGGGCGAGCGCGTTCGCGGAATGGTGGAAGCCATGAACAGCGAACAGTTCGGCAACTGCACGAACATCGGCGAATGCGAGGCGGTCTGCCCCAAGGGAATCTCCATCGAGAACATCGCCCGCATGAACCGCGAGTATCTCTCCGCTATTTGGAGCGAACGCCCGGAGACGGGCGGCGGAGACGGCGGATAGAGCGGGGCGGGGAGCGCCTTGCCGCGATGCGCGCAGCGCCTGGCGCGTCAGTGTCCCTGATCCGTGCGCGCGGGCAGGGATTTCCACTCCATCTCATACCCGGCGGGCAGATTGGCTTCGGCGCCGCGAAAGAGAAACGAGGCGACGCCGGGCACGGTGCCGTAGGAGCGGTATTCGCGCCGGTCAATGAAATACGCCGCCATCACGCCGTTTCTCTCCAGACGGCCGGGCGTAAAGCTCTGCGCCTGCAGCGTCAGGTTGTTCACGTGGGGCTGGCGCGTGATCTCGCCCAGGAAAATGTACTCCCGGTTGCCGGACCTGATAGTTGAGATTTCCAGCCAGAGGAGGGTGTGCAGTTCCGGGTCCGTACTGGTGGTGAGGGTGCGGATGCGTCCTTCCACGCGATCTCCTTCGTGAAGCAGGGCCTTGCCGCCGCTCGTGACATCCCGTGTGACTTCCGCCTCAAAAAGATCACCGACGGCCGATGTCTTGCTTTGGATGCGGGTGAGCAGCCGGATCGGAACCGTCAACCCCGCCGGCAGAAACCCGGCCGCCACATCGTGTGGAGGGCTGGCCCCGGCTTCCGCACCCGTGGATGGCCCGTCGAAACGAATGGTGGATTCGGCCCCGAACTCGCGGCACTGGGAGAGCGCAATCTCGTTGCGGCGCACCTCGCCGGAGAACATTTCCATCCGCATGCTGGCCATTTGCGGCAGCAGGATTTCCCGCCCCCGCAGTTGAACCGGCGCCCATTCGACGAAATACTCCACCGCCTTCACGTTGATCTCCGGGGCTGGATCCACATTCTCGATGCGGAGCATCCGGATCTTGTGATCCCGCTCGTCCGCCCAAAACTCGCCCTTCGCCGCCACGCTTGCCCGCCCGGCGGCGACGTTCAGGTTCAGCCGCTCGCGCAGATCGAAGGTGAAGCGGAAGTGAAGCAGCGGCCTGCCTTCGGTGGAAGTCCGCCCCAGGAATTCGAGATGCCCAGGGCCGGGGCTGACAAACAGTGCGCGGATGTAGCCCTGGAACGCACCGGTGCCCATCAGCCCGGTACGAATCAGATCGCCAGGGCGATCGGAGGAGTTGGGGCTCCCCGGCCAGGAATAGCTCTCGCTCCCGCCCACCGCGCTCACCTGCATGCGAATGGTGTCCACCGCGCGTTCCCGCTTGTCGCCCTGCGCCTTGTCAAATCGGATGATGTTCTGGATGCAAGTGTATTCCCCCAACTGCCCAATACTCGCCCGCATCGTATCCCGAATCGGCAGCCAGAGCCGGTTCCGCTCTTCGAGAGAATCGCCAGCTTGGCCGAAGAGGCCTGGGACGGCAAGGAGCAGCACTGTGGCCATGGATGAAACCAGGAGTCTCGAATTGGGCACTGGGGGCCTCCCTGTCGAAAGTCTATTCCATCTCTTGCGATCGGGTTGTCTCCGCTTCCGAAAAGCCGGTACAGAATTATCCGTGGCGTTGGAGGAGTGCGCCGCGGCAATGCCGGATCGCCAGGGAATCGAGAATCCCGCCTGGCCTGAAATGCCGGGCTGACGAACACGCCGCCACTGCCACCCGTATTTAACCGATGTAGACGTTCGCTTCTCTGGATTCGTTCCAGAGTTTGCGTTCCATTGGCATTCCCGCCGACGTCCGGTTCAAACCCGTGCGGCCAGAGGCGGAGCACATCGGCCCCGGCGTGAACGCCCTGAAGTCGCACCGCCAAGCGGGACGGATGCTCCATGGTCTCGCTGCGCGAGGCGGATTGGCTGGGGTGGGTGGCGGTGAAAAAATATCCGGACTAACGGATGTTGTCGGGTTTGGCTAAGTGAATGAAAAGACGGGGAGAAATGGCTGAGTGTGTGTGCTTGCGATTGTCCGGATTGTCCGGATGGATCCGGACAATCTGCAGTGGGTTCGATGCGGATTCCGGGCCGTGGCGATCCAGATTCCGGGAAGATAGCGATCCTGATCGGAACGAATCGCCTGGCTGGCGCGGGCGTGGCGGGCGGATTCGGTTGTCAAGCAGCTTGCGTGGGAGTCTGTCCGAGACGGTTACTTTTCCCGCCATCGAGGCAGAGTTCTCCCTGCGTTCCGATTATCCGGATCACATCCGCGAAAACGAACCAGGTGCCAGAGGAGAGATGATACCGGAGAAGATAAGGGTTGCGGAATCAATCTCTTATGGGCTACAAGAAATTTGTACCCATCGGTGACCGTGAGGTTGTTGCGGTTACGGAAGGGCGAGGTTGCTCTTGCCACCCCTTCCGGAGTTTTGGTTCCACTCTGAGCGCGTAGCGGGCGTTTGCATGCCCGGCTGGAGTATGCCGCCTTGCGGCCTATCGGTGTGGTGCGGTTGGCCCACGCGTCCCGAGACACGGCGACGGCCTCGTTGACCAGCCAGCAACGGAGCTGTTCACGGAGCACCACGCGAGCGCTCCATCCGGAGGCAGAATGCGGTAACGAGGATAGCCGGCGCGATTCCTCTCACCAAGAGATTAGGGGTTAACGTGTCTGTCCCCGGATCTCTGGGGCGGGTTTCTGGGTGGCGAGGGCGGCACGTAGGCGTCGCGCCGACAAACGGGCCGTCGCGACATGGACTCGCTGGCGCTTGGCTAG
>JBDIBK010000177.1:0-7331 GCA_039812845.1 Bryobacterales bacterium
TCGATTGTGAGTTCCGAGCAGCAATGGATTCTGGGAGCGGGAATGACCGGGCTCGCGGCTTCCTGGGCATCCGGCGTCCGCGCGCTGGAGGCATCCGACGCGGCGGGCGGAATCTGCCTGAGCTACCGCGCGGATGGCTACCGCTTCGAGACCGGCGGCGGCCACTGGATCTTTGGCGGGGACCCCATCCTGAACCGCTTCCTGAAGCGCCTTACGCCGCTGCGGGAATACCGGCGGGTCTCCTCCGTGTGGCTTCCGAAGCTGAATCTGTTCGTCCCCTACCCCATCCAGAACAACCTGCACGCGCTGCCGCGGGAGATGGCCCGCGCCATCCTGGACGAGATGCGGAACGCCCCCGCGGAGCGCTCCGGGGTGCTGGCCCCGTGGCTGCGGGAGAGCTTCGGGCCGACGCTCTACGACCTCTTTTTCGGACCGTTCCACGATCTATACACAGCCGGGTATAGCGGCCAGATTGCCGTGCAGGACGTCTTCAAAACGCCGCTCGACTTGCGCGCCGTGGAGCGGGGGATGGAAGGCACGGCCCCGGAAACCGGCTATAACCAGACCTTCCTCTATCCGGAAGCCGGCCTGGATGCGCTGGTACATGCCCTGGCCGCCCAGGGAGATATCCGGCTGAACTCCCGCGTGGCCGAGATCGATTTGCCGGGGCGGGAGATTCGGCTCACGAGCGGAGAGCGGTTGCCCTACGATTGCATCGTCTCAACCCTCCCTCTCGATGCAATGCTGCGGCTCACGAACCTGAACGTCACCGAACCGGCGGGCATTCGAAGCGCCGTGCTGGTGCTGAACATCGGCGGCAGCAAGGGCGAGAGCCTTCCCCGCGACCATTGGGTTTACGTGCCCGAGAGCCGCGCGGGTTTCCACAGGGTGGGCGTCTATTCGAACGTGGATGCGCTGTTCGTCCCCAATGAAGATCCGGCGCTGGCCAGTTTTTACGTGGAGCGGGCATACCCGGAGGGCGTGCGCCCGGATGAGGGCGAGATCAACCGTTACGCGGCGGAGGCAGTGAGCGAATTGCGGGAGTGGGGCTGGCTGCGGGACGCCCACGTGGTGAGCCCGAGTTGGGTGGAGACGGCCTATACGTGGAGCCGGCCTCAATCGGGCTGGCGTGAGCAGGCCATCGACGCGCTGCGGGCCCACGGCATCCTGATGACCGGGCGCTACGGCAAATGGAAATTCCAGGGCATCGCCGATTCGCTCCGCGACGGGATTTGCGCGGGAGCGGCACTGCGGCCAGGCACACCATGACGAACGATTCGCCCGCTTCGCCAATGGACAGCGCGGCTCCGGCCGTGCCTGAAGCGGTAGTTGTGATGCCCGCTTACAACGAGGCGGGCTGTATTGAGGAAGTGGTGCGGGAGTGGGTGGCGGCGGTGGGCCGCGTGGTGGTGGTGAACGACGGCTCTCGCGATAACACGGGAGCGATCCTGGACCGGCTTGCCGCGGAACTCCCCACGCTGCACGTAATTCATCAGAAGAATTCCGGGCATGGAACCGCGCTGATGACCGGCTACCGGGCCGCGCTCGGCATGGACGTCCCCTGGGTGTTTCAAACCGACAGCGACGGCCAGTTCCTCGCCTCCGATTTTCGGCTCTTGTGGGAACGGCGGGAAGAGAGCGAGTTCCTGGCGGGACGCCGCTTCGAGCGCGACGACCACCCCGCGCGCATCTGGCTGAGCAAGCTGCACGCGCGGATTCTCCAGATGCTTTTCGGCGTCGCTCTCGCGGATTCGAACGTCCCCTACCGCCTGATGCGGGCGTCTCTGCTACGCCGACTTTTAGAGAAGGTTCCACAAGGGTCCTTCGCGCCAAACGTGATGCTTTCCGTGCTGGCGGCGCGCGAGGGCCACGAACTCGCCTTTATTCCCGTCAGCCACCGTGCCCGGCAAACGGGCGTGGTGTCCATTCGCGGCTGGAAGACGTTGCAGGTGGGGTTGCTCGTCTTCCGCCAGCTATTGCACTTCCGGCGATCTCTGCGCGAGGACGAATCGCGAATCGCTTCGGACCGCGCCGCGCCCACGGTGAGGATCTCCCTCGCTTCCCTGCCCCAGGCGATGCGCCCGCTGCACTGGCTCAAGAACGGCTTCGTGCTGGCACCGCTGCTTTATTCGCGGGCGTTTCACGACGCCGGCGCGGTGACCAGCGCCGCCTGGACGTTCACGGCATTCTGCCTGCTGGCTTCCGCCTGTTACCTTTGGAACGATTGCTGCGATGTGGCGGCCGACCGAAAGCATTCCGGGAAGAAACTGCGGCCGCTGGCTTCCGGAGCGATGGCCCCGAACCTGGTGCTGCCGTTCGCCGGTGGGCTCACGGCCCTTGCGCTTTTGGTGCTCCTGCGCGCCCCGGAGGCGATTCCCTATGCCGCGGCCTACGTCGGCGTCAATCTCCTATATTCGGCCGGCCTCAAGCATTTTTCCTGGCTCGACCTGCTGCTGCTGACCGCCGGCTATGTGCTTCGCGTTGCCGCCGGCGCGGCCGCCATCCATGTGCAGCCCACGGGCTGGATGCTGAGCGCCACCTTCGCCCTGGCGCTTTATCTGGCGTCGCTCAAACGCTATGCGGAATTGAACCTGTTCGGAGGCGATGCCCGAGCCGCGCTCGCGCGGTATCGCTTTCGCTCGCTGCGATGGTCAGCCTATCTGGCCGGGGCGGGCGCGCTGGCCTGTTATGTGACGTTCACCACCTTTGTGCGGCCCGCTCTGCTGCTCACGATTCCGGTTGTTGTCGTGGGCATGCTCCGCTACGGCTGGCTGGTGCTGCACCGGCAGGGGGGCGACTCGCCCTTCCTGCTAATTGGCCGCGACCCCTGGCTGATTCTGATGACGGCGAGCTGGCTGGCGGGAACGATAGTCGCTCTATGGTAGCCGCGCCCGGCGCATCCGGAACAACTGAAAACGGGGGCCGGGCCGAATGACCTTGCCCGCCGGATTCATCGGAAGATAGAACGCATCGCTGGGGTCGAGGCTCGCGTCCTCCATCGCCCCTACGATAGGGTTGAACTCCACGCGCTCGCGGACCTCCCCGAATGCGGCGATGCGGCCGAGCGCGCTTTGGCCTCCCGTGCGCATCGGATACTCCGCCGATACCAGCAGGCACTCCTCGCCGGGAACGTCCGCGGGGTCCGGATTCCGGTAGACTTCGTACCCCCGCCCCGCCCCAGGCTGAATCCGCCGGTACAGCTCGGAGACGATCTCGCCCGAATGCTCTCCGTAAAGCCGATAAGCATAAGCGATGCGCCTCTCCAACGACGGGGCACTCTCCGCGATCTGCGGTTCCGCTTCGGGCGCGGTGAGGAGCACAACGGGAAGTTCTCTTCGATGGTTGGCGATGATCCACTGGCCCGCCTGGGTTCGGGTATCGTCACGCGCCAGCGTGCGAACCAAATCGACGCTGACAGTGCATTGCCAGACCAATACCGCAATACCCAGCGTGACAACGGGGGCGGACAGCCACTTCCATCTCGCGAGGCTCGAAGAGGCAAACACCGCCAGCACCGCCAAGCCCGGCAGCGCGGGCAGGAGGTAGCGAAAGGGCAACGGATGGCGGAAGGGAAGGAACGCCAGCAGGAACGGAAACACGCCCAGCGCTAGCGTCCACAGCCCTGGAGGCGCGCTGCCTCGCCGAAGCCACAGAAGGGCTGCGGCTGCAAGGAGGAAGCCAAGCCAACTTCCCGGTCCCCACAGCAACGGGTGCAGAAGCTGCACGGCCGCTCCGCTCCAGCTCCAATGGCTTTCCGGCAACGCCTCTCGTCCGCCATAGAACACGCGCAGCATTTCGAGGACGGTCCCGGCAACTTCGCCCATGCGAAGCAGGACGTACGGGTTCAGCACGAAGAACACCGCTGCCGTCAGCACACCAGCCACGGCCAGTTCCCGTGCCGCCCGCCAAGACTGACCCCCGCGCGCGAACGCGGCGGCCGCGATGGCTGGCGCCGCGAAGACCGCGGTGTACTTCGTCGAGACGGCGAGGCCGAAGACGAGGGCGGTCCAGATCCAAACTCGGGAGCCAGAGGCTCCCTCCTCCTCCGCTCGTGTGGCCAGCAGCAGGGTAAGCGCCACCAGCAGCGTCAGCAGCGTATCGGTGACACCGAAATGGGCATCGCGCACCGGCAGCGGAGCCACGGCAAACAGGGCTGCCGCCGCCAGGGACCATGGCCAGCCACACCAACGCCGGGCCAACAGATAGACGACCGCTACCGTGGCGATTCCCGCGATTGCCGAAAGCGCCCGCACGGCTAGAAAGTACGTGGAGGGCTGCGCTGCGAATTCGCCGGGCAGGAACAGAAACAGCAGCGCGGCGAGTTCCGTCAGCAGCGCCGGATAGGCGAAGAACTGTGGATTGCCGTGCCGCTCAAAGAATCCCACAGCCGCTTGCACCAGGAGGGATTCATCCGGCCTCACGTAGAAGTTGGAGAGGACGGGGAGGCCGAAGCTCAGGCCCCACAGACGCAGCGCCGCTGCCAGCGCAAGCACTGTCACAAGAGAGACTTGCTTAATCCTTTCGTTCGGCATCGAGATACAAATACGGCCCGGTCTCAGCCGGCCAGCTATCCTTCGTGAGGTGTGCAAACCAGGGCGTCCAGAGCCGGTTGAACACAGCCCAGGGTCCGCACCAGCGGCCGCTGAGTTTGCGGCGAATCCAGCGCCATGCGCTGAGGTAGTGCATGAGATCGAATGTGGCGTGCGCGGCGGGGCCGAGGTAGTGCCAGCGCTCGCGAACGCGGAAACCCGCTGCATCCAGCCTGCGCAGCCATTCCTCCATGGGCAGCGTATGGTGGTGGAGCGAATGCGCGTTGAACCACCGTGCATAGCCCGATGCGGCGCGAGGCAATCCGAGGCTCTCGAAGACGCGCGAGCCCAGCAGCATTGTTCCGAAGCGTTCGCTCGGGCTGGTGACGACGAACCGCCCGCGCGCCTTGAGCGTGCGGCCGCACTCCAGGAGGGCGTTATCCAGTGCGGGGATGTGCTCCAGCACGGAATTGCAGACGATCGCGCCGAACGCGCCGTCGCGAAAGGGCATCTGCGTGGCGCTTCCGCACACGAGCGCGAGATGCGCCCGCCGCGCTTTGGCTTCGAGAAGAACGCCAATGCTGGGGTCCATGCCAATGGCCGGCGGGCGCTCGAACGCGAGCGACGCGAAGAGACCGTCGCCGCATCCGAGATCGAGAAGCGGCGTCGCTTCGGGAGCCGCCCCCCGCAGCATCGCGCATTCGACGCCGCGCACGATCGCCATAAAAAGCGGCGAGTGGCACAAATACGCCCGGATATAGGGCTCGGCGGAGGTCCTCATGCCGTCAGCTCCCGAAGCATGGCCTCAAACGCGTCGAGCGAGCGCCGCGCGGAGAACTGTTCGCGGACCGCTTCAGCCGCCGCGCGGAAGCGGTCGGGTTCATCCAGCACGGTGGCGATCGCACCCGCGAGAGCCGCTGCATCTCCAGGCTCTACCAGCAGGCCCATTTCGGTAGTCTCTATGGGTTCGCGCACGCCGGGAAGACGGCTTGCCACCACCGGAGTTCCGCACAGCATCGCTTCGGCCTGCACCATGCCGAAGCTCTCCGTCGAATTCAGGCTGGGAAGTGCCAGCGCATCGCATGCGCTGTAGAAGGCGGATAAGTCCGGCTCAATCACGCCCAGCACGCGGCAGGCATCGCCGAGGCTGTTCAGTTTGGCAAGGATGCGCCGGCGGTACGCCTCTTCGCCTACTACTCCCGCGACCTCGCCCGCCAGCAGCAAGCGCACCCCGCGGCCTTGGGCACGGAGCAGCCGAAGCGCTTCGAGCAGCACCTCAATCCCCTTCTCGCTGGACATGCGGCCCGCGAACCCGATGAGCTTTTCCCCATCGGGTGCGTGCGCCTCGCGGAACTGGAGGGTGTGGTGGCGGTCCGGCTGAGGAATGCGAATCGTAAGCGGAAGGATCCGTAGCCGGTCTCGAAAGCGCCTGAGGAACGGGCTGGCGCCGGCATAGCTCGCGGTAGAGACGACGATGGCGCGTGCGGCACGGCCCGCCACCAGATGGCCCTGAAACACGGCGGCCTCCACGGCCCGCGCCTTCCATCCCCCCGGCAGATGCAGATCGCACGCATAGTCGAGGACCAGCGGCTTCGAGCCGCGCCGCGCGGCGAAGGCCGCCCCCACGGCCTCGGGCGGGCTCACCGGCAAACACTGCACCAGAACATCCGCTGTTTCTGCCTCCGCGAGCGCGCGGCGCGTATAGCCGCGCATCCACACGCCTTTCCCCGCACGCAACGCGACGGGCAGGCGGATGACCCGAACTCCGTGCAGCATCTCCTCTGCGGGAAGCTCCGCCTTGTGCCGGGAAGCGATTACAGTGACCCGGTGACCCCGTTCCGCGAGCCCTTCGGCGCGGTTCCTGGCGGCGATGGTGAGCCCGGACAAGTGAGGGTGATAGTAGGTGAGCAGGAAGACGATGTTCACGAGGCTTTCCCGCCGGTGAATTCGAAGCGGCGCGCGGCACGGAAAGACCTTCGCCCCCCGCCTGCATCTCTCCAAGCGCCTCGCTCTCTCCGCATCACCGCTACATTGTACCCGCGTGCGTCGGGTTTTCCACCAGCCCCACCAGATGCCTCGCAATCGCGAGCGAAGCCGTTGCGCCGGGGCTGGGGGCGTTGATGAGGTGGAGGGCGTTGGGGCGAAGGACGTAGTCGAAATCCTGGACGAGGGCGCCGTCGGGCGAGAGGGCCTGCGCGCGCACGCCGGCCGTCCCTTTGCGGAGATGCCGCTCCTCGATTGCGGGGACGAGACGCTGCAGCGATCGGCAGAATGCGGAGCGGCTCATCGACCGGTAAAGTTCATACGCCGACATGCGCGGGTATTTCAGCAGGAATCGCCAGAAGCCCGCGTAGCCGAAGATGTCCATCAGGTCCCTGGCCGAGAAATTGCGGGCCGTGTAGCCCTCCCTGGCCGTTGCCAGCACGGCGTTCGGCCCCGCCTCCACACCGCCCTTGATCATCCGCGTGAAATGCACGCCCAGAAATGGAAATTTCGGATCGGGCACGGGATAGATAAGGTTCTTCACAAGAGCCGCGCCCTCCTCGGAAAGCTCAAAATACTCGCCGCGAAAGGGGACAATGCGGGCGCTCCGCCGCTCTCCGGCCCGCTCCATCACGCGGTCACACTGGAGGCCCGCGCAATTGAACAGATAGGCGGCGGACGCCTCGGCATTCCCGGCCTCGATGTGCCATAATCCATCCGCCTGCCGCAGCCTGCGCACCGCGGCGTTCAAGCGGATCTCGCCGCCCCTGCGCCGGATCTCCCCGGCCATCGCTTCACAGACCGAAGGGTAATGGGTGA
>JBDIBK010000178.1:0-7277 GCA_039812845.1 Bryobacterales bacterium
TGCTACCCGGAACACTGGCTGTGCAAGGATACCTTGCCCCTGTCCGCGCGCAAGGACGTGCTGGTTTTCGAGACCCCGCCGCTCGAGCGGGATATCGAAGTGACCGGCCGGCTGGTGGTGAAGCTCTGGGCGAGTTCCGACGGCCCGGATACCGACTTCACCGCCAAGCTCATCGATGTCTATCCGCCCAGCCGGGACTTCCCCGCCGGCGTGGACTTGAACGTGGGCGACAGCATCGTCCGCGCCCGGTATCGAGAGTCCCTCAAGACCCCGAAGATGCTCGAGCCGGGCCGACCGGTGGAGTTCACGATCGAAATGTACCCGACCTCGCTCGTCTTCCGGCGCGGGCATCGGATTCGGCTCGATATCTCAAGCAGCAATTTCCCGCGCTTCGATGTCAACCCGAACACCGGCGAAGCACTCAACGGGAACCGGAGCACGCGCGTCGCGATCAACACGGTGCATCACGATGCCGAACACCCGTCGAGCATCATTCTGCCCGTGATTCCCGCCGCCACCCAAAGCGCCTTGCGCTGACGCGGGGGAGCCCGCTAATAGCGAGCGATGCGGGGGCTGCCCAGGTCGGCATGCAGGGCAAGCGTGTCGATGAGCCGGTCTGTCATTCGCTGGCGCAAGTGGGTGTGCTCCGGGCGCTCGAAGAGATTTTCGAACTCTTGCGGGTCGGCATCGAGGTCGAACAACTCGCCGAGGCCGGTGCCATGGTAGAGCGTCAGCTTGTGGCGGCGGTCGCGGATCATCGACGCATGGGATTCGAGTTCGTTCGTCTGCGAATCGCGATACTCGCTCCAGACGAACTCCCGGTGGGTTTGTGCGCCCTCGTTTCCTCGCGCCAGGCCGAGGAGGCTCTTGCCATCCATGTCACCAGGGTCCGCGATGCCGGCGGCCTCGAGCAGCGTGGGAGCCATATCGGTAAGCTCCACTAGCGCATCGCTCCGCAGCCCCGCTTGCAGCCCGCCGCCGGGCCAGGAGAGAATCAGCGGCACCCGTACCGCCCCCTCGAAGAAGCGGCAGCCCTTCAGCCGCAGGCCATGGTCCCCCATCATCTCGCCGTGGTCGCTCATGAAGACCACCAGCGTGTTCTCGCGCTGCCCCGTGCGTTCCAGCGCCTCCATCACGCGGCCCACATACCAGTCAATGTGTTCGATCATCGCGTAGTAGCAGGCCTTCATGTGCCCCGCCGGATAGCTTGCGGGGGGCGCGGGCGTCTTCGTCTGGTGCGCCACCTTTGCGCAGAATCGCGCCTGCTCCCGTTCCTCCCCCGCCCGGTAGAGCGGCATCGGGAGCGATTCGGGCCTCATTTTTTCGAGGTACTCCGGGGCCGGGTCAAAGGGGTTGTGCGGCGCGAAGATGTTGATGCTCGCAAACCACGGTCCTTTCAGGCCGCCCTCGATGTAGCGCAGGGTTCGTTCCGCCTCCCACGCGAGCTCGTGATGCTCGGCGGGCATCCCCGCGTTGTACTGGTCCGGATAGCCCGCGATCTTCCGTTTCCGGTAAAGACCCTCCCAGGTAACCCCGTGCTCGTGCAGCCAGCGGTTATAGGCGTGGACGCGGTCCGGCCAGCCGGGTTCGGGTTTCGGCTGATGGCTCCAATCGAAAATGCGGTAGCCGTCGTCGACTCGCGGCTCCTCGCGCTCGAAGGGGCTGGCGAGATGGAGTTTCCCGCAGAGCGCCCCGTCGTAACCCGCTGCCGCCAGACGATGTGTCACTAGCCTTGGCGCGAGACTGGCGGGGAACTCCGCATTGCCGTTCCGGTGCTGGTGAACCCGGCTGGGAATGCAGCCCGTCAGAAACGAGGCCCGGCTTGGCGTGCAGATCGGGTTCTGGCAGTAGGCGTGCGTGAATGTCACGCCTTCGCTCGCAAGCCGGTCAATGTGCGGCGTTCGAATGTGCGGATTGCCGAGCGAGCAGATGGTGTCCCATCGTTGCTGATCCGTGCAGATCCAGAGCACATTGGGAGGAGTGCGGCTCGCGTTGTTCGATGGCGTGCCCGTGCTTGATTGCGTCCTTCCGGACGCAGCCGCCATACTCATCCCACTCAGAGCCAGAAACTGGCGTCGCGAAGCGCTGTCGGCCATTGGAAACCTTTCTCGGAACGAAAATCCCGTCTTAGGCCCGATTCCCCACGCCCGCGCCCGCTGACGATTGTATGCCCTTCGCGGGCAAAACGCGAAGCACAGGCCGGGTGTGTCTCGCCGACGGCATCTCTCCGCGATTGCGGGTTCGCTACTCTGAACGGTATGGCACCGAACCCCGATTCGCACCCCGCACAGGCTCCCGCGCTTCCCGATCCGGCGCGCGTGCTGGAGATGATCGATGGCATGCGGCTCTCAAAAGCGGTGTTTGCGGCGCTGGAACTCGGCGTGTTTGAGGCGCTCGAAGATGTCCCGCACGATGCGGCGGAATGCGCCGCCAAGCTCCGCGTGAACGAGGACGCGCTGGGGCGTCTGCTGGATGCCTGCGTCGCCGCCGGCGCACTCACAAAATCGGATGGCCGTTACCGGAACACGGAGCTCGCTTCGGTCTACATTCGCGCGTCCTCCCCGGCAACGCTCTCCGGCTACATGCTCTACGCGAACCGTATCACCTGGAGGCTTTGGGAACACCTGGAGGATGCCGTTCGCGAGGGAACGCCCCGCTGGGAACAGACCTTCGGGGCGAAGGAAGGCATCTTCGACCACTTCTTCGCGAGCGAGGAGGCAAAAGAAACCTTCCTCTCCGGCATGCACGGTCTGGGCCTCCTGAGTTCGCCGTGCGTGGCTGCCTCCTTCGACCTAAGCGCTCATCGCCGGGTGGCGGATCTCGGCGGCGGCACCGGGCACCTCGTGGCCGCCATCTGCAACCGATACCCAGCGATGGAGGGCGTTGTGTTCGATCTTCCCCACGTCGCGCCCATCGCCCGATCCCGCCTGGCCGCCGCCGGACTCGCGGACCGCGTGAGTGTGGTGGAGGGCGACTTCTTCACCGATCCTCTCCCCGCGGCCGATCTCTACTGCCTGGGGCGCATCGTGCATGACTGGGGCGAAGCCAAGGTTCGCGCGCTGCTCGGCAAGATTCATGCCGCGCTGCCCGTTGGCGGCGCGGTGCTGCTGGCCGAAGCGCTCTTGAACGAAGAGAAGACCGCGCCTCTCTCCGGTCTGCTGCAATCACTCAACATGCTGGCCTGTACGGAGGGCAAGGAACGCAACTTGGCCGAGTATCGCTCCCTGCTGGAGAGCGAGGGTTTCCGCGATGTGCGGGGTGCGGTGACGGGCGGACCGGTGGATGCGGTTTATGCCCTCCGGTCCTGACGCGGGTTCGTGGTTTCGATGGGCTCCCGCGGGCTATGCAAGGGTGGGCGGCTTCACGTGAGGGTCGCGTTCAAACGTCAGCTTCAGGAAGGATTTCGGCTGAAACTCGAAGCGGAGCGGCAGCGCGCTCCGATCGTTCGCATCCTGCCAGATGGTGAAGTTGGTCGTGTCGTTCGTCGCGAGATACCTTGAGCGCCCTTCCAGCCGCTGCGCGGCAGCCCAATCCTTCACCAGCCCGGCCTCCTGGAATTCCGCGCCCTTCTTCGCATCCGGCTCGCGGGGGATTCCACGTTCAAACTTGCGGCCGTGGCGGATATTGCGGATGCGCCGCTTGCTCTCCGGTTGCCGCAAGGCGTTCGAAACCGCGCAGAGAAAGGTGTTGGGGACATTCCAACGCGGGCCTGCCTTCGCTTCCCTGATCACCTTGCTGTTCTCATTGAGCAGCGCCCGCCTCATGAGGCCGGTTAGCGGAGGGTGGCCGAACCAGGTGTACTTGCCTGGCGCGGGGAACGCGGCCGCGGTGCTGACGCTCTCCGATGGCCTGAGATGCCCGTCGATCCCGGCGTAACGGGCCTGCTTTCGGTCCGCTTCCCCCAGAGCATCGCGGGCGCTCTCGAAGCTGCTCTCCGGCGACGACGTCATCATGCCGAAATAGGCCGCTTCCGCGGGCAGGGCGTCTTCTTCCCGCACGACCTCCTCGACATAGCCAAAACCGTTCACGTCCCCGCAAGAATCTTTCCGCCGAAGTCTCGTCGAGCTCTCATGCGGTTTCGCTTTCGAGGGGCGGCGAGGCTTCCCTCGGATCCGCCGCCGCTTCAGGGACGGATCGTCTCCGTCCGCATGTAAGGGCGCAGCACTTCCGGAACCGTGACGCTCCCATCGGCCTGCTGGCAGTTCTCGAGCACCGCCACCAGCGTTCGCCCCACTGCCAGGCCGCTGCCGTTGAGCGTGTGCGCGAACACGGACTTGTTCCCGCCCTCTTTGACGCGAATCCCCGCGCGCCGCGCCTGAAAGTCTTCAAAATTGCTGCACGAGGAGATCTCTTTGTACTCGCCCAGGCCCGGCAGCCAGACTTCCAAATCGTAGGTTTTCGCCGACGAGAATCCCATATCGCCAGTGCAGAGGAGCATCCGGCGGTAAGGCAGGCCGAGCAGTTCCAGGATGCGTTCGGCGTCGGCGGTCAATCGCTCGAGCTGCTCATAGCTCTGCTCGGGCGAGGTGAACTTCACCAGTTCCACCTTCTGGAACTGGTGCTGCCGGATGATGCCGCGCACGTCCCGGCCGTAGGAACCGGCCTCGCTGCGGAAGCAGGCGCTGAACGCGCAATAGCTGATGGGGAGCCGCTCGGCCGCCAGCGTCTCTTCACGGAAGAGGTTGGTTACCGGCACTTCGGCAGTGGGGATCAGCCAGAAATCCGTGCCTTCCACATGGAACAGATCCTCGGCGAACTTTGGCAGTTGTCCGGTGCCGAAGAGGCTGTCTGAATTTACCAGGAACGGGGGAAAGCACTCGGTGTATCCGTGCTCGCCGGTGTGCGTGTCCAGCATGAAGTTGATGAGCGCACGCTCCAGACGGGCGATCGCGCCGGTGTAGACGACAAAGCGCGCGCCCGTAATCTTGGCCGCGCGGTCAAAGTCCATGCCGCCAAGCGCCGGGCCCAGGTCCCAATGCGGCTTCGGCGTGAAATCGAACTGCCGGGGCTCGCCCCAGCGCTTGATCTCCACGTTCTCTTCGGCGGACTTCCCGGCGGGTACGGACTCATGCGGCAGGTTTGGCACGCCCGCCATCAACTGCCGGAATTCTTCCTCCGCCGCATTCACGCCCTCTTCGAGAGCGGCAATACGGTCGCCGATCTCGCGCACCTTCGCTTGCGCCTCGCCGGTATCGACGCCCTGTTTGCGAAGGATGCCGATCTCCTTGCTTTGCGTATTGCGGTCGTAGCGAAGCTGCTCGATCACGCTGAGCGCGTCGCGGCGTCGGGCGTCCACCGCGAGAAATGCGTCTGTGTCGATGTGGAATCCGCGGTCCTCCAGCCGGGCGGCAACGGCGCCGAGATTCCTTCGGAAATTGTTCAGGTCAAGCACTGAGTCTAGGGTAGCCCAGATTCGCACCTCAAGCAGCATACGGCATCCTCAACTGCTCCGGGCCCGTGAACCCGCGCTCGCTCCGCTCCGCATTCGGTGAATCTCCGGCATGGCCAATCCTTACGGGCCGTTTAGACGAGGCACTGTTGGGATTGGCGTGGCCACTGTTGCCTGAACCCGCGCCGCGCGATAATCTGCATTGAAATGCAGCGAGATTTCAATGAGCCCGCCGAAGTACTGATCGCGGGCCGCAGGTTCGAGGAGGCGCGGGCGATGCTGGAAGCGTCAGCAAGTGAGATGCCCGCGGATTGGAAACCGTGCAGGGACGCGGAGGGATCCACACAGATCGCGTTTTGGAATCGGGAAGAGTTCCTCGCTCATGCGAAACATCATGGAGCGCATTTGAAGAAGCCCGTTTATTGGGTTCCAGGTTCGTACTCGAAATCCTGGTATCTCCTGGCTCTCATGGCCACCGAAGAGGAGCGGTTCGAAGACGCGTTCGACTGTCTGACGATCGGCCTTGAGCTGGAACCGGATCACCCGGAGCTTTGGTGTGAGTTGGGCTATCTCCTCGGCCAGATCGAGGAACATGAAGATGCCCTTCAGTGTTACGAGAAGGCCACCTCCGCCCGGGAATGGGCACCCGCGCTCTACATGGGGAGGGCCTTGCGGGGGCAGGGAGCCCAATTGATCGATCTCGGCCGGCTCGACGAAGCGGAAGCCGCATTCAGACGTTCGCTCGAATTCGAGCCCGACAGCGAGAACGCTCGAAGCGAGTTGGAGTATATTGAGGAACTCCGTCTCCCACCCGAATCTCGGGAGGAGCGAGTTCCGTGGTTCCTTCACTCCGCGGTCAACCCCCCGAAAGACCCCCTGACAATTCGGCTGCGGAGCCTCGTCAAAAGTCTGCCCGCGATTCCCGGTCCCAAGACGATTGGGCCGGAGAACTACGAACGTATCCTGCAAGCGTTCATGGCGCGCGGCTGGGAAGGCTTTGAAGAGGAATTCGACCGCATCGTGCCTCGCCACCGGCCGGATTACGAAGAGGTGAAGCGGGACCTGCTTCGCGAGCCGCTCTTTAAATTGTGAGCGCGCCCTTGAGACCGGATCATTCAAGCGGAGGAGGAAACCCCACGCTGGACTTGCGGCATTGCCCCGCGCATTCTCGCCAGCCTTGTCCCCGCTCCGGGGAGGCCGAGCCGCGAATCCAACAGCCTGACGGGAAATTCCGCAGCCCGATCCCTTCCCATCGACTTCGCACCAGCGATGAAATCGTCGTGTCGGCGGCCGGCAGAGGTTCGCCAAGCACATCCATGCATGGAGTTCCTCCGCCGGCTGCCCTGCGAGCCGCCTCAACGGTGCAACCGACTGAGTGCCGCATTCGAAAGACACTGCCCAGATCCGTCTCCCCAAGAAAGCGTTCCGGGCGGCAAGGTCAGCCGCGCACGAGAGTAACCCAAAGGCCCCGAGGGACGTGGGACGGACGACGCTTTCGCCAACTGTGAGGCCGGCTGCGGAGCCATGCATTGTTTCTAGGTGCGACGGTGCGGACCGATTGCAACGGGCATCCAGGGGCCTTGGGCTTGAGAAATGGGATTCTGGTATTGCGCATGCTGGGACTCCGGCTTGCGGCAATTGTGGAGGTGTTTGGAGCGGGCGGGATGGCGGACGGGCACTCGGTGCGAATCTGGAGAGCGTGGGCGTGGCCGCTGGGGAGTCGCACCGCCAAGCGGGGCGGATGCTCCATGGACTCGCTGCGCGAGGCGGATTGGCTGGACTGGTTGGCTGGGGGGGCGTGCTTCCCCTGGGCTTACGCCCACGGCTGGCTGATGTCGCCCAATGGGCTTTCTTGGGGTGCGGGTTTGAAGGGATGCGTGGAGAGGGG
>JBDIBK010000179.1:0-7245 GCA_039812845.1 Bryobacterales bacterium
CCCGCGAGCGATCTCGAATCGCGGATGGGATTGACGTGGGTAAACCGCATCGGGGCCATCACTCTGATCCTCGCCGCGGGTTTCGTCTTCAAGTACGCTTCCGACAGCGGCTGGATCGGCCCCTGGGCGAAGGTTCTCCTGGGAATCCTGGCCGGCGTTGTCGCCTGCGCCGGAGCGGAAATGCTGGCCCGTCGCGGCCATCGGGTGGTGGCGCAAGGGATTGCCGGGCTCGGCATCTCGATCTTCTATCTCTCGTTCTTTGCCAGCTTCCAGCTTTTCGAACTGCTGCCCCACCTCGCCGTGTTCGGCCTGATGATTGGCGTCACCGTGCTGGGTGCGGTTCTGGCACTGCGCTACCAGAGCCAGGCGCTGGCCGCACTGGCCGCCGTAGGCGGATTCCTCACGCCCGTCCTGCTGAGCACCGGGGAGAATCGCCCCTGGGAACTGAACGCGTACCTGCTGACGCTTGCCGCGGCCGCGATTTTTCTGGCGGTACGGCAGCGGTGGCTCGGCTTGGCCTGGGTCGCCTATATCGGCACGAAGTCGCTCTATTGGGCGAGTGTCTTTGAGGACGAAGGCGGGACGCCTTACTTTCCAGCGCTGGTGTTCGGCACCCTCTACTACGCACTCTTTCTCCTGACGCCATGGCGGGCTCTTGCCGCGCTTGCTCAGGTATCCTTCGGCCTGGCCGTTTTGACCGCCGGTGCGTGGGCGGAAACTTCCTTATGGAACTGGCAGTTGGTGCTTCCGCTTGCCGTGGGCGTGGCCGTGGCCGTCTATCGCCAGCGCGCTACGGAGGCGGTTGCCGCCATGCTGACGGCCCATGCCACCACGGCATTCGGCCTCTTCATGATGCTCGAATCAAGCGTGGATGTCGCCCTGCCGAAGGATGCGACGGGCATGGGCGTGCTCGTGGCGATCTGGGCGTTGTTCGCTGCCTGGGCGCTTGCCGTCTGGCTGAAGCTCCCGAGGGCTGCACCGGAAACCGTCGCGGGTTGCTTCGCCATCCACTCGCTGGCTTTCGCGGCCGAAGGTCTCGCTCTCATGCAGGTGGCTGCCTGGAATACGCTGGGTGCCTTTGCGTTCGTGCTGGCCGCGCTCCATCTGGGGCTGAGCCTGTCCGCCGTGGGGGCTCTGTTCGGGGATGAGCGCTACCAGCCCGTGGCTCGCGTGGCGCAAATGCTGGGCCTGTTCTTTCTGGCCTGCGCGGTTCCGTTGCAGCTCCATGGCCCGGTGATCGCCGCCATCTGGGCAGGCATGGGCCTGGCTCTTGCTTTCGCTTCTTCCACACGACGAAGCATGTGGATGGAAGCGTCGGCGTACCTGCTCTTCCTTGCGGCTCTCATCAGGCTTACGGCGATGGACCTTCCCGATCTCGGCCCGGATCTCGTGCCGTTCGGGCACGGCGTCTTCTTCACGGCACTGCTGACCGGCGCTTCGATGCTGGCGGCCGCGTGGCTGTGGAAGACCGCCTCGCATCGCTGGGCGGCCGCCTTCGGCGGGCACTTCGTCGTGCTGATGACGCTGATTGTGGAGACGGTGCGCTGGGGCGAACGCGGCGCGCCGGGCGGCGACAAGCTGATCTTTGAGACGGCCGTGATCTCCGTCATTCTCAGTGTCTATGCCGCGGTGCTGGTGGCCGTGGGGGTGCTCGCGCGTTCCCGCGCCAATCGCCTGGCTGGGCTCGTGCTGCTGATGATCGTTGTCGTGAAGCTCTACCTCTTCGACGTCTGGCTGCTGAACGCCCTGTTTCGGATTCTGGCCTTCGGGGTATTGGGCAGCATGCTGCTGGCCACGTCCTTCCTGTACTCTCGCCTGAAAAATACCGTGCGAAACCTGCTGAGCGAATCGGCGGAAGAGCAGTTGCCGCCTCCGGCCGCCGGAGGAGGCGGCTGAGCGGGCGGCGGGGCCGCCTGTGCCATCATGGGCAGGTGAACGGAGTCGCGCTTGGCGTATTGCGGCGAGGGGCATTGCGGCGCTGGGCACAGGGCGCCGCCGTACTGCTGGGAACCGTGTGCCTGGCCGCATGCCAAAGCAGCCAGCACGCGCAATCGAACACCGCCGCGTCCCTCGACACCAGCCGCCTGGCCGAGCGGGTGCTTGTCGTCTACAACGCCGGGCTGCGCGATTCCCCCAGCGTTGCGAAGGATTACGCCAAACTCCGCCACGTGCCCGAACGCAACCTTTGCCCCATCGCTCCGCCCAGCGATACCGCGCTGAACATCGCGGATTTTGAGGCCACGGTGAAGCGGCCCGTGCGGGCCTGCCTGGAGAAAGCGGGCGCGCGCGAGATTCTCTACATCGTCTTGAGCTACCGCACTCCCTTCCGGGTGATCGAACCGGGCGGGAAGGTGAATCTCGCGCTGGATTCACTGCTCTCCGACATCTGGGACGAGATCGTTCCCGAGCCGTTTCCCGAGCGCAATCTCTCCGTACACCCGTACTTCGCGCTCGACCACAGCAAAGCGAATCGCTACGAGCCCTTTGTGCCGCTGAGCGCGTTTCGCCACCGCCAGAATGCGCCCCGCCTGTATTCCGTCTGGCGTCTGGACGCGCCAACGGAGACGCTGGCGGCGGGCCTGGTGCGGAAAGCCCTCACCGCGGAGCGAGCCGGCGGACCCAAAGGCCGGGGCTGCTTTGACCGCAATTCCGGACCCCTGAACGATGCCGAGGACCGAGGCTATCCCGCCGGGGAGTGGGATATCGAACGGGCCGCCGGTTTCGCGCGCGACGCCGGGTGGGAGGTGACCCTCGATCAGAACAAGGAAGAGTTCGGCACTCCGCCCGCGCCCGCCCGTTGCGAGGACGCCGTCTTCTACGCGGGCTGGTACAGCCTGAACAACTATAACGACGCCTTCACCTGGGCCAACGGCGCGATTGGTATCCACCTCGACAGCCTCTCGGCCCTCCACCCCCGCTCCGGCAAGAACTGGTCGGCCAACGCCTTGCTGCACGGCATCGCCGTCACCAGCGGGGCCATCGACGAGCCGTACCTCAACGCCCTTCCTCATCCCGACGGCGTCCTGCGCAGCCTGATGCAGGGCGCAAACGTGGGGGATGCGTTTTTGCGCAACACGATGTCCGTGAAGTGGCGCATCATCCATCTGGGAGATCCGCTCTACCGCCCGTTCCCCCGCGGGCTCGGCGAATGGGCGCAATCAAGCAGCCGGGGCGCGGGGCAGGGAAACGAGTCAGCCGAAATGCCCAGCGGCGCTGTTAGAATCAAAGTGCCGTGAAGACCGCATCGTGGATTTCACTCGCCCTGGGCTCCGCCGGTGCGCTGGCCGGGCTTGGCGCGTATGCCGTCAATGGACGCTCCTCGACGATTCTTGCGCCCTCGGTGTGGCGCGGCCCGCGCGACCTGCCCGCCTACGCGCTTACTTTCGACGACGGCCCCAGCGAGAGCACGCCTCGCCTCTTGGATCTCCTCGACGCTTACGGAGTGAAGGCCACCTTCTTCCTCGTGGGAGCCAACGTCCGCCGCTTGCCCGCCGTCGCCCGCGAGGTGTTCCTTCGGGGCCACGAAGTCGGCAACCATGGCGACCGCCATCCCTACTACTGCTTCCAATCCCCGGACTTTGTCTATCGCGATATCGTGGCCGGGCAGCGCGCGATTGAGGATACCCTGGGCTTCTCCCCGTGGCTCTTCCGCCCTCCCTTCGGCTTGCGCTGGCCCGGAATGCGCGAAGCCCAGCGGGCGTGCGGGCTTGTGGGCGTCCAGTGGAGCGTCATGGGCCGGGATTGGCGGCTGAGCGCCTCGGAAATCGCTGAGCGCCTGGCCGTCGGCGTCGCGCCCGGCGCGATCCTCTGCCTGCACGATGGGCGGGAGCTTGCCGTCAACCCGGATATCCGCCCCACCATCACTGCCGTCCGCGCCTTGCTGCTGCATCGCGCCGTGCAAGACCTGGAGCCCGTCACCGTCTCTCGCCTCTTTGCTCCGGAACTCTTCCTCGAAGCGGAGGGCCTCGCGGGCCTCCCCTGACGCACGATTCCCGCGCGAACTCCGTCGGCCGAAAGAGGCCGTCTACGGCTTCCCTTGGCTCAGAGCGCGGTCATACCAGGCGGCCAGATCGCTCTTGAACTGCTTCAGCGAATTCACATCGAGGTAAATCATGTGGCCCGCCGGGTAGTAGGTGAACTCGACGTTCGGGACGAGTTCTTTCTCCAGGTTCATCTGGGCAAGGTCGAGTTCGGTCTGGAAAAAGGGCGTGGCCAGATCGTACAAACCGTTCGCGGCAAGCACCTTGAGCGACGGGTTCTTGCGCATCGCGTCCGCCAGATCCCCGGCCACGTAGGCGTCGTTCATCGCTCTTCCCCCGCCGAAGCCTCCGCCAGCGGGCCGGTGCGAGAAATCCCAGCGGCCAAGAAAGGCTCCGCCGCTCACCCGGTAGTCGAGATCGGAGCGGTACTGGAGTTGCCGGTCGAGGTAATCCCGGAACGACGAGACGTACACGCCCGTAATGCCCGTGCTGGAGGGGTCGTAGCCTGGAGTCTCGCCCGCGGCGTCGACGTCGGTGCCCTCAAATCGCGAATCGAAGCGGCCAAGAATGCGGCGCTCGTCGCGCGTGAGCTGCTTGCGGAAGCGGGAAGGGGAGATGCGCAGATTGGCTTGTTTGATGTAGGCGGCACTTAGGCCGGTGAACCCGGCCAGCTTCGCGGCAATAGCGTCGACCCTGGCGGAGGGCAGTGTGTGCCCAAGCGCCAGCGCTTCGGCATATTCGCCAACGGCAAAGGCGCGGGCGCTGTCGAGGAACTGCTTTTCGGTTCCTTTCCGGGGAACCTTGTTGAAATACCACGCGGTGGCGGCGTACGTGGGCAGATTGCCGACATACTGGTCCACCAGGCCCTGGGCGCGCGCCACGTAGCTGAGGACGCTTGAGAGCAGAATCACCCCGTTGCAGGAGATGCCGCTGCTTTCGAGAGACGCGGCCAGCGCGGCGGAACGCGTCGTGCCGTAGCTTTCGCCGAAAAGGAACTTGGGCGAATTCCAGCGGTGGTTCACGCTCACCCAGCGGGTGATGAACTTGTTGAACGCCGTGACATCCTGGTCAACGCCCGCGAAATCCTTGGGCTTCCCCTTGCCAATCTCTCGCGAATAGCCCGCAAGCGGCGCATCGATGAACACGAGGTCCGAGCGGTCGAGAAGGCTGTATTCATTGGGCTGCACCTTGTAGGGCGCCGCGCCCGTGGCTTTGGGGCTCGCGCTGATCACCCGGATGGGGCCGATCGAGCCCATGTGCAGCCAGATCGAGGCCGACCCAGGGCCGCCGTTGTAGATAAACGTCACCGGACGGCTGCTTGGCTCGGCGTCGTCGAGCGTATAGGCCACGTAGAAGATGGAGCCGTACGGCTTTTCGTCCTCTCCGTTGATGTGCAGCGTCGCCGCGGTGGCCGTGTATTTCAGCGTCTTCCCATCGAGCGTCATCTGGTGATGGGTAACGGCGGAAGTCTCCTTCGGAATGGCAGGCGCTGCCGCTTCCTTCGCGGCCGGCGGCGTTGGCGGGGCCGCGTCCCGCTCTTGCGCGCCTATCGGGCTGAGCAGCAGAGCGAGCAGGCATCCGGAAGCAATCCAATTCGGGCAGACGTGTGGCATTCGACGAGACATGCTAGCACTCTAACACGTGAACCGGCTCTAGCACGCCCGCCACACGCTCCCGGATTGCCGCTATCGCCGATCGCAGTGCCCGCGATTCGCGCATCCGCCGTTGCTCCAAATCAGGGAACAACCGTTGCTTGCGCGCCGCCCAGAGGTACTCCGATCATGTCGCCGGAGATCACGAGCTCCACCCGCCGGTTGCGCTGGCGGCCCTCCCGCGTGTTGTTGTCGGCCACCGGCCTTGAGCTTGCATATCCCCTGCCCGTAATGTTCCCGGCCGGGATGCCTTGTTCCACCAGATAGTTCAGCACGGAGGCCGCGCGCTGCTCGCTCAGCCGCTGGTTGGTGGCCTCGGAGCCCGTGCTGTCCGTGTGCCCTTCCACTTCCAGCGTCAACCCCGGCGTCCAACTGAGGATGCCCGCGATCTTGGCGAGAGCCTCGCGCGTGGCCGGCTTCAACTGATAGCTTCCCGTGTCGAACAGAATGTCCGACATCGTCACCACAAGGCCGCGCGGCGTATCCTGCGTCATCAGCACGCGGTTGAGCTGTTCCACCAACCGGTTGCGCAAGGCCTGCGCCTCGGCGCGTGCCTTTTCCGCTTCCTGCCGCGCTAGGGCCTCGCGCTGCGCGGCGGCTTCAGCCTGCTGCCCGGCCAACTGGGCTTCGCGCTGAGCCGCTTCGGCCTTCGCGCGCGAGGCTGCCTGGGCGGCTTCCGCTTCGGCCCGCTGCCGCGCGGCGCGCTCGGCTTCCAGTTGCGCCATCAGCTTCTGCTGCTCGGCCTGCCGCTGCCGCTCCTCCGCGTCCTTGCGCATCTTCTCCTGCTCGGCGGCGATCCGCTGCGCTTCCTCGGTCCGCTGGCGCTCGGCTTCCTGCTGCAGCGCGATGCGCTCCTCCTCGCGCCGCTTCAGCGCGATGGTGCGGGCATCCTCGGCGGCCTGCGTCACCTGCCGGGCGGTGGTCTCGGAGGGCTTCCATTGCTCCCGGTTCACGTAGTCTTCGGTCCGCTCCATCAGGCTCGTGGCCCGCTGGAACGAGGAAGCGGCGTACTTGTCGGCCTTGGCGATGCGCGCCAGGCGGATCGCGTTCCGCGCCTGCACCACGTCGAACGGCGTGTTCGGATCCTGCGGGAGAGGCTTCAGATCTTCCGGATTCGCGTTGAGCACATACTGGCCGCGCTCGATCAATTCGAACTTCGCATCAATCTCCGTCTGCATGCCTTTGGTGTCGTGCCGCGGAATATTCTCAAGCACCACCACGTTGCTCGGCATGGTAACGGCGAAATAGGGCTCGGCCGTGACGATCATCCCGAACGTCTGCAGTTTGGACGTAACCTGCAGCCGCGCCCGGCCCTTCTCGGGGCGCACCTCGCCCAGGCTGATCGCGCGGCCCTCCGGCGTCACCGCCCAAAGGACGTAGGTGAGGTACTCCGTGCCGTACCGCGTCGCGGGCTCCAGGTTCTTCAAGTCCGCCTTCACTTCCACATAGCCGTCGCGGCTGCGGATATTCGCTTCCCCTTCCGCGTTCGGCATCAGGGGTGTCCCGCGGAAATCCACCTTCGTCGAGGTATTCACACGGTAATTGATCGCCTTCGTGCTCCGCGAGGTAACCGTAATCTGGTAAAGCGCTTGAGGCTTCTCTTCGGAACCAAC
>JBDIBK010000180.1:0-7209 GCA_039812845.1 Bryobacterales bacterium
AGATCGTGGATCCGCACGAGAGCGCAGGGGTTCTCCTCGCAGCCGGAAAACGCGATCTTGAATTTGCGCCCGAACTGCTGTGTATCGGGATGGCCCAGAAGATAATACGCGCACTGTTTGGCGTATTCGGTGACGTCGAAGGCCTCGTCGCGGCAGACGCCGGACAGGGGGCAGGCCGTCACGTTGCGCACCGTGTTGCCGCAGGCTTCGCGGGTGGTGATTCCCACGGCTGCGAGGCGGCGCATGATGGACGGAGTATCGTCAATGTGGACGTAGTGGAGCTGCACGTCCTGTCGGGTGGTGATGTGTGCGATGCCGTCCGAGTATTCTTCGGCCAGCTCGGCGATCACTTCGAGCTGCCGTGCGTTCAATCCGCCGAAGGGAATCTTGATGCGCTGCATGCCTGGGGCATCCCAGAGGGTGGAAGGGCCTTTGGTGAGCAGTTCGCTGGGGTAGGAAAGCGTGCGGCTCTCAATGCCGTCGTGCCGCTGCCCGTTGTCGTAGCGCTGCCCGTAGGTTCCCCGGCGCAAGCGCGTTTCGGAGAACACCTTTTCGTCAATCTTGCCCTGTTTGCGGAGCAAAATCTCATTCTCGAAAATGTCGAGTTCGGTTCCGAGTTCGGCTGGAATCTGATCTCCCAGCGCTTGCTTCCATAGCGAATTGCTGTTCTTCACGATGCGGCAACATCCTTCGTTGTAGGCATTGGAGGCGAGAAACTGAATCAATCACCCAAAAGTAGATCGAATTTATAGTGTATCCGCTGTGAGGGGGATTTGTCACTTGCCTTTTTGGCCGCGACGCGGATTTTACGCGGGTGGAGGAGGATGGAACAATCTGGCGTCTTTGTCGGGAGGAAGACCGGGGCCGCGCGAGTGGAGCGGGGTGCGGCTCAGGGCGCGGAACGCGGCTCATTCTCCCGGTGGCTGGTAGGGTCCGGCGGAGGATTGCGCAACTGGCGGATCTGCTCGCGGATGGCGCTCGCCGCGGAGAGGTCCGGATTTGCCTGGAGGAAGGCCTCAAGCACGTCGGCGGTCTCCCGCGATTTGCCCTGGCGGATGAGGGCCTCCGCGAGGTGGAGCTGCGGGTAAGAGAAATGGGCCGGATCCAGACGGATCGCTTCGCGCAGATGCGTTTCCGCCTCCCGGAATTGGCCCTGGTAGAGCAGTGTCATGCCGAGCTGCGCGTGAGCGAGGGGGTCGCCGGGCTTGCGCAAGACGGCATGCCGGTTATACCGTTCGGCTTCCGGGTTCCGGCCAAGGTTGATGAGGACGCCGCCCAGGTTCACGAGAGGTTCGTACATCTGGTTGTCCGCCTCCAGGGCCTTTCGAAACATTTCCTCCGCGAGATCGTAACGCTTGGCGTGATAGGCGATGGTGCCCAGGTGATTCCATGCCTCACAGAACCGCGGGGAGAGCTTCACCGCTTCGCGCAGTTTCTCTTCAGCGCCATTCACGTCGTTGCGGGAAAGGCGCTTCATGGCGTCGGCGAAGGCTTGGCGCGCTTGGGAACTGATCGAAAGCTGGCGAGCGGAGACGTTCAGGGCGGCTTCCCGGTCCAGGGACTCGCCGTCCATTGAAAGGTCGAGGCGAAGACGGCGCTTCTTATCCACTGTGGAAGGGCTTAGTACGATGGTGCGGCGCAGTTCCCCCCGGCCGGGCACGAAGACGCTCAGCGTGTAGGAGCCTTCCTCCAGATTACGAAAGCGGAAGCGGCCGCCTAGGTCGCTCAAGACGGAGGTGGTGAAGGGAAAGGCTGCCGCATTGACGCTCACCGTGCCCAACGCGGGCGGCTGGAAGCGGCCCTCCACCGAGTACTTCGGCTGCGCGGACGCGGCAAGGGCCAGCAGCCACAGGGAACAGAACTGGAGGACGCGGAGCATGGCGGCTTTGCCGTTATGTATATCAGAAGCCGCGCCGCGCGGGAGTCATGGGCGCGGCCCGCTGCGGCCGCAGCGGGCCGCATGGCTAAGGAATGCAGGCGTTTTATTCCCAGTATCTCGCTTGTGATTCCATATAATCAGGTATTAAACTCAGTTGAAGAAGGAGACAGGATATGCCGGGAGCGCGACGAAGGGACTGGTTCAAGCAGGCGGGGCTTGGGGCATTGGGCGTGACGATGCTGCGGACCCGTGCCGAAGCGAGGGCGGCGGTGACGGGCAAACGCCCCCGCAACATCATCTTCATGGTTTCGGACGGGATGAGCGCGGGCGTGCTGACCCTCGCGGAACTGGCATCGCGCTCCGCGAGGAGAAAATCCACGGAATGGGTGAAGCTGCTGCGGGATGCCTCCGTGACGCGGGGGTACTTCGATCAGGCTTCGCTCAACAGCAGCGTCACGGATTCCTCCGCCGCCGCGTCCAGTTGGGGTTCCGGTTCGCGCGTCGCCAACGGCACGCTCAACACGCTGCCGGATGGCACCGCGCTTACCACGCTGGCGTCGCTGGCCAAAAATAAGGGAATGCGCGTGGGCCTGGTGAGCACCACGTCCATCTGGGACGCGACGCCGGCCGGTTTCGCGGCCAGCGTTCCCAAACGTTCGCAGAAGGAACTGATCGTCTCTCAATATCTCAACCGGGTGGACGTGCTGATGGGAGGGGGCAGGGAAGCTTTTCTCGCCGAAAAGCGGACGGATGGGAAGGATCTGCTGGCCGCCTACCGGGAGAGCGGCTATCGCACGGCGACGACGAAGGGCGAGCTGGCCGGAGTGAGAGCCGGTGACCGCCTGGTGGGGCTCTTCGGCGAAGGGCAGCTTCCGTACACCATTGACCATGTGCGCGACGCGGACGCACTCGAGAGAATTCCCACACTGGCGGAGATGAGCCGAACGGCACTGGCAGCGCTGGCAAACTCTCCAAAGGGATTTCTGCTTCAGTTGGAGGGGGCGCGGATTGACCACGCCGCCCACGCGAATGATGCCGCGGCGCTGATCCAGGATCAACTTGCCTTTGACGCGGCCATCGCGGTGGCGCTCGATTTCGCCCGGCGCGACCGCAACACGCTGGTGGTGCTTTGCACGGATCACGGCAACTCGAACCCAGGGTTGCGCAGCATGGGCGGCGCGAGCGGCACGAGCGACCAGTGCCTCGCCCGCGCGGTTGCGGCGAAGGCCTCGTTCAGTACGCTCGCGCGCAAACTGGGCAACCGGGCGGACTATACCATGGAGGAAAGCAAGGCGTCCGATGCCCGGGCAACCGGAGCGGCGCGGGTTTCGCGGCTGATTCGGGAGGCGTATGGCGTGGACCTGCCCGCCACGCATGCGAGCGCGGTTGCGCGCGCCGCTTCCGGTGAGAAGGGAATCAGCCTCAACGTTCAGCAGGATACGCTAGCGGGCGTGCTGGGGCAGGTGCTGGCCAATGTCACCGGGGTCGGTTTCGTGGGCACCAGCCATACGGCGGACTACGCCACATCCACGGCGGCCGGCCCAGGGCAGGAGCGCTTCGAGGGCTTGCTGCGCAATACCGACGTGTTCACGCAGCTTACCGAACTCCTGGGCATACCGTTCAAGAACCCGTCCGCGGAAGGCGCCCTTCCAAAGATGTCCGCCGTTGCCGAGGCGGAACCGAAGGCATGGATGGTCTAGCGCGGCTTCTCGAAACAACGCTTTGCGCTCACGACAAGTTTGGTGATATATTTTTCTGTGAAAGCAAACTTGATGGCTGTGAGTGTATCGATTTCGCCGGCGAGCCCGGAGATTCAGGCATCGGAGCATCCGATGTTCGATTTCAGCGTGGTGCGGGAGCTGCGGAAGCGGGAGGGGCTCACGCTCGGCGATGTTTCGCTGCGCTCCGGGGTGTCGGTGCCGGTGCTTTCGCGGCTGGAGCGAAACCAGAGCGTGGCGGAGATTGAGACGCTGTTCAAGCTGAGCCGGGTGTTCGGGATGAACGCGGCCGATCTGCTGGCGCTGGCCGAAAGCCGGGGCGCGCATCACGGGAGCGAAACCCGGCACAAGTCGGGCGGGTTCGACTTTCGCGAAGTGCGCTATGGCAACGCACGCTGCCTATACGGCCGCGCGAAGAAGGGCAGCACGCTCTCCCGCCCGGAGATCCACGGCGACGACTACGAGATCTGCTGGGTGCTGAAGGGCCGCTTGCGCATTCGCCTGCCGCACGAGGTGCACGACCTTGAGACCGGGCGCGCCATCCAGTTCGACGCCATCCTTGAACACACCTACGAAGCCCTCGCCGATTGCGAGGTCGTCATCGTTCACATGAGGAAAGGAAAACGGTTTTAGCGATGATGCGCATTGATGACAGCCTCACGCCCGCGGCGCTGCTGCCGGGCATTCAGAAGATGTGGGATCTCTCCGCCGCCAAGATCCGGGCGCTGGACGAGGGCTACTCGCCGGAGAAGGGAACCCCCGTTTTCACCGTGGCCGGCAAGTACACGAGCCGCGGCTGGACGGAATGGACGCAGGGCTTCCAGTTCGGCTCCGCGCTGCTGCAGTTCGACGCCACCGGAGACGCGGCGTTCCTCGAAATGGGGCGCAGCCGGACGCTGGCGCTGATGGCTTCGCATGTGACGCACATCGGCGTGCACGACCACGGCTTCAACAACGTGAGCACGTACGGAAACCTGCTGCGGCTGGGCAACGAGCGCGCCTACCCGATGAGCGAGTGGGAGAAGAACTTCTACGAGATGGCCATCAAATGTTCCGGGGCGGTGCAGGCCGCGCGCTGGGCACAGGTGAAGGATGGCGGCTTTGTCTACAGCTTCAACGGTCCGCAATCCCTGTTCGTGGACACCATGCGCACGATTCGGACGCTGATGCTGGCGGACCGGCTGGGCCATGCGCTGATGGGGGAGAACGACGAGCGTTTCTCGCTGCTGGGCAGAGCGATTTCCCACTGCACGATGACGGCGAAGTATTCCATCTACTACGGCGAGGGCCGCGACATTTACGATCTGCGCGGCCGTACCGTGCATGAGGCGATCTTCAACCGCAACGATGGCGCGTTTCGCTGCCCGAGCACGCAGCAGGGCTATTCCGCGTTCAGCACCTGGACGCGCGGGCTCGCCTGGGCCATGTGCGGGTTCGCCGAGCAGCTTGAATATCTGGATTCCGTGTTCGACGAGGCGCTGGTTCCGTTTGGCGGGCGCGATGCCATCGTCGCCACGTTCCGCAAGGCGGCGGAAGCCACGTGCGATTTCTACATTGCGAACACCGCCACCGACGGCATTCCGTATTGGGATACCGGAGCGCCGAATCTCCACAAGCTGGGCGACTATCTCAACCGCGCGTCGGAGCCATATAATGCGCATGAGCCGGTGGATTCCTCCGCGGCCGCGATTGGCGCGCAAGGGCTGCTGCGGCTGGGCGCATGGCTGATGGGCAAGGGTGAGCAGGCGGCGGGCGCGCGCTACCGGCAGGCCGGTTTGAGCGTGCTGCGGACGCTGCTTGAAGAGCCTTACCTGAGCGCGGCCCCCGGCCACGAAGGGCTGCTGCTGCACTCGGTGTATCACCGGCCGAACGGGTGGGACTATATCCCGGAAGGCCAGAGCGTGCCGTGCGGCGAATCGAGCATGTGGGGCGATTACCATTTGCGCGAAGTGGCGCTCTACACGCAGCGCCTTGCGGAACAGAAGCCATATCTCACTTTCTGGAGCTAGGAGACCTGGGATGACCATCGCGGATATCGAACAGATGGCGGGCCGCACGTATCCGGCGCGCCGCCGTACGCGGAACCTCGTCGGGGGAGCGTCCCCGATTCAGGCCAACAACTTCTCCATGGGTTACGTGGTGCTGGAGCCGAACGGCGGCCAAGTGCCATGGCATAACCAGGAGCAGGAAGAAGTTTACTTTGTCGTCGAAGGCACGGGCGAAATGTGCCTGGGCGAGGAGCGCCGGACGCTCAGCAGCGGGCAGGCGGTGTTCATCCCGCCCACGGTGTTCCACCAGCTCACCAACATTGGGGAGACGCCGCTCACGATGATTTACTGCTATGGCCCGGCCGGCGACGTGGCGCACTGGCGGCAGGAACTCGACGGCACACTCCCCAAGGCGGGCGTGGATGTGCCGGCCCTTCCCGCGGGGGCACGGCCGCAGTGCACAGAGAAGCCCAAGGCGTAACGGGCGCGATTCGAAGTTCAGATACCGGAGAGAAAGCACTATGAGCGAAGCAACCATTCATCGCGTCGGCATTATCATGAACGGCGTCACGGGGCGCATGGGCACGAACCAGCACCTGATGCGCTCGATCTACGCCATCATCCGGCAGGGAGGTGTGTATGTGAGTCCCACGGAGCGCATCCTGCCGGACCCGCTGCTGATCGGGCGGAACACCGTGAAGCTCCAGGAACTCTCGGAGCGCACGGGCGGCATCCCGTTCTCAACGGATCTCGACGCCGCGCTTGCCGATCCGAAGTATTCGGTCTATTTCGATGCCCAGACGACGGACCGCCGGGCGGATGCCGTGAAAGCCGCGATCGCGGCGGGCAAGCATGTCTATTGCGAGAAGCCCACGTCCGGCAGCACGGAAACGGCTTTCGAACTTTACGAACTGGCGCGCAAGGCCGGGATCAAGCACGGCGTGGTGCAGGATAAGCTCTGGCTGCCGGGCCTGGTGAAGCTGAAGACCTTGATCGATTCGGGCTTCTTCGGCCGGATTCTTTCCGTGCGCGGCGAATTCGGATACTGGGTGTTTGAAGGCGACCTCGTCTCTCCGCAGCGGCCCTCCTGGAATTACCGCGCCGAAGACGGCGGCGGCATCATCCTCGACATGCTCTGCCACTGGCGCTACGTGCTGGACAACCTGTTCGGCAACGTGAAGGCGGTTTCGTGCCTGGGCGCGACGCACATTCCGGAACGGATCGACGAGGCGGGCAAGCCGTACCAGTGCACGGCCGACGATTCCGCTTACTCCACCTTCGAACTCGAAGGCGGCGTTGTGGCGCACTTCAATTCGTCGTGGTCCGTGCGCGTGCGCCGGGACGATCTGGTGACCGTGCAGGTGGATGGCACGCGGGGATCGGCGGTGGCCGGATTGCGCGGCTGCCACATTCAGCATTACGGCGCGACGCCGCGCCCGGTCTGGAATCCGGATATCGATTCCCCGATCGACTTCATGGGCGGCTGGCAGAAACTGCCCGACCAGGAAGCGAACTACGACAACGCGTTCAAGGCGCAGTGGGAACTGTTCCTCAAGCACGTCGTGAAGGGCACGCCGTTCCGCTGGGATCTGCGTGAAGGCGCCAAGGGCGTGCAGCTTGCCGA
>JBDIBK010000181.1:0-7191 GCA_039812845.1 Bryobacterales bacterium
CCCGGTTACGCGAAGATGCAGGCCGATTCCGTCGAACGCGAAGTGGGCCGCGGCGCGAAGGGCCTGAAGGTCCTGAAGACCCTGGGTCTCTTCCTCCGGAACGCCGACGGATCCCTCGTGAAGGTGGACGACAAACGCTTCGATCCGATGTGGGAAGTCTGCGGCGCGAAGAACATCCCCGTTTTCATGCATGTGGGGGACCCGGAAGCCTTCTTCCTGCCCATCGACAAGACCAATGAGCGCTTCGAGGAACTGAACAATCACCCGGATTGGAGCTTCCACGGCAAGGACTTCCCCAGCTTCCTGGACATCATGGAAGCCCGCAATCGCGTGATCGCCCGCCACCCCAAAACGCAGTTCGTCCTGCTCCATTGGGGCAACGACGCAGAGAATCAGGCGCTCGTCGGGCAGTGGCTGGATAAGTACCCCAACATCCACGTGGAGATGGCCGCCCGGATTGGTGAACTCGGCCGCGCCCCGCGCACCACCCGCAAGTTCATTGACCGCTACCAGGACCGCTGTATGTTCGGCACCGACGCCATCCCCAAGGGCTACAACGTGCCCCAGCAGATCTTCGGCGACGACCTCTACAAGATCTACTACCGCTTCCTCGAAACCGAAGACGAGTATTTCGACTACGCGCCCGCCCCCGTGCCTCCGCAAGGCCGCTGGCGGATCTACGGCCTGGGCCTTCCGGACAACATCCTCAAGAAGGTCTACCACGCGAACATTGACCGCCTCCTGAGGTTACCGGCATGAAGCCCGTCTTTTTCGGAATCATCCTGGCACTGCTCGCGGCAATGCCGTCGCCCTCGCAGAACGCCTCCACGCCCTTACCCTCCCTGCCCAGCTACACCGTGCACCGGGCCACGAAAGGCCCTGGGTTAGGCGCATTCTCCGTCGCGGCGTGGGCCAAGGCGGGGAAGGTTGTCTGGGGGCCCGCGAATGCGCGAACCACGTTCCGCGCCCTGTGGGCGGGCGACGGCCTCTGGCTCCGTTTCGACGTGGAAGATCCCTCGCCCTGGCACACCATGACCAAACGCGACGAGCACCTTTGGGAAGAAGAGGTGGTGGAGATCTTCATTGATACCGACGGCAGCGGCAAGCACTACGGCGAATATGAGATCAACCCCGCCAATGTGCTCTGCGACCTCGATATGGCGCAGGGCTGGCCGAAGGTAACGGGCGACATCACCTGGGACCACAAGGGCCTCGCATCGGCGGTCGAGATGCGCAAGGCTTCCGGGGCCGACCCCGGCGGCTGGACGGCCATTCTGCACCTCCCCTGGGAAGGCTTCGCCTCCCTGGAGCCGGTGAAGGCCGGCCGGGCCAAAGCCCCGCCCAAAGCGGGCGACACCTGGCGCGCCAACCTCTTTCGGATCGAGCGTCCCGGCGGTGCCTCCGCCCCCGCCAAGGATGCCGTGTTCGCCGCCTGGTCGCCCAGCGGCAAGACCACCTTCCACTTCCCCCCGCGCTTCGGCTATTTTCGCTTTGCCGCCGATTAGCCCGCGACCGATTCCATCCGCCAGTCTTCCAGGGGAGAGGGTCATCCGCCCTCTCCCCTGGGGGGACCTCGATCTTGCCGGGTATAATAGATACTTCGGAGTACCGTATGTCAGAAGTATCCTTTTTGTTCGACGGCGTAACCGCCTCTCAAATTGCCTGGGCCGGCATGGCTGCCTTCGCCGGTGTGGCCGCGATGGCCGTAGCCTCCTCCAGGCCGGAAGGCTACCGGGAACCGGTCGAAGCCGTGGATTGGGAAGGCTTCAAGGCGAGAATCCGCGCGGAGAATAGCGTTCGCTGCATCACCGAAGCGGAATCGGGAACCCCCTTCGACGCCGTGGGCAACGGCATTTACGGCCACAGCTACTCGCCCAGTTTTGACAACCCAGTTCCCATGTTCTACAAGTCCAGCTTCCAGTGCTTTGAACTGCACAAGCTCACCAATGGAGAAAAGGTGATTCTGGGCTGTGTCACGAAGGATATCGCCGCGAAACTGGAAGCGGGGGAGTTCGTTACGCTGAAACTCTACCCGGAGCCGTATCACACCGCCGTCGTGCCGGTCGTGCTGAACTTCAAGCACATTGTCCGCTCGAACAATAAGGTCTCCCGCCACGAGGGGAACTACATCGAATTCGACGCCAAGATCTCGGCTTAAGGGCGCATGCGGGGTTTCTCCCCGCCCCATCTGTGGAGGGCTTTGGGGTCTGGCCACACGGGAGCTACATGACGCGCTGTTCTTCAATTGTGCGCGGCAGCATCAGCGTAACGAACACGCCTATGACGGGAAAGATCAGCAGCAGCATCATCGCCGTCTGAAGGCTCAGCAAATCGCTCAGCCATCCCGTCACCGGCACGAAGATCAGCCCCGCCGCGCCCCACGCGAAGCCCATCATCAGCGAGGACACCGTCGCCGATTGCTCCGGCACCAGATCCTGGGCCATCAGCACGTTCACGGGAATCGTAAACAGCAGCACCAGGCCTCCCAGGCAAAGCCCCACCGCCGACAGCCAGCCGGTGGTGAGGAAGAACAGCAGCATGAAGGGCACCGTCCCCAGCATGGAAGCCAGAATCACCTGACGCCCGCCGAAACGGTCCGCCAGATTTCCCCCGAGGAACCCGCCCAGCGCGCCGCAGATCAGATAGGCGCTCACCAGATAGTTCCCCGCGATCAGCGAAAGGCCGCGTTCCACGTTCAGGTAAAGCGGCAGCAGTTGCGCGTAGGTCACCTGGATGGTGGACCGCAGAAACACCAGTGCGAACAGAATCGTAATCGGCTTCCACACCCGCCGCATCGGTCCCCAGTCGTTCGCGCGCGCCGCGGCATGCCCCGCCGGTTCCTCCGGCGGCAGATAGAAATAGAGCAGTGCGGAAAACAGCGCGCCGGGCACAAAGCTCCACACCAGAGACTCAAATCCAAAGTAGGTGACCAGCGCGGCGAAAAACGACGGACCCACCGCGAAACCCAGCGTCCCCGAACTGATGAAGATCGCCATCAGCCGGCCCCGGTTGGAACTCACCCCGCGGACCGCCATCGACGTGCCTTGCGGATGAAAGGCCGCGATGCCGATTCCCGCCAGGAACACCAGCGGCAGCAGCCCGTAAAACCCGGATGCGTACCGGAACAGCGCGACGGAGATGGAGGCAAGGAGCGGCGAAAGCACCGTGAAGTGCCTCGTCGCAAACCGGTCCGCCAGCCAGCCGTACACCGGCTGCAGCAGGCTCGAACTGAATACGAAAAGCCCGCCCAGCAGGCCCGCCTCCGTCAGCGTGATCCCCAGGCGGTCCCGCAGCACGGGCTGCAATCCGCTCAGCGAGCTCGATGAAATATCGATCGAGAAGTGGCCCAGGCACAGCAGCAGAAACGTAATCTGGCTGAAGCGGAACGTTCGCGTATCCTTGGCAAGGGGGGCCAGGCCGGCTGCATGCGGGTCTGGAAGCTCAATCGGCGGGCTGGTGCTGCTCATCAAAGCTGAAACTCCAGTGTAGCAACGGCTTGCGGCGAATCGCGCGCGCCGGGCCGTCTCGTGTGCTTAGCCGGCGACCGCTTCCGCGCCCACCGTGGCCAGCGTTTCGGCGGCCAGCGTCTCCCCCACCACATGCTCCTCGTCCACGATCGTGCTGGCGCCCGCGTCTCTCAGCGTGTTCGCGAAAAGGCTGTAGCGGGCGCGCACCAGCACGGGGACGCCGGGCGCAATCAGCCGGCATTGGCTGATCACGATGCTGGAGATGCCTGGGTCCGGAATGCTCACCACCACCGCGGCCGCATGCCGCGCGCCCGCGTGCTCCAGAATCTCCGGCTGCGTCGCGTCCCCGATTTCAATCGGCTCGTGCATGCGCACCGCGGATACCGTCTGGAAGTTCGTCTCCAGAATCAGGTAGGGGATCTTTCCGCCTTTCAGTGCCCGGCAAACCGCCTGCCCCGCCGGCCCGAATCCGATCACAATCACCCGGCCTTCCATCGGTTTCTGATCGGCTCTCCGCTCGGCGCGCTCGATCGCCAGCCGGTGACGGTGCGAAGCCGTGAAAATCGCGGCCAGCTTCCGGCTCATGGGGCCCGCGTATTGGATCATGTAGGGCGTCAGCAGCAGCAGGAGCACGGCGGAGGTCAGGAGCAGGTCGAACAGATCCCCATCCAGCACTCTCTTGCCTACCGCGATTTGCGCCAGCACGAAGGAGAATTCGCCAATCTGCGCGAGCACGATTCCCGTCCGCAGGGAGACCCGCAGCGGCTTGCGCAGCAGCAGCGCCACGCCGGTGATCACGCTGGCCTTGACGACGAAAATCAGCAGTGCCAGGAGCATCGCGTGGACAATCCCCATCACGCTCGGGACCGCCGCCAGCATGCCGATCGAAGCAAAAAATAAAGTGACGAACGCGGCGCGCAGCGGCATGACATCCGCGCGAATCTGCTCCGCGAATTCGAGATCCGCCAGCAGGATGCCCGCCGCGAACGCGCCCAGCACCGGCGAGAGCCCCACGGCGTGCGCGCTCCAGGAGCAGCCCAGCGAGACCGCAATCGCCAGCACCACCGGAAGGTCCCGGTTCTGTGCCGTCGAGGCTTGGGTGATGATCGCGGGCAGCGCGTAGCGAATCACGACGAAGAACGCCCCGATCAGCGCCACGCTCTTCACCAGGCTCATCCCCAGTTCTTCCAGGGCGCCCGTGCCGCTCGCGCCATCGGCGAACACGCTCACCATGATGAGCAGCGGCACCACGGCGAGATCCTGCATCAGCAGAACGCTGAGAGCATTGCGTCCATGCGGGCTGTCGAGCTCCGCCCGCTCAATCAGCAGCCGCAGCACCACGGCCGTGCTGCTCATCGCCAGCGCCGCGCCGCACACGAAGGCCGCTCGCGGCGGGAGCCCGGCCAGCGTCCCCATCGCGCTCCCCGCGAGAATTGTGCCGATGATCTGGAACACGCCCAGCAGCGCCGCGCTCTTCCCAAACTCGCGCAGACGCCTCCAGGAGAATTCGAGGCCGATGGTGAAGAGCAGCAGCGACACACCCAGTTCCGCCAGCACCTCCACGGATTGCGGATCCTTGACAATGCCGAATGTGCGCGGACCCAGAATGATGCCCGCCACCAGATACCCGATCACCGCATTCTGGCGCAGGCGCTGGGCCACAATGCCGCACAGCATGGCCAGCCCCAGCAGCAGAACAATCTGGAGCAGGAATCCCCACTGGTTGATGGTTGTCCAATCGTTCATGGCTGCTTGAAGCGCTGGCCTCAGTCCTGGTCCGCACACGCCGGGGCGGCGTCATCGTAAACGGGAAATGGCGGAACCACCCGCCGGATCACTCCGGCGGCGGATGGCGCGTCCGGGCGGAACCCGTTCCGGATACACGCGAAGAAGCCCGCCATCTGGCCGAACGCCACGTTCCCGATCGCGGCAAAGCCTTCGTCGATTTGCTCATCTTGGATTGCGCCCACACTCGCGCCCTCGGAAACGCACCGCGGCGTTTCGCCGGGATTGGCAATCACCGTTGCACAGCCAAGCTCCTTCAGGCCCAACTCGCGCACCAGGTCCGCCGCATAACGGGCGGGCCTCGCGGCGGACGGGGTGAAGGAAACAATCAAGGTCTCGCCATCGAGCGCCGCCATCGGGCCGTGACGCAAGCCCAGGTGGGTCTCGGCCATCGCCACCACGCGGCCGGCCGTCATCTCCGTCAGTTTGAGTGCCGCCTCCCGGGCCGCGCCATACTGGCAGCCGCTCCCGAGATACACCGCGCGGCGGCACTCCGCGTGGGGCAACGCTTCCGCCACCGCGAACATGTCCGCGAACGATGCCGCGAGATGGGTGGCAAGCCGCTCCGCCTGGGCGAGATACCGCGCGGGTTCATCGGCGTAGCCAAGCGCCAGCGCCGCCAGCGCAAGACTCGTGAAGCTGGACGTCATCACCAGGCTCTCATCGTTCGTGGAGGGGTGCAGGGCCAGCACGGCAGCCGGCGGGTCGTCTGCCGAAGGTTGCGCCAGGCGGCCTTCCGGGTTGCACGTAATATGAAGAAACCGGGTCTCCGGCGCTTCCCTTGCGGCGATGCGAATCGCGGCCACGCTTTCCGGGCTGTTGCCGGACCGGGCAATCGAAACCAGCAGCACGGGCCCCGGCAAGGGCAGTGCCGCCTTGCCATGCGTGAGCAGATTGCCCGCGGGAACCGCCACCACCGGCACACCCAGCCGGGCCTGCAGCGCCGGGGCCGCGAGTTCCCCCACATAATGGCTGCTGCCGGACCCCACCATCGCAATCGAACGGAACGCTCCCGCGGCGTGGCGCGGAAGGAATTCCGTCTTCGCCGTCTCAGCCGCCCGCAGCGCCGTATCCGCCCAGACATAGGGCTGCTGCGCGATCTCGCGCAGAGTGTGGCCGTGGCCCTCGGCAATGCGCCGCGCTTCGCCGTCGGAGAGCAGCGCTTCCAGTCCCGGCCTGGAGCGGAACGCCCCTTCCAGCGCCTGAGAAATCTCTTCGGGATGGGCACGGGCCGCTAGTGCCCGCAGCGATTCGAGTGTGGTCGGCATGGCTAATCCTCTATTGTGCGGCTTTTGGGCCGCGCTTTGCCGGGAATGCCCGGTACGCCGCGGCGATTCCCGCGCGAAGTTGTCTCGCTCCAGTCGCGGCGGCGATGATAGAAGGCAATGGCAATGGAAAATCAACTGCGCGGCGCCGCCGTGGTCCTCCATGGAGGCGGGCCAACTTCCGTATTGAACGCCAGCCTTTGCGGCATGATACTCGAAGCGCGGCGGCAGCGCCAGATCACTGCGCTCTATGGCGCGAAGCACGGCGTGCAGGGCATTCTCGACGAGAATTTCTGGGATCTTCTGGCGCAGCCGGACCACATTGTCACGGGCCTGCGAACGTCGCCCGGCTCAGCCATCGGCTCCTCCCGCATGCACGTCACGGAAGAGCACATCGCGCAGGCGCTCGCGGTCTTCGCGAAGCGAAACATCCGCTTCGCATTTGTTGCCGGCGGAAACGGCACCCAGGAGACCGGTCTGCGTATGCTGCGCGCCGCGGAAGCGAAGGGCTACGAACTTCGCGTCCTCGGCATCCCCAAGACGGTGGATAACGATTTGGGCAGCACGCTGTTCAGCCCCGGTTATCCCACCGCCGCCCGCTTCTTCGCGCAAGCCTTTCGCGATATCGGCGAGGACAATCGCTCCCTGCCCACGCCCATCAACGTCATCGAAGT
>JBDIBK010000182.1:0-7037 GCA_039812845.1 Bryobacterales bacterium
AGCTTGCCCAGGTTGTGTATGATTTTCATCAAGTGGTTCGCGGAGAGCCCGTAGGTCTCCGAGATCTCGCCGATGGTGGAGAGGCGGCCTTCCTGGAGACCGAGGTAAGTGAGGACGCGGAGGCTATAGTCGGTGTAGGCAGTGAGCCGCATGGGGAGATTCTTGACGGTTAAAAGATGTATGTAATATCCTTGTTATAAACGATTTAGAGGACGTTTGCAAGCGCGATTCGCCCGCCCGGATGGCGGCGGACAGATCATCGCAGAGGAGGTTCCATGGCGACGGAGACCGTACTGCAACCGCGGGAGGGCCGGATTGTGCCCGATGAACTCACCCTTGAGCTCTACCGCAAAATGCTCACCGTCTACTATGTCGAAGAGCGGATGAAGGTCTTCACGCGGCATGGGAAATGCACCTTTCACGCCTCCACCAGAGGCCACGAAAAGCTCCAGACTGGAATGACGCTGCTGCTGAAGCCGCGGCACGACTGGTTCTTCACCTACTACCGGGGAAAGGGGATCCCCATCGGCCTGGGGATGCCGCTGCGGGACGTCTTTCTGGCGATGCTGACGCGGGGAGGCGACCCCAACTCGAACGGGCGCAATATGCCGGAGCAGTTCTCTTCCCGCGAGCTGAATCTGGTGGCGCAGACCGCTTGCACAGGGACGCAGTATCTGCCGGCCGTGGGCATGGCAAGAGCGCTGGCCAAGGACGGCTCCGACGCCATCGTATACGTCTCCTCCGGCGAGGGCGCTACCAGCGAAGGCGAGTTTTTCGAAGCGCTCAACTGGGCGGCGCGGGAGAAACTGCCCGTGCTCTTCGTGGTCCAGAACAATGGCTACGCCATCAGCGTTCCGCAAGCCAGCCAGACCTCGTCGGAAATTCACCGGATCGCCCAGGGGTTCGGCATGCCGACCTTCGATCTCGATGGAACGTGGTTTGAGCCCATGTACCAGATGCTCCCGCCCATCATCGAGGGGATGCGGAAGGGCGGCGGGCCGGCGCTGGTGGAAGGGCGGGTGATCCGGCTCGATTCCCATTCCTCCTCCGACGATCAGCGCAAGTACCGCAACGAGGAAGAACTGGCGGAACTGGCCGGGCGGGATCCGATCTATCAGACGGAACAGTATCTGCTCGAACACGGCCTGCTGACGAAGGACGCGGTGGAGAAACTCCGCGCGGAGATTCGGGGAGAGGTGGATCTCGCGGCCGAGGAGGCGGACAAGGCTCCGCTGCCGGCCGACGACGACCTGATGGCGCACATCTTCGCGGCCAACGGCGCTCCGGCAATCGACGCGCCCCCGGCCACCGTCCTTCCGGGCGACCCGGTCACGATGATCGACGCCATCAATCACGGCCTGCGGGAAGAGATGGAGCACAACCCGAAGATCGTGATGTGGGGGGAGGATATCTCGGACCCCAAGGGCGGCGTGTTCGGCGTGACGCGCGGCCTCGCCAACAAGTTCGGGGACCGCGTCTTCAATTCGCCGCTCGCGGAAGCGAGCATCGTGGGCGTGGCCGGCGGCATGGCGATCGGCGGATACAAGCCGATTGTGGAGATTCAGTTCGGCGACTATCTGTGGCCCGGCTTCATGCAGATGCGCGACGAGATCGCCACCGTCCGCTGGAGGAGCCAGGGGCAGTGGACCTGCCCGGTGGTGGTTCGCATCGCGGTGGGCGGCTATATCAAGGGGGGGCCGTGGCACTCGGCGTGCGTGGAATCGTTCTTCGCGCATATCCCCGGCTGGAAGGTGGTGTTCCCGAGCTGCGCGGACGACGCCAAGGGATTGATCAAGTCCGCGGCACGGTCCGAAGACCCAGTGATCTTTCTGGAACACAAGGGCCTCTACCGGCGCGTGCAGGCGAAGTCGCCGGAGCCGGGCAGCAACTATTTCGTTCCCTTCGGCAAAGGGCGGGTGCGCCGCGAGGGGAAGGACGTAACGATCGTCACCTGGGGCAGCACGGTCTATCTCGCGCTCGAACTGGCGAGGCGCTCCGAAGAGAAGGGCCTTTCAATCGAGATCATTGACCTGAGATCTATCGTTCCGCTGGATGAGGAGATTATCTTCGAGAGCCTTCGCAAGACCAGCCGGGTGGTGGTGGCCCACGAGGATTCTCTCACCATGGGTTTCGGCGCCGAAGTGGCCGCCCTCATCGGAGAGCGTTACTTTGACTATCTGGATGCGCCGGTGCTGCGTGTGGGGGCGAAGGATTCGTTCGTGCCGTCGGCCGCGAACCTCGAACTGGCGGTGCTGCCTTCGGTGGAAGACTTGGAAAGGGCAGTCGAGAAGGTGATTCGTTACTGACCCGTGGATACTGACTCGCGCAATGGAAAGGGGTCCCGCCGCTTCCGGGTTACAACGAAGTGGCGGGACCCCAGCGCCTGCTGAACAGCGGCGCAGCGGAGGAGCTTTCCGCTACACCTTCTGGCAGACGAACGAGATCGCTTCGAGATTGTCGCGGTATTCCCGGAAGAGCCGCCGCATGCTCAGCACTCGCTTCCGCGCGGCCGGGCGGCGCAGCAGGTTGAAGGCGAAGCGGAGCGCCCCGGCCCATCCTTCATCGCGGATGAGGCGCTTCGGCTCCAGCAGGTGCATTGGCGCGCGCTTGGCCCAGAGCACACGGAAACCGGCCGATTCAAGCAACTGCTTCCACTCCTTGGCGACCAGCGGCTGCACGCCCACGTGAATCCCGGTGGAGAGGCGCTTCTCAATCTCCTTGCGGACGCTCTCTCCCGCTTCGTCGGGAACGATGCACAGTTCGTGAATCCCATAGCGGCCGCCGGGTTTGAGGACGCGGTTGACTTCCTGCAGGATTCTCAGTTTGGCCGGGCCGCCCTGAATGGTGAGCATCGCCTCGCCGTATGCGACCGAGAAGGACTCGGCCGGCAGCCCCGTATCCTCGGCCGTGCCGAGCACGCAGCGGTTTCTGGAGCCTTCGAGAAGGCCAACGATGTTCTTCGCGGCCTTCTCATCCCGCTCGACGGCGGTGTAGCTGTGGGGATGGCGGCCGAGCGTCATGCGCGCGGTAACGCCCAGGCCCGGCGCGAGTTCCAGAACGTCGTCCTGCCGCCCGATGCCGAGCTTCTCCACCATGCGGGACGTCATCTCCAGGCCGCCGGGGCGCAGCACTCGCTTTCCCAGACTCGCGAGCAGCCAATGGCCGGGCATCTTGTCGGCCGGAAGCGCATGAACGTCGGTGGCTTGGGAATGGGGGGCGTCAATCACGTCTGTGTGTGGCATGAAACAAGTATATTCCGTACATCTTTAAGCGTCAACCGCTTCCATTGGGGCCGAAGAAGCGCGCAAGACACCGCGCGACGGGCGGCTCTCCGCTGCAGTTTCCCCCGCTCCAAAACGGGATTCTCGGACCGCTTCGCTGGGCCGCGCGTTCTCCGGGCGGCCGCCGGTGTCATAGAATCGGCTGGAGCGCCGCTCCGAACGAAGGGCGCGCCGGGAAGGAGTTGGGCATCACTGTGAAATGGATTCTGGCGTTGGATGAAGGCACCAGCAGCGCGCGGGCGGCGCTCTATGACGCGGAGGGCGGCCGCCGGGCGATGGCCAGCCATGAGTTCCCTTCCCGCTATCCGCAGCCGGGCTGGGTGGAGCAGGACCCCGAGGAGATCTGGCGGGCGCAGTGGCGGGCGACGCGCGAAACCCTGGCACAGGCGGGCGTTGCGGCGAAGGACGTAGCGGCGATCGGCATCACCAACCAGCGCGAAACGCTGGTGGTGTGGGACCGCAAGACCGGAGAACCGATCTTCCCCGCGATCGTGTGGCAGTGCCGGCGGACGAGCGAACTCTGCGCGGAGCTGAACGCGGGGCCGGACCGGCGCTGGATCGAAGAGCGCACAGGGCTGGTGATCGACCCCTACTTCTCCGGAACGAAGCTGCGCTGGCTGCTCGATGCGGTGCCAGGGGCGCAGCGAAGAGCGGAGAACGGGGAATTGCTCTTCGGCAACATCGACACGTGGCTGATCTCGAAGCTCACCGGGGGCAGAGTGCATGTGACCGACGAGACCAACGCCTCGCGAACGATGCTGATGAACCTCGCGAGCGGGGAGTGGGACGACGATCTGCTGCGCGTATTGAACGTGCCGCGAGCCATGCTGCCGCGCATCGCGAAATCGTCCGAAACGGTGGGCGTCACGGATGGGGACCTGCTGGGAGCGGAGATCCCCATCGCGGGAATCGCGGGTGACCAGCAGGCGGCGCTGGCCGGCCAGGCCTGCTTCAAGCCGGGAATGGGAAAGAACACCTACGGGACGGGCTGCTTCTGTCTGCTGCACACGGGCGGCAAGCTGATGCATTCGAAGAACCGCCTGATCACCACGCGGGCGGCGGCGCTGCTGGGCGAGAAGGAATACGCGATGGAGGGCAGCGTGTTCATCGCGGGCGCGGCCGTGCAATGGCTGCGCGATTCGCTGAAGCTGATTCCGAGCGCGCCGGCTTCCCAGGCGATCGCCGAGAGCGTGCCGGATTCGGCGGGCGTCTGCTTCGTGCCGGCCTTCGTCGGGTTGGGCGCGCCGCATTGGGATTCGGACGCGCGCGGCGTGATCAGCGGGCTCACACGGGGGGCCACGGCGGCGCATATCGTCCGCGCGACGCTCGAAGCGATCGCCTTTCAGAGCCGCGAACTGATCGACGCGCAGCAGGCCGACGCGGGCACGCCGATCACGGAGATGCGGGTGGACGGAGGCGCCGCGCAGAACGACTTCCTGATGCAGTTCCAGGCGGACATTCTGGGATGCAAGATCGTCCGGCCCGCCGACACGGAAACCACCGCCCTGGGCGCGGCGTACCTGGCCGGGCTCGCGGTGAACTATTGGGACTCCACCGAGCAGATCGCCAGCTTCTGGAAGGCGGAACGGACCTTTGAACCGAAGATTGGCGAAGCGGAACGGGAGCGGCGTTTCGCGGGCTGGCAGGATGCCGTCGCCCGGGCCAGGGGGAGAGCCTAGACGCAATGGAGGGGTGGCCTTATTCAGGATTGCGGCCCCGATTCTCCGCAATGAACGCGCACGGGCACCGGCGCGAGTGATAGGGTGAAGGTGTGCGGGCTTCCGCCCGGCCGGCGGCAGGCTGAGGCCGCGCGCACTCCATTCGACGCAAGGGTGTACCGATGGCAATCAAGGCTCCGGGAACAGATCCAGCAACCGCGATTCTGGGTGGCGGCAGGCATCCGCTCGAATCGTTCTTTTCGCCGCGAAGCGTGGCTCTTATTGGCGCGACGGAATCGCCCGGAAGCGTGGGGCGGACGGTGTTCTGGAACCTGATCAGCAACCCGTTCGGGGGCACGGTCTTCCCGGTAAACCCGAAACGCGACAGCGTGCTGGGAATCAAGGCGTACCCAAATGTGGCGGCGGTGCCGGGCGAAGTGGAACTGGCCGTGATCACAACGCCCGCGCCGGGGGTTCCGGCGATCATCCGGGAATGCGTGGATGCGGGCGTCAAGAACGCAATCGTCATCTCCGCGGGCTTCAAGGAGACGGGGCCGGAAGGCGCTGCGCTGGAGCAAAAACTGCTTGAAGAGGCGCGGCGCGGCCGGATGCGCATCATCGGGCCGAACTGCCTGGGGTTGATGAGCCCGATCAGCGGGCTGAACGCCACCTTCGGCAATGGAATGGCGCTGCCCGGCAATGTCGGATTCATCAGCCAGAGCGGCGCGCTGTGCACGGCGGTTCTCGATTGGAGCGTCACGGAGAAGGTGGGCTTCAGCGCGTTCATCTCCATCGGCTCCATGAGCGATGTGGGCTGGGGCGACCTGATCGACTATCTGGGCAACGATCCCAAGACGCGGGCAATTCTGATCTACATGGAGAGCATCGGGGACGCGCGCTATTTCCTCTCGGCCGCGCGGGAAGTGGCGCTGACGAAGCCGATCATCGTGATCAAGCCCGGCCGCAGCGAGGAGGCGGCCAAGGCGGCGGCTTCGCATACCGGCTCCCTCACGGGCAGCGACGAGGTGCTGCATGCCGCATTCCGGCGGAGCGGGGTGCTTCGGGTGAACAACATCTCCGATCTCTTCTACATGGCGGAAGTGCTGGCCAAGCAGCCGAGGCCGCGCGGGCCGCGCATGACGATCGTCACCAACGCGGGCGGGCCGGCCGTGCTGGCGACGGACGCCCTGGCCACAAACAATGCCGAACTGGCGAAACTCGCGCCCGAGACCATGGCCGCGCTGAACGATCTGCTTCCCCCGGCGTGGAGCCACGGGAACCCGGTGGACATCCTGGGAGACGCGAAAGCGGAACGCTATGCGAAGACGCTGGAGATCGTCTCAAAAGATCCGAATACCGACGCGTTCCTGGTGATCCTCACGCCGCAGGCAATGACCGATTCGACGGCGACGGCCGAGGTGATGAAGAGCTACGCGAAGCTGAACGGGAAGCCGGTGCTGGCGAGCTGGATGGGCGGGAACGACGTCGCGAACGGCGTTTCGATCCTGAATGCGGCCGGCATCCCGACGTTTCCGTATCCCGACACCGCCGCGCGGCAGTTCGTGTATATGTACCGCTACACCTACAACCTGCGGGGCCTCTATGAGACGCCGCAGAGCGAAGAGGTGCATGCGGACGAGAGCGACCGGCGCGTGCAGGCCGAAGCCATTCTCCAGAAGGCGCTCGACGAGGGGCGCGAGATTCTTACCGAGTTCGAGTCAAAGGAACTGCTGAGCGCCTACGGGATCCCGGCGGTGAAGACTGTGATCGCTGCCGATGCCGAGAGCGCCGCCGCCCACGCGCGGGAGATTGGCTACCCGGTGGTGCTGAAGCTGTATTCGGAAACCATCACGCACAAAAGCGATGTGGGCGGCGTGAAGCTGAACCTGCAGGATGAAGCCGCCGTGCGGAGGGCCTTCGAAGACATCCGGGAGGGTGTGACGAAGGCGGCGGGCGCGGAACATTTCCAGGGAGTGACGGTGCAGCCGATGATCCGGCTGGACGGCTATGAACTGATCGTGGGTTCGAGCCTCGACCCGCAGTTCGGGCCGGTGCTGCTGTTCGGTTCCGGAGGCACACTCGTCGAGGTCTACAAGGA
>JBDIBK010000183.1:0-6995 GCA_039812845.1 Bryobacterales bacterium
ATCGTATCGACGCGCGTCGTGAACACGCGGATCTTCGTCTCGCCGGGCGCGCCGTCTTCGGCCGCCAGCGTGAAATCCACTTCGGTGCCTTCGGAGCGCCCGATCCAGTTGCGCTGCATGGTCAGCACGCGCTCCGGCCAGCCGCCTTCGAGCTGCGCGATGTCCTTCAGCAGGTCGTCCGCGTAATCGGTGATCCGCAGGAACCATTGGTCGAGTTCGCGCTGCTCCACCGGCTGGTCTTCGTGACGCCAGCAATTGCCGCCGACCACCTGTTCATTCGCGAGCGTCGTGTTGCAGCGCGGGCACCAGTTCAGCAGCGCTTTCTTCCGGTACGCGAGGCCGCGTTCGTACATCCGCAGAAAGAACCACTGGTTCCAGCGGTAGTACTCGGGATCGCACGTCGCCACCTCGCGGCTCCAGTCGTAGCTGAAGTTAAAGCGCTGGTGCTGCTTCTTCATGTGGGCGATGTTGGCGCGGGTCCACTCGTTTGGATGCCGGTTATTCTTGATGGCGGCGTTCTCGGCGGGCAGCCCGAAGGCGTCCCAGCCCATGGGGTGCAGCACGTTGAAGCCGCGCATCCACTTGTAGCGCGCCAGCGCATCGCCGATGGAATAATTGCGCACGTGCCCCATGTGCAGCGTGCCGCTCGGGTACGGCAGCATCTCCAGCACATAGAACTTCGGCTTCTCCGTGCTCCGCTCCGCCTGATAGAGCGCTTCCCCGTCCCACCGGGCCTGCCAGCGGCTTTCGATCTCTTGCGGATCGTACGATTTTTCAGTCATGTTTTCCGGATTCGCTTTCAGAGGGCTGACGCACGAGGGCCAGAATCAGATCCGCCCTCCCGCCCGTGGCTTCCGCCCCGCTCTGGAATGTTTAATGCAATGCTTCATGTTACCAAGGCTCTTTGAACGGCAAGGCGCTCCACGATGCGCCCGAGTGCCGGGGTATCGCCATTGCGCCGGCTTACGGCCTGAGCGCGGCGTAAAGTCGCAGGGCGAAACCGCGGGTGTTGAGAGGGCCGGAAGTCTCAGAGGCAGCCGGGTTGTAGCCGGCCTCGCTGAGCCAGGCGGCGACATCGCCCGAAGTAAGCGGATCCGTCGAGGTGTGCGCGGGCACCCTCCAGCGCCGGCCTTCAAACTGAAGAACGCGGGCCAAACGCACGGCGCCCTCGGCTTGCATCAGTGGAGCGTCACCCTCCGCGCGGTACCCACCGTTCAACCCGCGCGCGCCCAGGTACTGGAAAGCCGCGAAATCCGGGGCAGTAAACGGCAGATCCTCGTAAAACGTGACGACGCCGCGCTGCTCGACCAGTCGGCGCTGGAGTTCCGCCGTTGGCGCATTGCGCACGGCGACGCCCTTCGCTATCGCCAAGTCGGCAGCCAATCCGCAGGCTTCGCCGAGCGCCATGAAGACCGGCTCCATCCGAAGTGCGTTGTAGGCGACATGGCTGCAACTGCAAGCGACGGGCACGAGCAGACCGTCGATTCCGCGCGGCACGACGACACCGTAAGGAACCTGGAACGGTTCGTGATTGACGTAAAAATAGCCCTCGCGGACGCCGGGATGAGCGGGGTCGTACTTGTGATGGCCATGCGGATCGAAAGCCCATTCGATGACGGCAATGGAATCGGTCCGGATGCGCGTGCGGCCGAGCGTGGGATCGACATCGGCATCGCGCTCGGTGAGGATGTAGTCGCCGAGGATGCGGCGGCCCTGACGGACATAGACCTGACGAGGCATGTGGCCGTTCTCCGGCCAGAGTCTCCGATGCCAGCCATACTGCTGAGCGTCCCGCCGCAGAGACTCGGGAACCTCCGCGTCGTTCTGGAGCAGCCAGAGGAGCCCAACGTTGTGCGAGAGATAGCGCCGGTAAATCTCGCGACGACGCTCCACGGTGGCGGTAGGCCACTCCCAGCACTCTTCGGCGAGGTCGAGCGATTCGCAGGGAACGCCGGTGTCGGGGTGAACATGGTCACTGTTCAGCTCAAAGCGGCCATTGGGCAGGGGATAAACCTGAACGATATGCCGGAAGGCGGTGGCGCGCCCGGAGCGCACGTCGTCCAAAACAAACTTGTAATCGTCCCTGTGGAAGTCGGCCGGCTTCTCGATGGGAACGCGAAACGCGGGGTCGTTCGTGACGTGAAAGCGGAAGCAGTAAGCCTGCGTGGCGTTGTCCGCCTCTCCCGTTGAGCCCGGCAGCAGTTCACTGGAGCCAAAACGCATATAGATGCGGCCCGCGTGGGGCTCTCCGTATTCCTCGCGGCTTTCGCGTCCGATACGGAAGGGCGCTCCGGCAAGAGCGGCGAGATCGCCCTCGTAGGTGCCATCGATGAAGACCGGGGCGGAGGCGCGCACGGTGAGTGCCGGGTTGGCGCGGTTTTCGAGGACGATGGCCTTCAGAGTGTTGCGCTGCACTTCCGCCTTGACGAGCTTATGGCTGAGCAGCAGACGGATGCGCCCGCCGGTCTCGGCGATCCAGTCGTGGAAAATCTTCTCGGCGAGATCGGCTTCATACCAATAGCCATCGCGGCAGAGCTTGAGATTCTCCGGATTTGATTGGTAGTGGCGGACGACGCGGCGCGTGAACTCGTAAAACAAGCCGCCCACAGCCTGGCGTTTGCCGATATCGGCATTGGTCAGCCCGTTCGAGACAATTCCCCCGATATGATCTTCATACGCCGCGAGCAGAATGTTCCGGCCCCGGCGGGCGGCGGCGACGGCGGCCGCGATCCCTCCCGGCGTCGCGCCATAGACGACGACGTCCGCTTCAGGCTGGCCTCCCGTAAGCAGGACGGCGGCGGGAGACTGGAGAATGGCGCGGCGTGTGAGAGGTGCGGGCATGGCGGTCCCTTGGATCATATCGAAGCATGCCCGCACCGGGGGCAGCGCGCCTTCCCGCACCGGAAACGCGCAACGGCCCCGCCGGTGAAGGCCGAAGCCTCCGCCGGCGGGGCCGTTGCGCGGGCAGTCCCCGTTAGAAGGTGAGGCGCAGCCCCAGTTGGATGCTGCGGGCCTTCATGGAACTGGTGATCACGCCGAAAGAGGCGTTCGTGTTCACGCCTTGCCGGTTCGGCGAGAAGCCGGTTCCCGGATTGTTGAGGTTCACGTGGTTGATGAAATTAAACGCCTCCGCGCGGAACTCAAGCACCTTGCCTTCCGCGATCTGGAAGTTCTTGAACAGTGAAGCGTCGATATTCACCATCCCGGGGCCGCGGGTATTGGGCAGCGTGCGCGGCGCGTTGCCCACCTCGAAATCGGGCGGATTCGCAAAAGCGCTCGTGTCGAACCACTTCGAGACGCCCCGGTTGTCGCCTGAAAGCGTAGGATCTTTCGTCACGTTCGGCCAGTTCAGCGCGAAATTGTTGGCACCGCGCACCATCAGCGGCGAGCCGGTCTGGACGGTGGTGATCGTGTTCGCCTGCCAGCCGCCGATGAGGTGCTCCACCACCACCGGCAGATCCGTCGCATACTTCCGGCCCTTGCCGAACGGAAGATCGAAAACGCCGCTCGCCACGAAGCGCTGCGAGATGTCGTTCTGGTCAATCGCACGGTCCCCGCGCCGATCAAGGCGGCCTACCCGGAAATCGCCCGTCTCGCCGGAACTGCCCGCGCTCGAATAGCTCTCGTCGATCAGCTTGCCGCCGGTATACGACAACAGCGCGCTGATCCCGCCCGAGTACCGTTTCTCCAGCGTCAGTTGCAGCGAGTGGTAGGTGCTCGAGTTCCCGTGGTTCGCCATCGTCATCACGCTGCCGTAATCCGGATAGGGCAACAGGGTCTGCGCCATCGAAATGGTCTTGCCGGAAAGCGCGCCGGTAGTGATCTGGCCGTAGAAGGGGTTGGGAACCTGGTTCTGCAATGCCAGCCCATACTGGATGTAGTACTTGGGATCAAGCTGATTCAGGTTGTAGTTGGAACCCGGAATATGCACGCCGCGGCTTCCGGCGTAACTCGCGCTTACCACCCAGCCGCCCGCCACTTCTCGCTGCAGAGTAAGGTTGGCCTGCTGCAGATACATCGGAGGCGCATAAGGGTTCTGCCAGCGGACGTTCTGTCCGCGGAAGGCCGACGGGCCGCCTGCGGGCCCTTTGGGGTAGATCAGCGCGGAAGGACCAGTGCTGAAAGCGAACGCCGGGTAGTTCGCACCCTGCGTGGAAACGAACGGCGTTGTCGCCTCCCATCCCAACGAGTTCGAATTATCGGCCTGCATATCGTAGCTCTCGGTGAGCATGTGAACGATACCGAACGCTCCCCGAATGACGGTCTTGCTGTCGGCCGTCAGCACGTAGGCAAAACCGAAGCGCGGCCCGAAATCGAAATGGTTCGGATCGACAAACTTGCGGCCCGTTGTCACATCGGCGTAAAGCAGCGTGCCCGGCATGCCGGTTTCCGGGTTCGTCATGAACGGGTCAAAGTTCGAATGGCGATTCCAGCGCTCCACAGGCCCCGAGCGCAGATCGTAGCGCAGGCCCAGATTCAGCGTGAGCCGGGGAGTGACTTTGTAATCGTCCTGAATATAGGAAGCGTGACTCCACGAATGGAAGGACATGTGGTTACGAACTGTCAGGCTGCCGCCGGAAACCGCACCAAGCAGGTATGTGGCCATACCTACACCCGTGCCCGCCGGTGCCTGCGGATTCCCGGTAAGGGCCGACGAGAAGGTGAATGAACCCGAAGGATTGGACTTGTTGATCCAGTTCTCCCGGACGAAGCGCTGGTCCACGCCGATCTTGATCGTGTGCTTGCCCGTGATCCACGTCACGCTGTCGGCGAACTGCACCTGGTTCTGCGCGCGCAGGCCAAATGAAAACGAAGTCGGTCCCAGTTGGAGCATCCCCGCGATGCCGACGGCCGGAAACATGTCGTTCGGGATGATCGATGGATAGCCGAGCTTCGACGGCCAATCGTTGCCGTAGCCGATCGAACGGAAGGGCAGATTCTGCCGCGTCACGGAGGTCTTGAACTCGTTGATGACGCTCGGCGAGAAGATGTGCGTCTCCGTCAGCACGAAGTTGTGGTTATCCCGCTGGTCGATGCGCGCGAAGGTATCCGGATCCGCCGGACCCAGGCCGTAGCCTTGCCCCCATCGGGTGTTCCTCGTGCCGGAATAGCGGAAGAATGCACTATCCTTTTCGCTGATGCGGTGATCAAAGCGCATGTTCGTCACGCCCTGGTTCGATGGCTGCACGGCCAGGGAGTAAAAGTTGTTAGTGTTGGTGAAGGCGTTCAGCGGTGTCGCGTTCGGCAGCGGCATGAACTCGAGCACCCGCAGGCTCAACGGATCCAGCCGTCCCTTCGGCAGCACGTTGCCCGGAATCGGATCTCGGATAAATCCAGATCCGCTCGGGTTCGGGCGCGTGGATGCGGGGTCGTAGATCGGGAAGAGATTCCCCTTGGCGTCGCGGGTGTTGGAGAAATCCCCAGCGCGTTCGAGCGCCGTCGGCACGGTGGACCGGCGAATCTCCGAATTGCGGAAGCGCCACTGCTCATAGCCCACGAAAAAGAAACTGCGGTTCCTCCCTTGGTAGACCTTCGGGATCCAGATCGGGCCGCCCACCGTACCGCCGTACTGATTGTAGCGGAGCACGGGCTTGATCCTCCCCGTGTTGGACGCAACTTGCGTCGCGAACGCATTGCGCGCGTCGAGCGCGTCGTTACGGAAGAACTCGTAGAGCGAGCCGTGGAATTCGTTCGTCCCGGACCTCGTTACGACGTTCACGACGCCGCCCGAAGTCTGCCCGAACTCAGCCTTTAGGCCATTCGTCTCCACCTTGAACTCTTCCACGGCGTCCACCATCGGCACGACGGAAATCTCATTGTGGACGGGCACGGTGTTCGCCCCGCCGTCGAGATACATTTGCGTTCCGTAGACCGGGCCGCCATTGAACTGAATCTGGGAGAAACCCTGGTTTGTGATCTCGCCAAAGCCGTCCGCGTTGCGGTCCACCGGCTGCACGCCAGTCACCAGTTTCACGAGGTTGAACACGTGCCGCCCGTTCATCGGCAGCTCCTCGATCCGCCTGCGTTCCACCACGGTGCCTAGCGACGACTCTTCCGTGCGAACGCGCGACACCTCGCCAGTGACCGTGATCGTCTCCGTCAACTCGCCTACTTCGAGCGTGATGTCGAGCCCCAGCCGCTGAGCGACTTCGAGCTGGATATCTTCGCGCCTAAACGTCTTGAAGCCGGCGCCCGTGGCGGTTACCGTGTAGCGGCCCACCGGCAGAGCCGGAATGACGTAGACGCCGTTCTCCGAACTGCTGCCCTTGAACGTGAGGTTGGTTGTCACCTGGGTTGCCACTACCTCCACGCCGGGCACGCGTGCGCCCTGCGCGTCGGTAATGATACCCGTAATCGTACCCTGCGGCGATTGGCTCCAAAGGGAAGCCACTGTCAATAAAAGACCGGCGATTAACGCGGCCCCAATGCGTCTCATCGTTACCTCCAAAGCCCGGCAATTCGCGTGGCGTGAGTCCGCCAGTTGAGGGTGCGAAACCGCCCCCGCAACCTCCCGCATGGATTGATTAGGTATGATTTCCGGTTCCGAGTCAAGTAGTCCGAAATTTCGAAGATTCCACCAATTGAACACCGTTCGCCGGAACGGAAGTGCCCGCCCCGTCCAAGCGAATTTGGCCGGGGTTCTTCGCCTCCCCGACATGCCTGTTTTCGCCGCGAGGCTGGGTGCTCTTGCTTCAGCCCTCCCTTCGCCCTCACTATGGAGGAGGAGAATTTCGAACTGGGATGAACTCTTTTCTGCGCGTGATGTTCTGGACGCTGAGCGTGATCACCTGCGGTTTGGTGATTTTCTGCGCGTACCACGTGGAGCGGCCGCTGGCCATCGAATGGCCGCTCGATACCATCGCGATCTGGGGCGCGGTGGCGGCGCTGGCCTTCACCGTGGGCCTCTTTCTTGCCATGCCGCAAACCCGAAACGGGAGGATCGGCCTGGTGCTTGGCCTCTTCGTCCTCGCCTTCACCTGCTATGCCAGTTTCGA
>JBDIBK010000184.1:0-6934 GCA_039812845.1 Bryobacterales bacterium
GGCTGGCTCCATTCGCTGATGCTCATGAGCGCGGAATCCTTCGGCAGCCTGGGAACAAGCGCTTCGCTGAGCGGCCTGCCCCATCCCCAGTCCCAACTGACGATCTCCGCCGTCTTGCTCCGCGCACGAACCCCGTCCCGAAACGCCGCGATCAACTCCGCAATCGTCTCCGCGCCGCTGCGCTTTGAGCAGCGCGGGCAATCGGGCGCCACGGGGTTCTTGTCTCCCCACGCCCCTCCGTGGGAAAAGCAATTCGTGTGGTTCTCTGACATCGTAATGGAGAACACGCCGCCCAGTCCGGGAGCCTCGCCGAAGACATGGCTCAGCGAATCGCGGACCCAATCCCGCACCATTTCCGTCGACGTACACATCGAATAGAGGTCCTGGAATTTGCTCCCCCGAATCCCTTCGCGCGAGCGGAAGAACGAGGCCGGCATCGCTCGGGGTTCGTTGAGATACAGGTAGATCTTCAGGCCATAGCGGTCCGCGCGCGAAACCAGTTTTCGCAGGTTCGCGAGCCGCGTCCGCCAGCCCTCGCCGAACTCGGGAAACGTCGTGCTCGGGGCCAGGTTGTTCAGCACGGCCTGGATCCACACCCCGCCCATTCCGGACATGGCCGCGCGTTCCAGGTAGCCGTCCGGCAACCCGGCAGCATCGCCTTCCATCAGCGGATCGCCATACAAGGCGAAGTACGAATAGCAATAGCGCGGGGACCACAGTTCCCGGCGGCTCTGTTCGCCCAGCCGCAGGAATGGGGCCTCCCGCCGCTCCATCTGGTTTTCCAGTTCGTAGACGGCCCGCTGCAGCGCCGCCGGGTCCTGCGCCCTAAGCTCTATTTCACCAGCTTCAATCCGTGCCTCCCAGCCAGGCCGGGCGGGGTCCACTCGCAAGGCGATCCGTTTCTTCCCGGCTCCCGGCTTCGCCCGCATGCGCTGCTCCAGGAACCATCGGAGATGTTCGGCAGCCGGCGCAGCGGGGCCTTGCGCGACGATAGACCACTCTTCCCCAAGCTCGATTTCCGCTATCGACCGGCGAAGCCCCGGTGTCCGCAGCACGCTCTCCGGGCGGCGATGAAATTCCTCGACAAACGCGAACCGTTCCTCGCCCGGCTCGTTCAATTTGTCGCCAAACCATTTCGTGAGCAGCGAGCGGATTTCCGCCGCCCGCCGCGCTTCTTCCGGGGTCGGCGGACGGTAGCGCAGCGGCTCGCAATCCGGCTTCACCCGCCCCAGCTTGATGTCCAGAAAATCGTCTTCCTTCAGCGTGAACTCGTACCGCGCCTCCGTCCACCCCAGCAGCTCCACAATCTGCCGCTCGGGCAGCAGGTGCCAGTTCTGGCGAATCACCGTGATGTAGATTCGCTTCAACTGGTCTTCGCTCAATTGCCTCTTCGGGGGCAGCCCCATGGACGCGGCAATCTCCCGGATCCGCGCCGGGGTGCCCGCCACCACCGCCGCCATCCTGTCCAGATTCGCGAGTTCCCAGTTGCGCCAGACAAACTGATGGAGACGGCTGGGGAAGTGCTCCTCCGCCAGCGCGGGGATGGGCTTGAGAGTCTCGGCCTGTGCGGGAACCCCACACCAAGGAAGCCCCACCAGCCCCGCATTTGCGGCCTGCAAAAACGTTCTGCGATTGATCCACTCCGGCTTCAACGCTTTCTCCTCTCGCTCGCGATCGGTCTCGACTGCTGAGAGTCTTACACATCCTTGCAACAGACCGCATTGCCGCCGGGTATATCGCAACCGCAGCCCTCTGCGGCGCCACCAGCGCACGGGCTAGAATCAGAGGGCAATGCACTCCGTCTCCCCCGCGAACGCGGACCTTCGCCTGATCACCATTAATCCCGGACACTTCCATGCCGCTCTTCTGCAGAAGCGGCAGCTTCCGGGAATCTCCCCGGAAGCCCACGTCTACGGCCCGCTGGGGCCGGACCTGCTGGCGCATCTGGACCGCATCTCCCGCTTCAATGCGCGCGCCGAAGACCCCACCGGCTGGAACCTGCGCGTCTATGCCGGGGAGAACTATCTCGAAAAGATGCTCGCCGACGCGCCCGGCGATATCGTGGTTCTCTCCGGGCGCAATGCGAGGAAGCTCGACTACGTTGAGGCCGCCGTGAACGCCGGGCTGCACGTGCTTGCGGATAAGCCGCTTATCCTCGAACGCGCCCAGCACGCGAGGCTCCTGGAGATTCTCAACACGGCCCGCGGCCGGAAGCTGGTCGTCGCGGATGCGATGACGCAGCGTTTCGAAGTCACCTGCCAGTTGGTGCGTGAACTGGTCAACGATCCCTCCATCTTCGGTGAGCGCATCCCTGGCTCCCTGGAGGAACCGGCCGTTCGCATGGAGAGCGTGCATTCACTCTTGAAGCGCGTCGCCGGGGTCCCGAATCTGCGGCCGCTGTGGTTCTTTGATATCGCCGAACAGGGCGAAGGACTCACCGACGTGGGCACCCATCTGGTGGACCTCGTGCAATGGATTCTCATGCCGGAGCGCGAGGTGAACTTCGCCACCGACGTTGCACTTCTCCGCGCCACCCGCTGGCCCACCACGCTCAGCCTCGATCAGCTTCGCCAGGTCACCGGCCTGCCGCTCGATTCTCCCACGCAGCCAGCGCCGCTCGACTACTTCTGCAACAACACCGTCAACTACACGCTGGGCGGCACGCAGGTGTCGCTCGATATCCGCTGGGATGTGGAGTCCCCGCCGGGAGTGCCGGATAAGGAGTACATCCTCTTTCGCGGCAGCCGGGCACGCATTGAGATCCGCCAGAATGAGGACGCGAATTGGATTCCCGAGATCCACGTGCTGCCCGTGGATCCGGTGGAAACACCGGCACTGCGAGAGGCTCTCGGCGAGCGCGTCGAAGCTTTGCAATCCACCTTTGAAGGGCTTGGCCTTCTCGAATTCCCCTCGGAGTTTCGCCTCGACATTCCTTCCCGCTTCCGGATCGGCCATGAAGCGCATTTCTCGAAGCTCGCGAACGCGTTCCTCCGGGCTGTGCGGGATCCCGCTTCCGTTCCGGCTTGGGAGCATTCGTATCTGGCCGCGAAGTATTTCGTCACCACGGAAGGGGTCGCGCTGGCGCGGCGAGCCTCATAGCGCGGCCGGCGGCGCTTCCGTCCGCATATCGCCGGGATAGGTGACTTGAGTTCCCGTCACCTTCGCAAACGGAGTCAGCTTGTGGATCTGCGTCCCGGTGAGGCTGGTGATCTCACGCGCTTCGATTCCGCGAGCCAGCAGCGCGTCCGCGATCAGGGAACGGTGGCAGCGCCACGGGACGGCCTCCGCGCACATGATGGCCACCCGCTCCTCCTTGGCCAGCGCAATCAGTTCGTCGAGGTGCTCCCGGAACTGTGGCGTCTGCATGTAATCGGCGAAGCCGCGAAAACTCGCGTTGTGCCATGCCGTATTGACGGAATCCGCGTGCGTGGGCCGGAACCCTCCCAGCCCCCGCAGGTAGCTGTAATGCAGGCGGGCCGAATGCAGCGCGCGCGAAAGATCGTCCCGGTTGAACTGCGGATTGTGCCGCGAACGCGGGACCGTCCGCACATCCACGAGTCGCCTCACATCGTGGGCTTTGAGAAGGCGGATAAACTCCTCGATCGGGCGGGTGGAATGGCCGATGGTGAAGATCGCTGGGGATCTCGCCGGGCCATGCTCCGCCTGGAGTTTATCCGCCGGAAGCGCCACATCCATGCCCGTCAGAGCCTCCATCCGTACATTTCGTTTTGCGGCCCCAGCCTTATCGCCTCGCGGGCTCCCCTTGCCCGGCGAGCGAGACTTCCACCGAGCGTGCGCCGCGCGGCCAGGCGAAAGAGAGCACTCCCTCCGCGCTCGCCGTCACGGCCTGCCGGTTCACCAGATACTTTGCACCGCGGCGGGCATCCATCACCAGACCTCGTTCCACGCCGCCGCCGCTCAAACGAACACGATCAAGCGGGAGGTCCTCGCGCGCGAACACGATTACTGTGGAACCCACCCGCGCTGCGTCCACTCCCTCACCCGCACTCCAGGTTTCCACCGCGGGCAGCGCGCGTGCGTCGTCGCGCAGGCGAGGCAGCAGCACATTCAGGAACTGGTGCCGCGTCCCCGGCACAGTGGGTTCAAGCTCGGTTCTCCAAAGGCCGGGCTGCTTCGAATCCGTGGCGCGGGGCGGGGCCGCCGATTCGAGATTCACGCCGTTGAAGCCGTTCGCCTGGTCGCTATCCTTCTCGACGTAGCCTCGGTAGTGCGGGCCGCCGATCTTCAGGAAGCGCGCCTCCTTCGGCAGCAAAGCCACCTGTGTCAGCTTCCCGCGCTCGTGCGACGTCGCCATCCGCCGGTCTTCGCTTTCGAGGATTCCGTCCTCCGCACCGTTCCCCGCGAGCAATCGCTCGTGCGCGCTCTCCGGTTTTGCAAAAGCGTGCAGCAGAAACTTCGGCAGATACGAGGCGTTCGTCGTCTCCACGCGGTCGTACACCACGAACGCCTCTTCCTTCCGCAGATAAAGGAACTGCCGCGTGACCAGGCTCACCTTCGCGGCACTCCCCGGCTCCGCGTAGCGCGTCGAGTTGTATGCGGAGGTCAGATCGGCCGCAATGAAATCGAAATCGCCGGGCACGCTTTCGTACGCGGTGATGTCCGCCCTTTCGAGATGGGGTCCGCTCTTGAGGAGCGCCTTGTAGTGCGCCACCGATTCCGCGTTGAACCCCGTGGGGCTGATCACACGCTGCCCGCCCGAAAGCGCATCCCATTCACCCTTTGAGGTTTGTTTCAGCCGTTCCGAAGTCTCGCCGGGCGCAAGAATCAGCAGGCAGTTCGACGCCACCGATTGCACGGCATAGCCGAGACGGTAAGCGCCTCCGTAGGGGTTGCCGTTGTAAACGCCCGTGAGCCCCGTGAGTTCGCCGCCGCGCTGGATGCTGAAATGTCCCGCGTCATAGTGGTCATGATGCGCGAGCAGATCGCCGGCCTTGAATGTGGCATACATCTCATCGGGGTCGCCCCATTTGCCGCGAAAGAAAGCCACCCCGAGCGAATCCCGCCCGAACAGCCTCGCTTGCGGCAGATGGGCGCGCAGCCACAATTCCGGCTTCGCGCGGTCGTAACCGCTCGCGGGTCGGGAAGAAGGATCGTAGGAGAGCGCGACATACCAGCGCAGGCCCCGCCCGCCGTAGGGGTTAGGTGAGCGCTTGCGGAAATAGTCCGCGCCCGCCATCAGCGCCGGGTCGCGCGTGAGCCTGGCTGTGTAATCCATGCTCATTTCCCAATAGCCGATTGTGCCCAGCTTGCCGCTGTACCCCGCATCGCCGTACGGCTCAAAAGTGCCGCTCGGCGTGTATTGGTACAGCGTCCATAGGCCGATCTTTCGCGCCACCGAACGGATGCGGATTCCCGCCAGGCGTTCCTTTCCCGTGGCGGTCAAAAAGCAATCGGCCGCCATCAGGTAGGGCGCGGCGCGGTTGTGGATCCAATAGCTTGGCCCTTCCGGCCAGCCTTCCGCGTAATCGTAGGCGCGAAGCGCCTCGGCGTAGTGGGCGGCGGCGCGTTCCAGGTTCCGCTTTTCACCGGAGCGGTCTCCCAATGCAAGCGCGGCGATCATGGCCCCGTTCGCGGCCTGGCTGCGCCCATGCCACATCGCCATCCAGCCGTCGTCCAGATGCGCAAGTTCGGTCGAAAGCCGTTCGCCGATGCGCGCGGCCACGGCCTCTCGCCGCTCGGGGGTAAACGATGGATGATGGTAAAGCCAATCCCACGCCATCGCGAAGGCCCAGATGTCGGAGTACGTCCCAGGGCCGCTCTTTGAGATCGGGGCATTCTCCAGCCGCTCTATCGCGGCCTGCGCGAAACGCTCCTCCCCGGTCACCACCCAGAACGCGGCGAACGCCGCCGGGCTCTTGCTTCCGTCCCCTTCCGCGAGCGCCTTGTCGAAGATCTCGCGAAACTCCGGGTCCGTGGCGTGGAGCGTTCGCATCTCGGCGAAACTCCGGCCCGGTGAGACCCCATCCGCCGGCCGGAAGATCAGGCGCGGGTGCCCTGGCAGCACGTTCACCGCCTCCACAGCCGGAGGGGGCAGGAACTTCGGGGCAGTTCCAGCGGAACGGTTGCCCTGCGCCAGCGCCAGTTGCCCGCTGACCAACGCGCAGAGCATCGCCAACCCGGCCAAGCCGGTGAGGTTCATCTGGATTCCTTTCTGGCATCTCTCCCGAATGCCGGGCCGCTTTGCACCCATCGCCGGCCCGTGAGATCCGTGCGCGGATCCGGGCGGAAGCCCCCGGTTTCACGAGACTGAGCCGGGCTGCGCATCCATGCAGCGCCGCACAGAACTCGCTCGCGGCATTCACACCCGATTGCCCTTGACTCGAATGCGGCTGGGTGATGAAATCAACGCGTAAGATAACTTAACAAACTAACCCTGCATGCGCAATCGCCTTGGAAAACCCGGCACCGCCCCCCTCGACTACGCTGCCATTCGCCGAACGAATGGCGCGTTCCTGCTCGGCCTTCTTCGTGAGAACGGGCCGGTTTCGCGCGCCGAACTTTCCCGGCTCAGCGGCCTCACCAAGCCCACCGTTTCCAGCCAGATCACGAGCCTGCTCGAACGAGGGATCGTCATCGAGGATGGCGTCGTCGTGCCCGATGCGCGGGGCGGCAAACCATCCACGCTGGTGCGCTTCAACCCGGACTTGGGCCATCTCGCCGCCGTTGAGATCGGCGCATCGGAAGTGCGCGTCCGGCTTACCGATCTCGACGGGAAAGGGATCGATGCGGAAGTTGCCCCCATCCACGCGGATCGCAGCGCCGATCATGTCCTCGAAAAGGTTGTCCTCGCCGTCGAGCGTGTGCGGATGCGGGAGCGAGGCCGCCGCGAAAAGTTGATGGTGGCCGCCATCGCCGCTCCCGGCCGCATCCATCCCGAAGAGGGCAAGGTGGTGGAGGCCGGCAATGTGTTTCA
>JBDIBK010000185.1:0-6779 GCA_039812845.1 Bryobacterales bacterium
ATGCCGCCCTTCGGGCTCGGGAACTGGGCGCTGGGGCTGGGGCGAGTTGTGGCACCGCTGACGCGGTGCGGGTCGTGGGGTGGGGCGAATCCAGGCGTGTGAAACGCCTGGCTAATTGCTGCCTGTCGCTGACGCGACGGTCTGAGGTGCGGACGGGGCGGATTGCGGCGGGCTTCACGGTGGAGACTCTGTATACCTGGATGGAGCAAACTTCCGGGCTGAATGGCTGGGTGGAAGACCACCTGCGCGAGAGCGGTTTCGAAGCGAAGTTCCGTGGCGAGCAGATCTTCTGCCTGGCCAGGAAAACGGGATCCAACCCGATAGACCGATACCCCGATTGGCTCTATACTCCGGCGTAAGCATAAGGTTAACTCAAGCAATGGCTCACCCGCCATTTTGGTGGCCGGTTACGCCGAAGTTCGGTCATCTGGGAATCAGCGGCAGAGAAATCCGAGGGAGCCCCCCTCGACAGCTACCGACCCGCGCCCCCGCTGCCGCTCAGGCCGCGGCGGTGCGGGAAGGGTATTTGCCGAGGAGCGAGAGAACCGTTCCGTGCGCCTTGTGGTACCAGGCCACGTTCTCCAGAAACATATACGGACAGTGGCCTTCGATCACGTCGATCCCCGCGCGCCGGCATTTCTCCGCCGCCGCCGGATCGACGGACCCGTGGCCGATGGCGCGATACATCCAGAGCCGCGGCACACCGATGGCAATGGCGTCGTCGCAAACCTGGGCTGTCTGCGTATGCGGCGTCATTACGAGCACACCGTCGGGCGGCGTTTCCATGCTGGTGAGCCTTGGATAGCAGCGGGCGTTCCCGATGAAGTCCGCATTTGGATTCACCGGCGTCACGTCGTAGCCGCGCTTCAGGAGTTCGGCAAACAGCAGCCGCGAGAAATCTCTCGGATCCCGCGATACTCCCGCCATCGCGATACGGCGCAGCTTCAGGAATTGTTCAATTTGCTCCAAATGGGCGTTCTGCATGGCGCGTCCGGCCTTTCGCAAAACATTGTGCCTTTATTATAGACCCAATTCTCCGAAATCAAACGTCTCCAAGTGCTGCGATGATAGTACCGTGAGAAGTGGCGCGAAACTGCCGTCCGAAGGCCAGGGCTTGCCCAGGGGCAATGAACCCACCGGCTTTTCCTCCGCGCGGTTCAAGGAACTGTGGCCGGAGATTTGGGCGCTCGTGAAGCCGCGCCGGAAACTGCTGCTCTTCGGCTTCCTGCTGATGACGATCAACCGTGTGGCAGGCCTGGTGCTTCCGGCTTCCACGAAGTTTCTGGTGGACGATATCCTCGTCAAAAGGGACCTCACCTATCTGCTGCCTTTGATAGGCGCGGTGGCCGGAGCCACCATCCTGCAGGGGGGCACTTCCTTCGCGCTCACCCAGCTGCTTTCGAAGGAAGCACAGCGGCTGATCACCGAGATGCGGCGCAAGGTGCAGGTGCATATCGGCAGCCTCCCGATCCGCTATTTCAACTCGAACAAGACGGGCAACCTAGTCTCCCGCATCATGTCCGACGTCGAAGGCATCCGCAATCTCATTGGCACGGGGCTGGTGGAATTTCTGGGCGGGCTGATCACGGCCGCGCTTTCGCTGGTGATCCTGATCCGCATCAGTTGGCGGATGACCGCGCTCTCGCTGCTCTTTCTGCTGGTCTTTGGCGGGCTGCTGAGCAAGGCCTTTCGGTACATACGGCCAATCTTCAAGGAGCGGCGCAGAATCTTCGCCGAGGTGAGCGGGCGCCTCACGGAATCCTTGAGCGGCGTCCGCGTGGTGAAGGGCTTCCACGCCGAAGCGAGGGAAGCCTCCGTGTTCGCCGCGGGCGTGCAGCGGATCCAGGACAACATCTTCGCCTCTCTCACCGCGATTTCCGCGATGAGCTTTGCCTCCACCACCATCGTGGGCGTGGTGGGCGGGACGGTGATGTATCTGGGAGCGCGGGAAGTGTACGCGGGGTCGATTACGCTGGGAGACTTCGTCACCTTTACGGCGTTCATCGCCTTTCTGGTTGCGCCGGTCTTCCAGATCGTGGGCATCGGCACTCAATTGACCGAGGCCTTCGCCGGGCTCGACCGCACGCGCGAAGTGCTCAGCGAAACGCCCGAGGACGCGGACCCGCGGCGCTCCATCGAGATGCCCGCAATCCTCGGCCAGGTGGATTTCGAGGACGTGAAGTTCAGCTACGACCAGGACAAGCGCGTGATCCATGGCATTGGCTTCTCCGCCCCGCCCGGCAGCGTCACGGCGTTCGTGGGCTCGTCGGGCTCTGGAAAATCCACGCTCATCAATCTGATCGCCGGGTTCTACGTGCCCGAAAGCGGCGCGATTCGCGTGGATGGCGTGGACCTCGCCACGGTGCGCCTCGAAAGCTATCGCAAGCAGTTGGGCGTCGTGCTTCAGGACAGCTTTCTGTTCGACGGGAGCATCCGCGAGAACATCCTCTTCGCCCATCCCGACGCCACGGAGGACGAGTTCCTGCGAGCCTGCCGCATCGCCCGCGTGGACGAGTTCGCGGAGGGCTTCGAAGAGCGGTACGACACGATCGTTGGCGAGCGCGGCGTGAAGCTCTCCGGGGGCCAGAAGCAGCGGGTTTCCATCGCCCGCGCGATCCTCGCCGATCCGCGGATTCTGATTCTCGACGAGGCCACATCGAGCCTCGATTCGGAGAGCGAAGCGATGATCCAGCGGGGCCTCGATTGGCTCATGAAAGGCCGCACGACCTTCGTGATCGCGCACCGCCTCTCCACGATCCGGCGCGCGGATCAGATTCTGGTGATCGAGGGCGGGCTGGTGGTGGAACGGGGCACGCACCGGGAATTGCTGGCGGCGCACGGACGCTACTTTGACCTCTACACCCGACAGCACGCGCTGGAAGAGAATCTCTTCCTGGCGCCGGGAGAGGGCGATGTGGCGGAGGCCGCCGCGCGCGACGCCGCCTCCTGAGCGGACCTACGGACGGGCCACACCCACTTCGTCCGTCTGGCGTTTGCTCGAGATCGTGGCATTGTTGATGAGCGGCCGCGCCCAGAAGCCGATCGCGAACACATAGGCGAAGCTGAGGAAGAGGAAACACATGCCGGCGCGGAGGCCATACTGGTCGCCGATCGCTCCGATAATCACCGGGACAATCGCGCCGCCGAGGATGCCGGTGCAGAGGATGCCGGTGAAGGAGCCGTGGTGCTCGCTTACCGAATTGAGGGCCAGCGAGATGATGACGGACCACATGACGCTGGCGAAAAAGCCCACCATGGGGAGCGCCCAGCGGGCCACGACGGCGGGCCCGAAGAGACCTGCGGCGAGGGAGATCATCGCCCCGATACAGAAGGCCACCAGGACTTTGCGGCTGTCGAAGACCTTGAGGGCGGCGAGGCCGAGCAGGCAGCCCACGCTCATCAGAACCCAGAACTGCGAGACCGCGTCCGCGCCCGCCCCGGCGGGGTCGAACCCGTGATAGGTGGCAAGGAACTGGGAGATCCAGTTCGCGGTTCCCTGCTCGGAGCCGACGTAGAAGAAGATGCCGAAGAAATAGGCCCACACCATCGGGCGCTTCAGCAGGCCAATGTGCGTGGCGAGGGAGCCGATCTTCTCTTCCTCCGTCAGTTCCACCTTGGGGAAGCGGGAGCCCGCGACGGCAAGGAGCATCAGCAGGCAACTGGCCGCGAAGATCCAGTAAATGGAGACCCAGGGAAGCCGCTCCGGAACGAGAGAGAAGAGCATGCGGCGCAGCGGGTCGGTGCCCGCGGCGGGGTCGGCGGCGTACTTGTAGATCTGCGGGCTGGCGAAGCCGCCGAGGCCGAACATCAACTGGCCGATGACTGAGTTGAAGGCGAAGTTCTCTTCCCCGCCCGAGACCCGCAGCAAGGGATGCGCGGCCACCTGGATGATGGCCATGCCCGCGCCGATCAGGAAGAGCGACACCAGCACCATGCCATAAGAGGGATACGTGGCAAAGAGGAGCGCGCCCACAAGCCCGAGCGCGAAGGAGAGAATGATGACCTGCTTCTCCTTCCAGGCCTCGACCATGACGCCGCCGGGGATGGACATGATGCCGTAGGCAAGGAAGAAGACAAAGGGAAGGAGCGCGGCCAGACTGTAGCTGACGGCAAACGAACGGATGATCTCCGGGACGATGGCCCCCATGATGTTGGTGAGCAGCGAGATCACCACAAAGATCACGAAGATCAGAACCATCACGTAGGTATTCCGTCTGGGCATGGCTTCCAGCATACCGAACACGGCGGTTCCTGCGTGCAGGTTGAGGCACATTTGCAATAGGCCTTCGCAAACGGCAACGGCCGCGCGCCGCCTGGGCCTGAATGGCGGGCGGCGCGCGGTTGAATCAGATCCGGAAAGAGGGTTTAGACGAAGCTCCAGCCCTTGCGGAACTTTGGTTTCAGGTAGGCGTTCGCTTCCTTGTTGTTGGTGAACTGCATCTTCCGCGCATCCCATTCGAGCTTGCCCTCAAAGCGCATGGCGATCACGCCGAGCAGCATCCAGGAGACAAAAGGAGCGGCATGGTTGAAGTTGGAGCAGGCCGGGTCTCCGCCCTTGCAGGCGCGGATCCAATCCCGATAGTGGCCGGGCGAGCGGGTGAGCACCTGCGGGGGAAGCTTGTAATCGGCCATGCGGGCATCCGGAATAAGGCGCGTTCGCTCGCCGTAGCAGCCGGTGGTAAGCATGCCCTTGTCGCCGACGAATAGGCTGCCGTTGAGATCCGAATCGCCGAGCAGGGTCCCTGGGGGCACGCCGTCGAAGGTGGGCTGCGCCGTAACGCTGTCGTTCCAGTAAAGCTTGAGGGCGGGCATCGCGCCGCGTGCCGGAAAGTCGAAGCGGATCGTCGTCTTGTGCGGGAAGAGCCGCGGGTGAATGCCTTCCTTCTTCACGCATTCAACGCTGGTCGGCCAGCCCAGCCGGAGCGCCATGTTCGGCGTTCCCAGAATGTGGCAGGCCATGTCGCCGATCGCGCCGCAGCCGTATTCGGGGAAGCCGCGCCAGTGGTGCGGAGCGATGGACGGGCTGAACTCTTCGAACTCGGCGTCGGCGAGCCAGGCGTTCCAATCCATGGTGGGAGGAACGGGTTCGCGTTTGATGACCACTTCCGGGCTCTGCGGCCAGTATTTGCCCGGCCGGTCCGTCCAGGCGTGGACCTCGGTGACGTTGCCGATCTCACCGCTCCAGAGGATCTCGCAGGCCTCGCGCGCGCCGTCGTTCGAGTAGCCCTGGTTGCCCATCTGCGTGGCGACGCCATACTTGTTGGCGGCCTTCAGAAGCTCCTGCGCCTCCCATACGGTGCGCACCAGCGGCTTCTGGCAGTAGACGTGCTTCCCGCGCTCCATGGCCCACATGGCGGCGGTTCCATGGACGTGGTCCGGGCAGGAGACCAGCACGGCGTCGATGTTGCGCTCTTCCTTGTCGAACATGCGGCGGAAATCGGTGTACCGGGGCAGACTGGGAAACTTGGCGAACGTTTCCCCGGCGCGCTTCGCGTCCGGATCCACGAGGGCCACGACGTTCTCCGTGGCGACCCCGGCAATGTCGGAGCGGCCCTTGCCGCCGGCCCCGATGGCCGCGATATTCAGCTTCTCGTTGGGGGATTTGAACCCCATCGCCCGCAGCGATTTCGTGCTTCCGAAGCCGCCCACGGGCACCGCGCCCGCCAGCAGCGATCCGTAGAAAAAGTGCCGTCGTGAAATCATGAATGGTGTCCTCGCTTCCGCACGCCGCCGGGCAGAGATCGCGCTCGCGTGCGCGGCTTCGTTCTAAATTTCTATACGCACTTTATCAAATTTGACACGCCGCGCACGAAAGTTCACGGAAGAAGCTTCAGGGAAGCGCCCCCGTTTCGGTTTTCATCATCCTGCACTCCGCGTACCCGTCGGAGTACACGGAAGCGCCGTTGCGTTGCGAAGGGAGGTCCGGCGCATTGACGGCGCGAGACGGTTCACTGCATCTTGAGCTGAAGGATCTTGGCGAGGCGGGCGGCGATGCCGTCGGCCATCCATTCGAAGCCGAGGTCGTTGGGGTGGACGCCATCCACCATGCCGTCGAGGCGATCCGCGCCCAGCAAGTCCGTGCCTTCCATTAGCTGCAGGTGCTTGTCGCCCGCGCCGATCCTGCGGCCCACCACCTCGCGGATGTGGGCGCGCATCGCTTCGAGCTTGCCGGGTTTGAGCTGCTCGCTCGCGTTGGCGATCGGCGTGATGGCGAGAATCGGAGTTTCTGGGTGCTTGTCTCGCAGGGTGGCGATGAAGGGGTCGTAGACTTCGATCAGCGACTCGACGGTCTCGTTGTTCTGGGAGAAATCGAGCACGAAGATCGCGGCGTCGATCTCCGCCACCGCGCGCGCCAGGGCGGGCTCGCCCTTGCCGTTCCCGGAGAAGCCGAGATTCACGAAATCGAGGTTCAGCATGCGCCCCAGCATCGCCTGATAGCTCATTCCGGAGCGGCTCGCGCAGCCGCCCTGGGTGATGGACGTTCCGTAAAAGACGGCCGGGCGCGGCAAGGCGAACGGCGCGGCCTTGCCCACGGCCGCGTCCCGGTCGATGCCGATGCCAAGCACTTTCACCGGCTTGTAAAGCGGCAGGTAAAGGGTAATCTCGCGCTGTGCCTTGGGCAGATTCTCGAAGTAGACGTGCTCGACGGGAACGCCCGCTTTTGACTCGGCGGTTGCCGTCGCCGTGCCGCGGTACGCGCCGTCAAGGTAGAGATCCACGCCCGTCTGGCCGAAAGCGTGCATGTTCCGCATGGAGGGGGGCGAAGGGTATTCGAGGCG
>JBDIBK010000186.1:0-6768 GCA_039812845.1 Bryobacterales bacterium
ACGCCGGATGCCCAGGAAGCCGCGAGCCCGGTCATTCCCGCTCCCAGAATCCATTGCTGCTCGGAACTCACAATCGATGGCCTCCGCTCGGTGACACAAAGGACTTATTATACGGATCACGCCCCGGAACCGCAGTTCCAGTACAAACGGAGTTGCCGAAAAATGTGCGCCCGAAGGATACACTGATGTCGTGAGCAAAGCGCCCTTCTCGACGGTTCTCGCCATCGTGGCGCTCGCCAACTTTTTCGCCCTGGTCGCGCTGAATGGGTTTTCCCCGCCGGCCTGGGCCGTGCTCATCGTCTGGCCCATTTCCGTTGCTACCGGCTATTTCGTAATGCGCGGAGCCCGCTGGACGAGCCCTCGCCTCGCGCTGCCCCGTGCCGCCTGGTTCTTGCTCGCAGCCTGGGTGCTGCTGCTCGCCGTTCCACGGCTGCCGTATCTGCTGCAGCGCGTGCCGGAGACCGGAATTCTCGCCACGGGCGACGACCACGGCCGCCTCGCCCAGATGGTGAGCCTCGTTCATTCGGCAAATTACCCGCTCACGCACCCGTCGAACCCCGCCTATTTGCTCTCCCACTACTATGCGGCGCTGCTTCCCTGGGCCTGGCTCCACTTCGCCCTTCCCGCGCTCACGCTGAAGGAGTGCATCCTGCTCGGCAATCTCGCGTACCATATCCTGTTCGCGGGCGTGCTGTTCGAGTTCGCCTCGCGCTTTTTTCGCGAATCGAGAGCAGCACTTGTATTCCTGTTCCTGATGACGTTCTTCGGCGGATTGGATTGGCTGACAACCCTCCCCCGCCTCTTCGACCACAGTGAGCACTGGTACCGGCTCTGGTTCGGCGAATGGCGCGAAATCTCCGCGATCTACACCGTCGCGTGGTGGGCCGTCCACCATGCCCTGGGATTGTGGCTCCTGCTGGTGAGTTGCCTGCTGTTGCGGCACGCACGGTGGAAGGAACGCTGGAGAAAGCCCTTCGTGCTCGGCCTCTTGCTGCTGAGCGCGTTCTATTCGAGCGTCTTCGTCCTGGTGAGCCTGCCCTTCGTGGCCCCGCGGGCGCTCTGGAGAATCGGCTTCCGGCTGCTGAAGAATGGCCTCGGGTTCGCGCTGCTCGGGCTGGCCGCCATTCCCGCGTTCCTGTTCTTTGAGCGGCCCTGGGGACCGGCGTTTCAACTGGAGTGGCCCCGGCCGTGGCCTCTGCTGGCCTTCCTCGCGGGCGTGCTTGTGCTGGAGTATGCCTTCCTCCCGCTGCTCGTCTGGCGTTACAAGCGGATGCGCGGGCCGCTGCTCTTTTTCGCGAGCACGCTGCTCGTCTTCTCCATCGGCCTCAACAACTATACGATGCGCGGCATGCTGCTCCCCACGGTGGTGCTGTTCGGCTGCGTGGCGCCGGTGATTGCCGGGATGCGCTGGAGGCGGCCCGCGCTCGGCCTCGCGGTTTGCCTGCTCTCCGCCGGGGTCTTCCGCGAGGCTGCCTGGCTCACCTATCAGCCGCTCGAATCGTCGCCGCTCTATTGGCGTCTCACCGGGCGTGAGATGCCCGCATTCGCCGCCCGACGCGCGAATCCGCCGAAAGGGCTTGACCGTTTCAACGCCGAGCGGCCGATTCCGCCAATTCCCATCGAAGAGATGGACTTCAACGAGAAAGAGCTACTTCGTTTGCCCCGCCGCGGGTTCTTCCGGTAGTGCGCCCGGCGCGGCCGCGCGCAATGGGCGAAGGCCCCGCAGAAACATCGGGTCCTTCCAATCCCAGGCCCGCCACATGCTCTGCCGGATTTCCTGAGGGTCGCTGTCCCAGCGCATGCACGCCCCGCACCAGGCGCCCTGCGACGCCGTAAAGACGCTCACCGCCGCGCACGCCGCGAACGCCGCCGTCCAGATTCGCGCTCTTGCTTTGCCGAGCCACGCGGCCAGCGGGAGCATCAGCAGCGGAGCGATATCGGCGAAGTATCGCGGACCGTAGCCATGCCCGCCGAACCAGTCCTCATAGAAGCTGATCAGCAGGTAGTGCCCAACGAAAATTGCCGCCAGCAGCAGCGCCCAATCCCGCTCCTTGCGCCCTCGCCACCAGATCCACAAACCCGCCGCGCTGAAGAGGACCAGCGGCAGATAAACCAGCAGCCCGCGCGAGGGGCTGACGAGGTTCGCGAGAAGCGCTTCCGGCACGTGCCGACCAAACGAGAGGCCCGCCTCGTCCGTGCGCTGCACACGCGAATACGCCGGAATCACCGCATGGAACAGCGCCAGATGAATGGCACCGAACAGGCCGAATACCGGGACGCTTCCGAGCGCGAACCAGCCCACTTGCAGCCGTTGCCGCCACAGGATCCACAGCCCGGCCGCGGCCAGCGGCACCAGGTTCGTCGGTCGCGTGAAGATCGCGAAACTCAGCACGGCCCCGGCCGCGATCCACGGCCACTTTCCGCCGCCGCGCCCCGCGCGGAGCAGCAGAAAGCCGAGCGTTAGCAGCAGCATGGAGTAGCCATGCATCCAGAGCGAGCGGCTGCCCGTGGACCATGCCGGCGTCGCGAAGGCAAACAGAAGCGCCAGCAGCGCCGCCATGCGCCATGGCAGCCACTCCCGCGCCAGCAGGTAAAAAAGCCCCGTGGTCAGCGCGATCAGCATGGAGGCCACCAGCAGTTCCGCCAATTGCGAGGACGCGATGAGGTCGCCATGAAGAAAGGATCGCTGTAGGGGATTCCGAGCGTGCCGGTCCGCCCATGCGCCCAGGCCCGGCTGTGCGGCGCGAAGCGCGAACTCCATTCCGGCCACGACAGGCGCGGTCATCAGCGGCACGCCGAGCGGATAGAAGTGGTAGAAGTGCCCGCCTTTGCATTCCTCCGCGCTGCGAATACGCCGGATGCGCGAGCCATCCGGAAACACGCACTCGATGTGATAAAAGCCGCTCGCTTCCAGAAGCGGAAGGTATTCGTCCAGGTCGAAATTTCCCTGGTGAAGGAGGCTGGTGGTGGTATGAATCGTCCACCGCGAGTCGTAGGGCTGGGAGACGGGGCTGATCGCGTGCGCGACGAAGACGACGAGCGCCAACAGAATCCCAATGAAGACGTCAAGGCGTCGAATCGTCATGACGCCCTTCATTGTAGCTTCGAGGCGTAACTCTCACGCGGTTGACACCCCCGCCGAAGCCAAGGGAGCGGAGCGTGGGCGGCCTCCCGTGCGGTGCAATGCGGCGCTATTCGTGGGAGCCCGAATGGCCCTCGCCGGTACCCACGGTGCAGGTGACTCCGGTTGGCGGCGCGATGTCTTTTCCCGGCGGAAGCGGCGTCAGCGTGCCTTCCTTGAGGCCCTTCGTCCACCATTCCCAGCCTCCGCCCGTATAGCGCGCGCCGCTCGCGGAAACGGCCACCTTCATCGTGATCGATTGACCTTGATAGACGATCTGCGCCGTGTCCGAATCCGGGTAGGTAGCCTCCACCACGGTGCCATCCGCACACCGGTATCGGGTGCTTTCCGCACCCTTCTTCGCGGACACGGTTTCCCCGGTCGCCGGCGTCTTTTGCGGTGCGGGCGATTGGCAACCGGCTAACAGGAACGCTCCCGCCGCCACATAGAGCAATGCGAATTGTTTCATTTCTCAGGAGCCCCCGCCAATGTGAGTGCCGGGAATACCGGACCGGCCCAGACGAACAGCCAGGTCACCAGGACGAACGGCATGGTCAGGCCGGGGAGCCCGAAGGGCTGCACGGCCGCGGAAACGGCTGCCGCCACCACGGGTGTCGCGATGGTCGCCATGCCGGCATAGGCCGCCGTCTTGCGGCCTGGCACAAAAAAGACGCATCCCACGGCGATGGCCACCAGCACGCTGTTAAAGCCGAACAGGCCCGCGCGAATCGCGGCCTCCGGCGCTCCCATTCCCCACGCCACCAGCAGCCCGGCGAAGGACCCCAGCATTGCCGCCGCACCGGCGCTCCTCGAACTGAGGAACAGGCCCGCCAGGAAAAGCACGCCCGTCACGACGCTCTCCTGGAAGAACACCTGCGCCACGCCGTGAAATAGGCCATCGACGACGGTGGAAGCATTCACGACGCCTTCCACGGAGGCGGCTTTCGGCAGGTTGGCGGCCGGCAGCAGCCCCGTGGGTTCCAGTCGCCCCAAGCGGGCCGTCGCCAGAAAGAAGCACCACGAAACCAAAACGAAGGGAGCCGTCAGCGCCGGTGCGTTCCAGATCCGCAGCACCCGCATCAGCGCCGCCATGACGACCGTGGATCCCGCGGCGGCAAAAATCACGCAGGCCCAGGCCAGCGCCGTGGGCTCCAGAAACACCAGCAGCGCGATGGCGGAAAGTGCGCCATTGAATCCGAACATGCCATCGCGCACCAGCCTTCGGTCCGCCGCGAGCGGCAGCGCCGTCGCCGTGCTCACCGCCGTTCCCAGCAGCGTGGCCAGCGCCAGCACCGGCATGTTATAGGCGATGCCGAGCAGAAAAAGCAGCCCCGCGTAGCTGTTGTTCTGCAGCATCACCTGCCCAATGCCCCGCAAAACCGCATCGGCAAAGCCCGGCGCGGAGATCGGCGCGTCCGGGTTGTCGGTCGCCAGTCCGGTGGAAGTAAAACGCATCGCAAAGCTCCCGCGTGGTCTGGAATCGCTCATGGAACCGCCGCCTCGCGAGCGCCCCCCGCGCGGAAGCGTCGCCTCTCCAGCCGGAGGCGTCGCGGACAAGTATATGAATGAGTGGCGGGGATGGGCGGGGCCATTCGAGATTGGTGGAGGCGGCGGGAATTGAACCCGCGTCCGAAAAAGTCCAACGGAGCAAGACTACGTGCGTATCCGCTTCCAGTATCTCGGCTGCCGGATCAGAAACGGCAAGAGGCCGTCAGCCCAGCCTGATTGATCTCAGCCTGCCCCCTCAGACGGCGGGGTTCAGCCCAGCCCACTCAAATGACGTTCCTTGGATTGCCGGTGGGCCTGCAACCCGGAACGACGCCGCTAATTAGGCAGCGTATGCGTACTGCGTGTTGGCAGTTGTTGTTTTTCCGATCGTTTAACGGGAGCTCGGAACCCGGCACGCCTCACCCCACTGGATGCAATCCCGTCGAAACCGGTGCGCCCCCATGGAGTTTGACATCTTCATTCTACCACTCCCGCGCAACCGCCCTCCAGTGTCGCGAGCCTTGCCCGGATCGCGAGCCTTGCGGCGGGCGAGCTTCATCGGCCGCTCCGCGCGCCGCACTCGGCTTAGAAGAACACGCTCCCCTTTTCGAATTCCGGCGAATTCTCCACGGCTTCTTTCGTCAGGTCCACGGTCACCCGCCGGTCCTCCCAGCTCACCTCGGAGATGTGCTCGATCCCCACCGCAACGTCCTTGCCGGAGAGCCAGTTCCGCGTTGCGACCACCAGCTTCTGGATGGTCCAGGTGTCGAGGTTCGCGAGGAAATCGTCCACATGCCCCATCTCTCCGTCGGAAGTCGCGATGGCATAGCCAATCACCGCCTTCAGGCTTCGGAGGTTCGGGTCATGGTGCAGTTCTTCTTCGCGCTCTTCCTCGAACTCCACGCCCTCCTGCGTGCTGCGTGCGGGCACTCCGCCGGGGCCGCTTCCCGGCCATCCACCCAGGCCCGGCAGCGGCATCCCCGCCGCGGACCAGTAGCGTGGCCAGCCGTAATACAGGGAAATCGCCTCTTCATGCTGCCGCGAAACCGGGAGATCGGTGGAGTTGAGCGGCGAATTCTCGATCTGCTTCCGCGTCAGGCTTACCGGAACGGACTCCTTCAGCCAGTCCGGCATGCCCACGGCCGACGGCGAGATAAGCACCTTTCGGCCCGGCAGCCAGCTACCCGTATCCACCACCAGATAGCGGATGTTCCAGGTGTGGTCGTCGAAGTAGAAGTCACTGATCCCCCCAAAGGAATCGTCTTCCGCGTGAACCTTGAATTTCAAGAGCTCCTTTAGACTGCGCATCGTTCTGCCTTCCGCCTATAAGAGGCTTCGCGCGGCGTCTCTGTTTCCCCGCGCGCTCGCATGCGGGCCGAAGCGTCTTCAAGGGAAGCCCGCGGAGCCCAGGGAAGAAAGCGCGCCTAATCCTCAAATTCCAGAAGATCGCCCGGCTGGCATTGAAGCGCCTTGCAGATCTCTTCCAGCGTCGATAACCGGATCGCTTTTGCCTTGCCGTTTTTCAGGATGGAGATGTTGGCCATCGTGATGCCCACCCTTTCCGCGAGTTCGGTGACGCTCATCTTTCGCTTGGCCAGCATCACGTCGATGTTGATGATAATCGGCATGGGAATCGCTTACACCGTCAGGTCGTTCTCTGTCTTCAGATCCACCGCGCTCTGCAGCGTTCTTTCAAACACCGCCGCGGCCGTGGCCACAACCGAGGATAGAAAGATCAGCGCAAGCCCCATCATCACCCCGCCGGCGATGTCGTCCTCGCTGCGCATCACGAGGAAAAAGTAGGCTTCCGCTCCCAGCAGAAACCCGATCAGAATCAGCGCGCAGCGCTTGATCGTCCGCAAAGCCTTCACCGCGCTTTGCGAGAAAACTTCCCCGTCCCCCACATATCCCAGAAGTTTGATGGCTTGGTAGAGCGCGGCGAAGAAGGCGATGGATGCCGTGTACATATACGCCAGAAACGGATCCTTGAAGTAGATCTCAAACGTCGTGGCGTGCGCATTCCTCCCTTCCAGGTGCGGCTCCCAAAGCAGCAGAGCAAGAGATCCAACGCCCATAAGCACGATCACCGCTTGGAGAAAAACCGTGGAACTCTTTCTCATACCAGCAATTCTGAGACCAGATGTATCGTGTGTCAATGG
>JBDIBK010000187.1:0-6533 GCA_039812845.1 Bryobacterales bacterium
TCGAAGGTGCGCTGCACCGCCCGCAGAACGTCGCTTTCCTCGGATTGCGCCCAGGCGGGCAAGGAGAAGCCGAGCGCCGCGCAGAGCAGCGCCCCGCACAGCCGCATTCCCGCCATCCTCCTCAGCGCGCCCGTCTTCCCGGTTACCGAAAATGCCCACTGGCCTCGCATGTCTGCACTGCTCGCATGTCTACACTAAGAGGAGCGTAGAATTTACGGGGGAGGGGCTCTCATTCTCAGCGTCACCATCCTGGCGAGCGGCAGCACCGGCAATGCCACATTGATCTCCACCAGCCGCGCCCGTGTGCTCTTCGACGCTGGCATAAGCCGCCGCGAGTTGTACAAGCGCCTGGCGGAAGTGTCCGTCGATCCCGCGGAGATCGGCGCGGTGGTGCTGAGCCACGAGCATAGCGACCATGTGTGCGGCCTGCTGACGCTGCTCAAGCATCAGCAGTCCCAGCGCGGCGCCCCGCTCCCGCTCTACTGCAACCCGCGCACCCACGCCTCTCTCGATTGGAAGGAGTTCGCGCCCACTGTCGAATTGGTCGAGGCGGGAACCCGATTCTCGATCGCCGATCTCGAAATCGGCACCTTCACCATCCCTCACGATGCGACGGACCCGATGGGCTTCGTCATCCGGGCCGAGGGGCAGTGCCTCGGCGTGCTTACCGATCTGGGTTATGTGCCGGATTCGGTTCGCTTCCATCTGGCCGGCGTCAATTTCCTGCTGCTCGAATCGAACCACGACCTGGAAATGCTGAAAGTGGGGCCCTATCCCTGGAGCGTGAAGCAGCGCGTCATGGGCCGCAACGGGCACCTGTCGAACGAAGTGGCCGCTTCTTTTGTCGCCGAGAGCCTCTCGCCGGAACTCCATACCCTTGTCCTCGGGCATCTCTCCGGGAACAATAATCACCCCGCCATCGCGCGTCTGACCATGGAGAACGCTCTCAACGGTGCCGGTTTGCGCCCGAAGCTGGAGGTGGCGGAGCGGGAAGGTCCCGTGCTGGAGTTCGTCCTATAGCCGATGGAAAGATATTTTTGGTACAGTCACTGAAATAAGATACCCTTGGATGGACGGTTGCCCATCGAACCCGAGATATGTCCACGGTGACTTTGACCACACGGCGCGTCCTCAGGAAAGCGGATCTGAGGGAGGCCAATGAGCGTCTGATTCTGAACCTCATCCGCCAGAGCCCGGATGTCTCCCGCTCCGATCTGGTTCGGGTCACCGGCTTCTCGGCCAGTTCGGTGTCGCTGATTGTTAATCGCCTGGTCCGGCGCGGATGGGTCCGCGAGGTCCGCCTGGAATCGAACTCGCAAACCGGCCGGCCCCCGGTAGCGCTGCGACTGGATGCGGATTCCATGCTTGCCATTGGCGTGGAGATCTCCCGCGAACGAACCCGCGTTGCCGTGGCGGACCTCGACGGACTTATCCTGCGGCGGAAATCCCTTCCCTGGCACCCCACCGCGAAGGTGTTCCTGGGCAGGCTGCGGAGTGCCATTCAGGCGGAGGCCGCCGCTTGCGGCGAGGGAAAAGTCCTTGGGGTGGGAGTGGCCGTGCCGGGCACCGTCCGCCGGGGAACCGGCCGGGTGACCGCCGCCGAGAGTCTCGGTTGGTTTGATATCGACATGGACGGCGAGCTCTCGCGCCGTTCCAAGTTTCCGTTCTACTATGACAACAACGCGAAGCTTGCCGCCACGGCCGAGCGATGGTATCGCAAGCCCGGAAGCGCGGAAATCAAGGACTATGTCTTCATCACCGCACAGGGCGGCTTGGGCACCGGCGTGGTGATCGACGGGCGCATCCTGCACGGAGCGGATGGCGAGGCTTCCGAATTCGGGCACACCCTGCTCTACGCCAACGGCCGGAAGTGCATTTGCGGAAACTCCGGATGCTGGGAGGAGTATGCCTCTGACCGGGCCCTCGTTCGGATCTATGCGGAGAAGGCCTCGGTTGAACCCGATTCCGCCGCGCCGGCTGCGGAGGAGATCGTGCAACTGGCCCGCACGGGAGACGGCCATGCGCTGGCCGCGCTCTCCGAAGTGGCGCACAATCTCAGCCTGGGTTTCGTGAATCTCATCTATGCCCTCAATCCGGAAGCGATCATCGTCGGAGACTGCCTCGGAAAAGCCTGGGATCTGATCGAACAGACCGTCTGGGACGGGCTGCGGCAGCGCCTCCCGCAGCGCTACCTTAACCGGATTGCCATCGCTCCGGAACAGCTCGGCGGCGACTCCATCCTGATGGGCGCGGTCGCCAATGTGCTTTCCCATTACTTCACCACCTTCGACCATCAACGGGATGGCCACCCGAAGGGCGACGTCACCTTCCACAGCGCGGAATAGAAATCACTCGTAAGAAGAACGATTTTGCCGTTGACTTCCCTTCAGCTACTAATTACACTGAGTGAAATAACAAATCCGGGGGCTCCGCGCTCTCTAGTCCGCAGGGAGGTTCCATGAGAACGAGACTCGCTATTTCGCTTCAAGCGTTGCTGTGCGTCATGCTTTGCCTGGCCACGCTGCCGCTTTCGGCTCAATCCACGCAGGGCAGTGTTGTCGGATCGGTAACCGATCCTTCGGGCGCGGGCATCGCCGGCGCGTCCGTGCAAGTGGTGAATCAGGGAAACGCGTACGTGCGTGAGACCCAGACCGACGCCTCGGGTGCCTATCGCGTGTCCGGAATCGAACCGGGAATCTACCGTGTCGTGGTAACCGCGCCCGGCTTCAATGCTCTGGAGCAGAAAGACGTGGACGTGGTGAGCGGCCAAGTGAAGCGGTTAGACGCGGGGCTGAGGGTGGGTGAAGTGAATACGACCATTACCGTGGAGGGCGGTGTTTCCCAGATCGAAACCGAAAGCGCCACCCTTTCCAACGTAAAAACCGCGCGCGACTTCGCGGAACAACCGATGAGCATTTTCGGCCGCGCCTGGTCCAACGTCGTTCACATCACAGCGGGGGTCCAGAGTTCTAGCGGCGTGGAAGTAAACGGAGCGAGAGATACCGGCAATAACTTCACCGCCGACGGTATCTCAGTGAACGATATTGTCAGCAGCCGCTTCACGCCCAACGGATTCTCCGGCGATATTGAGACGTTTCAGGAGGTGAAGGTCATCACCGCAAACTCCTCCGCCGAATACGCCCAGATCGCGCAGTTCTCCGCAGTCAGCAAGTCCGGCAGCAACGACGTGCATGGCGGCCTCTACTGGGGCAACTTCAACAACAAGTTCTCCGCCAGGAGATGGTCCGACAAGGGAAAACCGGCATTTACGAACCACAACATGTTCGCCGTGAACGGCGGCGGCCCGGTGTTCCTCCCGAAATTCTACGATGGCCGCAACAAGACGTTCTGGTACGGCTCCTACAGTGGCGCCCGGTATCGCGTCGGCGGCCGATCCTTCCTGATTGTTCCCACCGCTGCGATGCGCAACGGCGACTTCTCCGCGCTGAACGGAAAAATCACGCTAACCGATCCGGCAAACGGCCAGGTTCCCTTCGCCAACAATGTCCTGCCGGGCAACAGAATCAGCCCGATTTCGCAGACGGTCCAGAACATTCTCTACCCCGATCCCAACCTCCAGGGCGTGGGCGCGTATGGGCTTGACCAGAACTACACCTCGGATCCAGGACAGCATTTCGATTCCGACGTCTATTCATTCCGAGGCGACCATCGCATCAGCGAAAACAACTTCCTCTTCGCCCGCGTGGGAATCACCAAGACCAATGGCGACAACAATGCCGGGCCTCTGAAGGAAGGGTATGGCCCCGGCGGCATCGTCAGCAACATCCCTGGGCGCAGCCTGGTGATCTCCGATACGCACACCTTCACGCCTTCGCTGGTTCATGAACTCAAGCTCGGCTTCAATCGAACCGTATTCGCGAACACGGATTACAACTTCGGCAAAGACGTCCAATCCCTGCTGGGTATCCAGGGCATCGCGAACCCAGGGAACGATCCCGGTATCGCGGGAATGCCCTCCTTTTCGTTTGGGGGCGCGGTTCCCGTCGCGGCAAGTACCCCACGGAACCGGTCGGGAAGCGCCCAGAACACCTACCAGATCATCGATAACATCAGTTGGTTTCGCGGACGGCACACCATAAAATTTGGCGTCGACATTCGACACATGCAGGTGAACGACAAGAATCAACCGCTGAATGTTCGCGGGTCGTATTCCTTTGACGACCGTCTATCCGGCCTAGCTTACGCCAACTTCTTGCTGGGTTACCCTTCCTCGAGTTCCCGCGGCATTGCGCGGCCGGATGTGTATATCCGCAGCAATACTTACGGTTTCTACTGGCAGGATGAAATTCGCCTCCACCCGAAGGCGACGCTCAACCTGGGGCTGCGTTACGACTATCAAACGCCCTGGAAGGAGAAGTTCCATCGCAAGTTCACGTTTGACCCCGCCACGGGAAGCATGGTGGTGGCCGGTTCCAGCATCCCGACGGATCTGGTCCCCGCCGTTGCGGCCACTTTGCCCATTGTCACCGCGTCACAGGCAGGCTTGCCGGAAGAGACGCTCATGGAAAGTGACAAGAACAACTGGAGCCCGCGGATCGGACTCGCCATTCGTCCGTTTGGAGACACAAACACCGTGATTCGCGCGGGCGTTGGCGCCTATACGCAGATCTGGCCCGGCCTCACCGGCACGGGGGCGACGGGCGGACCCTGGCAATCCACGGAATCCTTCAATCTGGCGAATCCGAATCTAGCCACCATTCGATTCCCGGCACCATTCGCGACCACATCCAGCTTCTCCGGCCTGCAGAGCATTAGCGGCTTGAATGTGGATTACCCAAACGAACGCACCTATCAATGGAATCTCTCCGTGGGCAAGCAGTTCTGGGGAACGGCGATCGACATCGGCTATATCGGCACAAAGGCGCTGAACATTCCCTATGCGGAGAATCTCAACCTGCTTCACCCCAGCACCACTCCCTATAGCGATTCCCGGCGGCCGTATCCACGCTACACCAGCGCGACCTTGACTAGCACCGGAGGCTCTTCGATTTATCACGGCCTTACCATCCAGGCCGACCGAAGAATTGGCCGGTCTTTCATCTTCAACGCGAACTACACTTGGGCGAAATCGCTCTCGGATGTGGATCTTCGCTCCACCAGCCCCGGTGCGCAGCAGAACCAATACCAGCGGTTTCTAGAACGCGCCGACGACGGCAATATCCGCCGCCAGCAGTTGCGATTCAATTATGTTTACCAACTGCCCATCGGGCGCGGTCAGCAGTTCATCTCCGGAATGGGCACTGTCCCGAACGCGATTCTTGGCGGCTGGGAAGTCGTCGGAATCACCACCTTTTACACTGGCGCGCGCTTGAGCCCGTCTTACTCCAACTCGGATCCCGCCAACACGAACCAGTTCTCCGGAAGGCCGGACCGGATCGGTGACGGAAACTTCGATGCTGGAGAAATGGCCGACCTTATTCGGGCCAGACAGCCGATTCTAGATCGAAGCGCATTCGTGCTGCCTCTTTCCGGTCGCGGCTTTTATGGGAATTCCGCGCGGAATATTCTTACCGGCCCTGGGCTTTCCAACTGGAACATGGGCATTCACAAGAACTGGATGTTGGCGGCGGAACGCGCTAAACTCCAGTTCCGGTGGGAGATGTTCAACGCGTTCAACCGTGTAAACTTTAACAACCCGAACACGAATATCCAGAGTGGTTCGTTCGGTCTGGTAACCTCCTCCGGCGCGGCGCGGGCCATGCTCTTTGGGCTGCGGCTGGATTTCTGATGCGGCGCAGAGACTGGTTTTCGACGATTGCAGGCTCGGTGCCGGTTTGCGCCCTCTCCGCGCAAATCGGCACTGCCCCCTCCGGCGATTCGCGAACCGCGCCGCTGCTAAACGCGGAAGCGCGGCGGTGGGGGTACCACCTCAACCTCTCAGCCCGCGCCGAAGCGCTCACCCGGAACCAGTTCCCCGGCATCGCGAACCGGGCGCAGTGGGAGGCGGTCCGCGCGGACTACCGGCAAAGGCTTAAGAACGATCTCGGTATCCCGCCGCCCGGCGGAAAGACTCCGCTCCGCGCAACGGTCACCGCCAGACTGTCGCGCGATGGCTACTCGGTGGAGAACATCGCCTTTGAGAGTTCGCCGGGCCTCTACGTCATCGGGAATCTCTACATTCCTGCCCACAGCCCCGGAGCGAAGCTGCCCACGGTGGTCTACGTCTGCGGGCACTCCCCCTCCCCCCTCGGTGTGAAGGTCAACTATCAGCACCACGGGATCTGGTTCGCCAGAAGCGGATTCATCGCCTTCGTCCTGGACACCATCGAGTTCGGCGAGATTCCGGGCATTCATCATGGCACCCACGACCTTGAGATGTGGCACTGGCTCTCTCTTGGCTACAACCCCGCGGGGGTCGAAACCTGGAACGCCATCCGCGCCCTCGATTACCTCGAAACCCGGCCGGAAGTGGATCGCACGCACATTGCCATTACCGGCAGATCCGGCGGCGGCGCGATCAGTTGGTTCACCGCCGCCGTGGATGAGCGCTTTCATGTCGCGAGCCCCGTTCA
>JBDIBK010000188.1:0-6478 GCA_039812845.1 Bryobacterales bacterium
CGCCCCCCGCGCGGCGCGCCCTCCTGCGCCGCATCAGCCTCGCGCAGTGGATGCTCATCGCCGCGGCGGCCGGTGTGGCGCTCGGCTTCCTGGCACCCGAATTTTCGAAGAGCAGCCGCATCGTCAGCGACATCTTTCTGCGGCTGATTCGGGCCATCATCGCCCCGCTCCTCTTCGGCGTTCTGATCGGCGCCATCGGCGGCGCGGGGAGCCTGGGGAATCTCGGCCGCCTGGGCTGGAAGTCCCTCCTGGTCTTTGAAGCCTTCACCACCATCGCCCTGTTGCTGGGCTGGGTGGCGGGCCTTGTTTTTGAGCCCGGCGTGAACCTCACCCTGCCCGTGAACGCGGCGCCGGTGGCCGAGGCCGTGAGCTTTTCGGAAGTGATTCTGAACGCGATCCCCACCAGCATCTTTGATGCCATGGCCCGCGGCGACGTCCTGCAGATCGTCGTCTTCTGCTTCCTCTTTGGGATTGCCACCCTCTCGGCGGGGGAGAAGGCGCTGCCGCTCCAGAGCTTCGCGGATTCGGTAGCCGCGATCTCCTTCCGCTGCACCAACCTCATCATGCTCCTGGCTCCGGCGGCGGTCTGCGCGGCCATGGCCGCCACCGTGGCCTCCAGCGGCAGGGAAGCGCTGGTGGCGCTGGGGCACTATTTTCTGCTCGCCTGGGGAACCGAAGCCCTCTTCCTCATCGTCGTTCTGGGGGGCGGAATGGCGCTCTTCGGCGTCCCCCTGCGCCGCTTTGCACACTGCATGCGGGAGCCCTTCGTCGTGGCCTTCGCCACCACCTCCAGTGCGGCGGCGCTCCCGCGCGCCCTCGAGAACATGGAACAGTTTGGTGTCTCGAAGCGCGTGCTGGGCTTCGTGGCGTCGCTGAGCCTCAGCCTCAATATGAACGGCAGCACCATCTATCTGGCCCTCGCCACCGTCTTCGTCGCCCAGGCCGCCCAAGTCCCCCTGAGCCTGGAGAAGCAGCTTCTCATCCTCCTCACCCTCAAGCTCACCAGCAAGGGCGTGGCGGGCATTCCCCGCGCGAATTTCGTCATCCTTACCGCGCTCTTCCAAAGCTTCGGACTGCCCCTGGAAGGTCTCGCCATGCTCCTCGGGATCGACGCCCTCATCGACACCATCCGCACCAGCGTCAACATCGTAAGCCACTGCGCCGCCCCCGCCATCATCGCCCGCTGGGAAGGAGAACGCTTCCCCCAAGACCTCCACCCCATCGAGTCGCCCGATCTCCCCTAACTCCGCAGCCGAACGCCAAACAATCGCCAAACCAACAAGGGTCTCACGACATAGCCGCGTAAACACTCGCGACCGAATGCCCAAGCGGGACCCCCGCGCGCGGTCGTGCCTCTCCGGAAGCCCGAAGGGCGGCATGAGCCAGCGGGGTGCGTAAGCGCCCCGGCGAAAGCAAAAAGATAGAGGAACCCCGGCAGGGGTGGCATGAACCAGCGTGCATCCCTCAAGCTGCAACAACCATTCAACGAAACAACCACGCAGATCGACAGCCACCGCCAGCCCCCTTTCCCGCCGCGTCAGCGACGGCAGAGAACCGCCAGACGTTTCCATACCTGGATAGAATCCCCGCCCATCCCCAGCACCGCCATCGGTTCCTCCCCGCCGCGTCAACGGCAGGAAGAGAATAGCCGGGCGTTTCACACGCCTGGATAGAGTCCCTTCCCATCCCCAGCACCACGTCAGTGGTGCAACATCCGAACCACTCCCCGGTGACATCCCGCCCAAAAAGCCCGAAGGGCGGCATGAGCCAGCCCCAGCCCGCAGGGCGGCATGAGCCAGCCGGGTGTGTGAACACCCGGTACCCGCCCTCAAGCTGCAACATGCCTTCAACCAAAAGCCCCCAAATCGAGAAGACACTGCCAATCCTCCACTCCACCCCGTCCGCGGTCTGAGCAGAACGTCCCCGCTTTCCCCTCGCTGCAACCGCCGCCCGCGCCACCCTCCCGGTCGCGTCCCATCCGCGATCCGAAGCTCCCCTAAATATAAATCCACAAATCTTCAAAAAGGCTATTGACAAACTCACGGGGGGGGGTACGCTTTCTTAACCAGTCCGTATCCAAGTCGCTTCCATATAGGAAGAACTTGACGAAACTGTACTATATTAAGCGAGGTCGGGATGAACGCCTATTTACGGCTGTATTCTCTCGGTTTCTCTGTCATACTTGCCTGCCTCCTGCCGGTCTCCGTTGCGATGACTCAGGAATCGGCCCCGGTATCCGGGCCAAGTGGCGCTTCTTCCGGTGTCGTTACCGGGCAGAAGGCCCCTGTGGCTGGAGAGTTTCGTCCATCCCCGCAACCGGACCCCACGCGCATCGTTGCGCTCGTGCCTGTCGTCGACGTTCCCGGAAGGAACGGTGCGCGTGCGCCGCTCTTCCTTGAGGCCCGCAAGAGCCCGGAAGCAGCGTCTTCCGGAGATCTCAAGACCGACACGAGCAAGGCGGAAGTTCCTGCTGGCATTGTGTCCTTCCGCGCGATGTACAGCACGGACGGCCAATGGGCGCTCGTCGATCTCCGTGCCCGGGAAGCCGCCGCGCTGGATGCGGTCCGCAAGACCGGAGACTCGCGCGTGCGCATCTTCGTCCCCGCCGAACTCGCCAGCGCGGAGAAGGCCGGCCAAGTCACGCTGCCCGGCGGCCTCAACTTGGCCCTATTCCTTGAACCATAACCGCGCGCATGCGATTGGTTTCGTTACTTTCACGGAGAAATATCATGGTTCTGGCACGTTATCGCGTCGTCTTGGGTATCTGTGTGTATATGATGCTGGCGCTCGCGCCGGAGTCCGGATATAGCGCCACTCCCTATTTTACCGATCCTTTCATCACCTCCCCGTTCAACTGCGCCGCGCCAACGGCGGTCCCGTCCGGCTCCGGGTTGAACGGGTCCATGATCTACACGCACCCTGACTGCCCCTCGGCGTCAGTCACTTCCTCGGAGGGCGTTACCTCCACGGATTCCGACGGGGCAAGCTGGCTTTGGCGTCATAATCCTCCCACCGGCAGGGAGCACGAAACCAAAGTTCGCTTCGTGCTCGGCAGTACGGGAGGGACCAAGCTGGTGTACGTTGGCGCTACTTACGACGCGAGGTGGAAGAACTCATACAGCACGCAGGGAAATGGGTACGTTGTCACCATGACCACCTCCTCCGGCTACAACGGAGGAATTCAGGCCAACGTTTCCATCCGTCGCCTCCAGTACGGCTACTCGGTCGACCTTGCCTCATTCAACGTCGCAATCACTTCCACGCCGACGCTCCGCGTTGTGCGCACAAAGCTCTCGGGAACCTGGAAAATTTTGCTCCATATTGATGACACCTATGTCGGCTCGGTGATCGACAGCACCTATACAACTGGAAGCCTCTATCCTGGTTTCGGCATGATGACTAGTCTCGCGGACGCGTACGTGGACCAAGTCGACCACTATGCCATCGAGCACGGCGCGCCCGACAACGCCGCCCTCTCCGCCGGTCTAAGCCATGTGGCGGCGCCCACATACGCAAGCTTCCAGTGGAACCCTATCGGCGACAGCGATGGCGGCTCGGGCTACGGGGCCTCGGGAGTGGCCCGCTACGAGATCTACCGCGACGGGGCTTTCCGTGGCGCGGTGAAGCACGTGAACGCCGCGATGACCTATCTCGATACCGGCCTCACGCCCTCCACCAACTACAACTACATCGTGCGCGCCGTCGATTTCCATGGGAACTCCACCGATGTTGCGCGCACCGTCACCACCTCGCCCGGAACGGTGAGCCTCGAAAGCACTCTTCCTCGCCGCATCGGCCTTCCCGGCAGTGCCGTCAACTGGGGCTCTGGGGGCGAAAGCCTCGATCTGCTCTCGGGAAATCTGCACTTCTCCTATCCCATCCTCAGCGCCACGGGCCGTAGCGGTTATGCGGCGCCGCTCATTCTCAGCTACAATTCCCAGAACTGGGTGGAGCAAAGCGGCGTGGTTTCGCACTTCGGCAAGAGCCTCGGCGCGGGCTACGGCTGGCGATTGCAGTTCGGCGCCGTTCGCGCCGTCATGAGCGGCTACAACGTCCTCTATTACGTGTATGAGGATCCCACAGGCGCGGAGTATCCCCTTGACGTTTTGAGCGGCACCCTGTGGCGGCCCTCGCAGTTCGCCCCCGTGCTGGAGTTCGATGCGGTGAACAATCGTCTTTGGTTCAAGGACGGCTCTTTCTGGCGGATGGACAGCCTCTCGGCCTCGGGCGAAGACGACGCCGGCACACGCTACCCGACCTTGATGCAGGATGCCAACGGCAACCAGATCTACGTCCGCTACCGGGTTGGAAAAAATGCAAGCTGGCCCAACTCCAGTTCGCGCATTGAGGAGATCGAAGACGTGCTCGCCCTTAGCGGAGGCAGTTCGCGCTATACCTACCGTTTCAGCTACCTCGGCGATGGCGCGCTTACGGAGAAGCTTTACCAGATCAGTCGCCGCAGCAATCACTCGACGATTGACCGTCTCACCTTTGCCTTCGCCGCTTCCCCCATCGCGCTTGCCTCGCCCATCAGCGGCACGGGCATCGCCAAGACCGTGCGTCTGCTCGCCAGCGTGGAGCGCAGCGGCGCGGGCACAACCAGTTTCGCCTACAACGCGAACAACAGCGGCGAGATCTCCCGCGTCACTCTTCCCTATGGCGGCTTCTTCGATTACAGCTATGCGAACGCCGCCTACGCCGGCATCTCGGTCCGCGAAGTCGCCGCGCGCTCGCTCACGCCCACGCCCGGTGCGCCAACTCAGACCTACAGCTTCACCCGCACGGCGGGCGGCTCCATCCCGTCCTCCACGCGCGTCGTCGACGCCTCGAACCTCAGCGATAAAGTCTGGACCTTCGACACCAGCCCCTCCTCAATCAGTTACGGGTACTGGACCCAGCTCGACGAGCGCGCCCTCCCGTCCCTCGCGGTCAAGCGCCGTCAGACCGCCACGTACTTCGCCCACGCCCCGGCCAAGGTCTTTCTCTACGAGATCTATACGACGGTGGATCCCGGAACTTCCAACGAATACATCTCCAAGAGCGCACAGTGGCTGGATCCCGAAGGCAATCTCCGCGATGCGCACTCGTATCTCGCCGGCGATTTTGTCAACAAGGCGCGCACGGTCCGGTACTCTTATCTGCACTACACCGATCCCTGGGCCTCGCAAAACCGGGCAGTCAATCGCGTCACCAAGGTCGAGTTGATCGCCGGCGCCAGCACCCTTACCCTGCAGCAGCAAACCTGGACCAACGCGCTGGCCGCCGGGCAGACTTGCTCGCCCGCCCTGCTCAACCATGCGGGCTGCTCGGCAACCCTCAATCGCTTTAATCTGGGCTCCGCAAGCGCGGGCGGGCTCACCACGAATTTTGAGTACGACTATGCGGGGAACGCGATTCGCACATGGGGCGCGTCTCCCGAAATAACCGGGAACTTCGGCGCGGCCACCAACTTCTCCATGCCGGAAGTAATCACGCCCAACAACACCGGGTATCTGGCCACCGCGATCGGCTACGACGGGGATCTGCGCCCCACGCAATCCACCGCGCCGAACAACGCCATCTCGCTGACGAACTACGATACCTACGGGCGCGTGGCCGAAACCATCTCGGCAGCGGGCACGCGAACCGCGTACAGCTACGGCATCACCACGGGTTCGAGGACGGACACGGTGAAGGCTTTCCCGCTCTCCGACTCCAGCGCATTTACTTTCGCGCGCACCATTTACGACGGCCTCGGCCGCCCCATCCGCACCGAAGCGGGTGGCAGCGATTGGGCGGTGAAGAGCATTACCGAAACCGAATACGAGCCCTGCGCCTGCTCGCCCACCGGCAAGGTGAAACGGGTTTCGCTGCCTTACGCGCCCGGCGGCGCTCCCCTCTGGACCACCTACACCTACGATGCCCTGGGTCGCACGCTCAGCGTCGCCCTGCCGGGCGGGAGCGGCGTCACCGCCTATGAGTATGTGAAGAATACCGTCAAGATCACGGATCCGGCGGGCAAATGGAAAAGGTACGAAACCGACGGCCTGGGTCAGCTCGTCAAGGTGACCGAGCCGAACCCGGCGGGAGGGGCGGACCTCGAAACGCTTTACTCGTACAACATTCGCGGGCAGATGACCGCCGCCAGCATGACGCGCGGCGGAACAACCCAGGTGCGGACCTTCAACTACGATCTCGCCACCGGCCGTTTAACCAGCCTCACGAAACCGGAAACGGGCACCACCGTCTACACCTACAATACGGACGGCACGGTGCAGCATACGGTGGACGCCAAACTCCAGAAAACTGCCTTCACCTACGATGCCCTGAAGCGCGTCACCGCGGTCAAGCGCTTCATCACCGTCGGCGGCGCGTTCGTGGAGCAGCCCTGCCAGGAAGTTGCTTACCACTACGACTCGAATCCGGAGTCGGGGGCGACCTACAATTTGCGGGGGCGTCTGGCCCTCGTGGTTGCGAAACAGTGTGACTCGGTGGTGAC
>JBDIBK010000189.1:0-6438 GCA_039812845.1 Bryobacterales bacterium
CCGCGCTTGTCAACGGGATCTTCAACCTCAACCCGGAACGGGAACCGGTGTTCCGCGAATTGGCTCGCGTGCTCCGGCCCGGTGCCACTCTGGCTGGAGCCGAGCTGATTCTAAAGAAACCGATGCCCGTACCGGAGAATCCGTCGCCGGACAGTTGGTTTTCTTGAATCGCCGGTGCACGGGAGGCGGTCGTCTTCCAGCGGGAATTTCTTGATGCGGGTTTCCGCGAAGTCCGCATCCTCCGCACTGGGCGCAACGCCCGCACGCGGCATCCCGAGGTGCTCGCCGCCGAGTACCTCGCCATCCGCTGACGAGCTCCAGCGAAGCCCCGCCAGCGCCATCCGCGCGTGCCCTCAGCCCTTGCGCTCGATCCGCAGCATCAGCGATAAATAGCCGCTCGCGGGGTAGGCCGCTTTCACCGGTTCGCTGCCCTCCGCCATCTCGATCGAAACCGTTCTCGCCAGGAGTTCTTCCATCAGCACCCGCAATTCCAGCCGGGCCAGCGGCGCTCCGGGGCAATCGTGAATGCCTTTCCCATAGAGAAGGTTGCTCTCCGGGTCGCGGTCCAGACGGAACTCGTCGGGATCGCCGAAAACGCTCTCGTCCCGGTTGGCCGACGCCCAGTTCAGCGAAATGCCCGCTCCCGCCTCAATCCTTCGGCCGCCGATCTCCACGGCCTTCGTCGTCTTGCGTCGGTTCGCGATCAAGGGCGCATGTATCCGAAGAATCTCGTCGTTGGCAACCGGAAGCAGATCCGGCTGCTCGCGAAGCATCTGCTGCACCAGCGGGTGCATCGCCAGATACTCCATCAGGATGCCGACGCTCGCGGCGATGGTCGCCAGTTCTCCCACGGTCCAGTTGCGCACAATGCTCACGATCTCGGCATCGGTCAACAGGCGTCCGTCAACCCGCTCCTTCATGAGCCGCGTCGTAAGATCGTCCGGCGCGGCGTCTCCGGCTTCCTGGCGCTCCCGCAGGATGTCACGAATGTAGGAATCGAACTCCGTCGCCACCGCCGCCATTGCCGCGCGGTCCGCGGCCAGCGTCGCCTGATGATTGCGGCGTGTCCAGGTCCGCAGTGGCTCATTCAGGGCCTCGGGCCACCCCATGAAGGCGCACTGCATGCGAAGCGCGAAATCCTCGGCGAAATCCGCGATCACCTCGGTAACTCCCTCCGTGGGCAATTCCTCGATCAGGGCCACCGAAATCCGCCGGCACACCGGCTCGAAAGCGGCAATCGCTTCCGGTCCAAAATACGGGTCGATGATGCGCCGGAACGCCGTGTGCTCGGGCGGGTCCATGCCGTTCGGCACGTTGAGATACTGGGAAACTTCGCTGCTGAAGGTCCCCGGGTCTTCGAGCACCCGCACGACATCCTCATGGCGGAAAAGAGACCACTGGCGATATTCGCTAAAGGCCACCGGACAGCGGCGGCGCATCTCGTCATAGGCGGGAATCTGGTCTTGCAGCACCTCTTCCGCGCGGGCGTCCCAATCGGGACCGGAATTCTCAGGCGTAGGCGATTCACTCATGGACACTCTTCTAGAATAAAAGATCCTGTACGCCGTTTCCTGCCGGCGCTTCTCAAGGCAACCATTTGCCCCGTTTTCCCGCGTCGTCGATGGCCCGGCGTCCGCCGTTCACTCCCCGATAGCCAGATCCCCGTACGCTGCATACTCCCCGGACCCGATCGGCACCGCGTGGGAGACCGGCATCGGCCGCACCTTCTCCGCTCCCGCCTGTTCCGGGATCTCCTTGCGCGCGCCCGCCGCGTCCCAGTTGCGCCGCTCGAGGAACGTGGGCGGCTCATAGGTCACTCCCCGTGCCAGGCGCTTTGCTTCGCGGCGCGTGGCCGCGAGCGCGATTGGGCCGAAAAGCATCGCGGAGAGCGCGCCCGCGATCGCTCCGCATTCGGAGATAATCTCCTTGCGCAGTTCCCGGATCTCCGTCGCAACCAGCGGATTCTCATTGCGCAAATGCCGCTCCATCGCCCACAGCAAGCCGCAGTAGGCCGTGCGCAGCGTTTGCAGTTCGTGGGTGAAGCGGCGGCGCACGCGCTCGTCCGGGTGATTCCGGTGCCGCTTCCAGCCTTCGAGCGTCGTGCGGCAGATTCGCGCCAGGCTCGGGCCGTTGCGCTCAAAATCCCGCTGGAACGCGCCGTCGAGAAAGCGCTTCGATTCCTCCCGCGAGATCGCCGGATGCGTGAAGTTGAAGCGGTCCTGCCCGTGGATATCCGCGAGGTTGACGTCAAGCAGCCGGCCTTCCTCCTTCACTTGCGAGTACAGCGGCGTGCCCGGAACCGGCGTGTAGAGCATGAACTGGTGAAAATCCGTGTTGTGCGAAACGGCGTGTTCAATCTCCTCTTCGATATTCTCCGGCGTATGGTGTTCGAGCCCCACGATGGTGCTTCCCATCACTCGCACGCCGTTGCGCTGCAGTTCCGCCACCATCTCCCGCGTATCGGTCCCCGACAGCTTCTGGTATTGCGACTTCGGCGATTCCAGGCCCATCCAGACCCATGAGACCCCCAGGCGGACGATCTCGTCCATCGTGTACTTGCGGATCGCATTCGCCGAGGAGAACACGTAAATCTCCCAGGCCTTCCCCGCCGCTTCCATCCGCTTGAGCAGCCCCATCGCCCGCTTGCGGTGCAGCAGGAAATTCTCGTCCATCACGAAGAAGGAATGGCAGTGGAGCGTGCGCTCCATCGTCTCCATCACTTCGTAAAGCGCATCGCCGTCGTCGTAGAAATTGAGGAACTTTCCCTTGCCCCCGAAGAACGCGGAGGTTGTGCAGAAATTGCATCCGAGCGGGCAGCCCACCGACGGAATCACCGTCGCCGCCACGGAGCCCTTGGGCCGGGGAATCTTCATCCCCATCACGCGCGTATCGAACCCGGAAACGATCGGCGGGTGAATCACCGGGGCCGTTGCGTCCTCGCCCAGGTAGCCGCGCATCCAGGCGATGCCGTCGCCCTTCACGATATGGTCGGCATCGATCATCGATTCGATCCCCGGAATCGCCGTCACATGGCCGCCCACCACGATCTTCGCTTGCGGTGCGAGCCGCCGCGCGACGCGGCACATTTCCCGCACTTTCCCCACGTTCACGATGATCGACGAGAGTCCCACGACGTCGTAGGAATGCGCCGTCAGCTCCCGTTCAAATGCCTCCAGTGTCGGGAAATCCAGCACCGTGCATGGCGCTTTGATGTTGTGCTGGATCATCATGATGCCCCAGGAACGATGGAACATCCGCAGCGAAAAGGGTCCCTGCGCCCGCGTCACCTGGTTGTGATACAGCTCCATCGGGTTGATCTTGCGGCTCCCGAATTCGTCATTCTGTGCGTAGGGGCCGAACACGGAGCTGAGCAGGATCCGCGCGCCGCTTCCTTTCGGATGGCGGGGCGCTTCCGCCGCGGATTTCTTGGCGTCAAGAACGGAGAGAGGTGGGGAGATGGCCATAACCTAGTACCGGCTCTTCAACTCCGATACTAGACGCGCGCCGCGCCGATGTCCGCAATTTCCCGGATCTCTGACAAAAGTATTACGAAGGCCCGGGCGCGGACGCCCACGCATCGAAGGGCGGCGGGGTTTGGTATAGGCTGAAAAGGCATGAGCGTTCCGCCCTGGCTCAAGAACAGCGCCAACCGGCTCGCCGCGGGCGTGGAAGTTTCCGTGCTGGGCGGCCTGTTCGCCCTCGGCCTGATGGCGGTGCTGGCCGCTTTCTCCGGAATGCGCTGGTACCGATACGGAAACCTGTTCTCCATCGGCCTCTATCCGGCCACAATCTTCGACGCAAACTTCGGCTATTGGAGCCTCGCCGGCTTCGCTCTCGGCTTTCTCTACTTTGTCGCCGCCGGCGTGCTGTTCGCCTGCATCTTTCGCAGCCGAAAGCGGGGCATGGGGCCATATCTGGTGGGAGTAGCTTACTCCCTGCTGTTCTTTCTGGCGGGAGACCGTCTCTGGTGGCAGGCGTGGTCCCCCTACCTCGTCATCTATGGCGTCCAGTCCCACCTGCTCTGGGGACATATCCTCTTTGGCGCCGCGTTAGGGCTGCTGCCCGCGCGCCTGGATCGGCGCGAGCTCGAAGAGACGGCGGACGATACGGACTCCGAGTCCCCAGCGAACTCCGAGTTCCTTTAGCGCGCTCGCCTGCCCCTCCACGTTGCGAACTCCGGCTCGCCGCGGGCCAAACCCCATCAACGCGTTAAACTGGAAAAGACACGAAAAATCATGGCTGACGATACGCAGAACCGCATCCTGGGGCCTGACGGCCTCCCCCTTTCCTCCAAACCCGCGGAGCCGGAAGAAACGGCGGACGAACCCGATTGGAGTTCCATGCCCATTCCTCCGGCCGATTTTTCATTTCTCGTCTATTCGCTCACCACGCAAGCCCAGATTCAGCTTGGCTTGCTGCGCATCGATGAGAATGAGCCGCCAAGCGCCAATTTGCCCGTCGCGCGCCACACCATCGACATGCTCGGAATGCTGCAAGAGAAGACGCGCGGCAATCTCGACCTCCAGGAAAAGCTGCTGCTCGAAAACACGCTCACCGATCTTCGCTACCGTTACGTGCAGGCCACGCAAGAACCCAAGAAGGGCTGACGAATGGTCTCTTCGAAAGAGATCTCCATCGAAGTTGTCGTGCTCGGTTCCGGCACCAGCGTCGGCGTGCCCATGATCGGCTGCGGCTGCCCGGTCTGCCGTTCGGACGATCCGCGAGACCATCGCTTGCGGCCCAGCCTGCTCGTGCGTTTCGCCGGCTACGAAGTGCTCATCGATACCGGGCCGGACCTCCGCCAGCAGGCCTTGCGGGCGGGCATGCAGCGCCTCGACGCCGTGCTCTACACCCACTCCCACGCGGATCATATCCTTGGCATCGACGACATCCGGCCCTTCAACTTTCTCGCGCAGCGCGGCATCCCCATCCACGGCTCCCCGGAAACGCTCGATTGCATCCGGCGCACCTTCGCCTACGCCTTCGACGGCAGGCCCACCCAAAGCTCGCGCCCAAAACTCGAGCCACAGGCGATGAACGGGAAGCCCATCGACATCCACGGTCTGCATTTTCAGCCCATTCCGGTCGTCCACGGCAATCTCACCTGCCACGGTTTTCGCTTCGGAAACATCGCCTATCTCACCGATTTCAGTTCCATCCCGGAGCGCTCCCTCTGCATGCTGCGCAATCTGGATATCGTCTTCCTCGACGCCCTGCGGCACAAGCCGCATCCCATGCATTCCACGGTCGAGGCATCGCTCCACCTGGTGGAAGTGCTTCATCCCAAGCGGGCCTATTTCACACACGTTTCGCACGACCTCTCGCACGCCCTCACCGAAGAAACCCTGCCCCCGAATACGCACCTCGCCTATGACGGGCTCACCCTGCACTCGTCCTGGGTGCTCCAGGAAACGGAGGCCGCTGGATGAGCGAGGCATCGAAGCCTCTGGCGCGGGAGGAATTGGCGCGCCTGCGGCGGAACCCGCGCGCGCTCACCATCGGCAACTTCGACGGCGTCCATCGCGGCCATCAGGTCCTGCTTGAGGCTCTGGACGCCTGCGCCAGCCGGACCGGGCTTTCCCGCTGCGCCGTCACGTTCTACCCCCACCCGGCCACCGTCGTCGCGCCGGAGCGCGCACCTCGCCTGCTCATGAGCCTCGAAGACCGGGTTGCCCTGCTCCGGCGTTTCGGCGCGGAGGAGATCGTCGTGCTTCGCTTCGACGAATCCCTGGCCCGCATGGACGCCGCCGCCTTCGCCTCGGAGATTCTGGCCCAATCGCTGGACGCGCGGCACGTGGTGATCGGGGAGAACTTCCGCTTCGGCAATCGGCAGTCCGGCAATGCCGCGCTGCTCCGCCAACTGGGTGCGGATCTGAATTTCACCGTGGACTCCGTGCCTCTGGCCCATTGGCGCGGCATGCCCGTAAGCAGTTCGGAGATCCGCCGCCTGCTGCTCGATGGCAAAGCGGCCCGCGCCGCGCGGTTGCTCGGACGTCCTCACTCGATCAAGGGTGCGATTGTCAGCGGCCGGGGCGTCGGCTCAAAGCAAACCGTCCCCACGCTCAACCTCGCCGAAGTCGAGGAAGTCGTCCCGGCGAACGGCGTTTACGTCACCCGCGCGTATGACGCGGAGCACGGCATCGCCTGCCCCTCCATCACCAATATCGGCGTCCGCCCCACCTTCGACGATGGCCATCCCGAGCGCAGCATCGAGACGTACCTGCTCGGGCCGCTGCTCGCGGAGCCAGCTCGCATCGAACTCCAATTTCTCCATTGGATTCGCGCGGAGCGCAAGTTCGACACCCCGGAACTCCTGCGCGCGCAGATCCTCCGCGATGTCGCTCGCGCACAGGCCTGCCACCGGCGTCTGATGAAATGGACTCTGGGCGGCAATTTTCCCTGGAACCTCACCGGCACGCGCTGAACCCGCCGGCTTCG
>JBDIBK010000190.1:0-6417 GCA_039812845.1 Bryobacterales bacterium
TGAAACGCCTGGCTAATCGCTGCCTGTCGCTGACGCGACGGTTGGGGGAGAACGGTGGCGGCAGGTCGGATTGGGTGGACGATTTGTTGGCGTGAGTCGATGAGACTTGATGGATGAGTGGTTGCTCATGCCACCCCTCCGGGGTTTTCGTTCCGTCTTGGGAAAATTCCGAGTGTTTGCACACCGGGCTGGCTGATGCCGCCCTTCGGGCTCGGGGTTGGCTGATGCCGCCCTTTGGGCTCGGGGCTGGTGGAAGCTGCCCTTCGGGCCTGGGGAGCAAGGCTCTGACACAGACGGTTGGCGTATGCGGCCATTTGGACGCGGTTCCGGGGTATAGTTGATGCAGAGAGATGGCCGTCTGCTGGATCCATCTGGATCTTGAGACAACTGGGATTCGGACGCGAAGGCGGACGGCGCTCAGGATGTTCCGAGATGACAGATCCGATCCCCACACGAACCACACAGACACTGCTTTCCGTTTGCGCGCGCTGGCCGCGGCGTATTGGGATGACGGGATTGCCGGCGCTGCTGGCGCTGATGTTTGGGACGAGCCTGGGGCTCGCCCAGACGCCCGCGTTGAAGGCGATTCGGATTACGTCGCACTTCTCGGGAATTCCGGTGACCGTGAACGGGACTGTTCGCGCGACGCCCTTCACGGTGAATGTGAACCCCAGCGCGCCGCTGGCGCTGAGCGTGCCTTCCGTCTTTGACCGGGGTGACGGGTTCCGCTTCACTTTGGAGAGCTGGGTGGTCCGCAACCAGGGCAGCCGCCCCGACGACAGCTTCGCCACGGCGGCGATCAGCCTGCCCAACACCCTGGACACCGCTTCCATCGAGCTTGTCACCGCGGCGGAGGTGCGCTTCACGGTGAACGTGTCCGGGCCGGGCACGGTGGTCCGGGATCCGCCGGCCTCCCCCGACGGATTCATCCCCTTTCTTACGCTGGTGGCGCTCACGCCCGTTGCGGACGCGAATGCCTATTTCGCGGGGTGGGACACGCCGTGGGGGCACCGCGATGGTCCGCTTGACGCCGGCCGGATTACGGTGCCGGTTACGGTGACGGCGCACTTCGGTGAACGGGTTACGCCGCCGCCTGCGTTCTTCACGGAAAGTGCCTTTCCGGACCTGCGTTTTGGGACGAGCGACCCGCTGGTGGAGGGCCAGGTGACGCTGCAATCGCCGGTTCCGATGCGGGTGCGGGATGTGGAAGTTCTTTGCGAGCCATACAGCCTGATTTTTGGAACGACACTCTCGTCGTATTCCACTCCGCTTCTGATTCGGGCGGCATTGGGGCCAGAGAACAACTACATGCCCGAGGGACTGCATTCGTGCGCGATCGTCGTCCACCGTTATGACGGAGAGCCGGCCTACCGGATTCCGTTCCGTGTGCGGATCGGGCAGGAGGAACCGGAGACCCCGCCGGCGGTAGCCGTGAATGGAGCCTCGTTCGTGAAGATGCCGCTGGCCCCGGGCGCGATCTTCTCCCTGTTTGGCGAGAGCCTCGGCGTGACGACGGAGAAAGCGCAGGAACTGCCGCTGCCGCAGTCCCTCGGGAGAACGCGGGTGCGCATCCGGTCCGGCAGCGGGGACACCGATGCGCCTCTGTTTTATGTGTCGCCGAACCAGATCAACTTCCTGGTGCCGCTGGACCTCCCTATCGGGCAAGGCACGCTGGAGATTCTCCGCGAAGGGACGGGCAGCGTGTCGATCCCCGTGAGCGCGGAGTGGCAGGCCCCGGCTCTGTTTGCGGCGGACTCCACGGGAAGCGGGCCGCCGGCCGGCTACTACATGCGCGTCCGCGGAGACGAGCAGGTGCGCGGCGAATTCGTCCATTGTCCGGATGGGAAGCACTGCGTTCCGGTTCCGATTGCATCCCCGGACCCCGCGGAGGAGGTCTATCTGGTGCTTTTCGGCACGGGTTTCCGGAATGCCCCCTCGCTTGTGCCGCAAGTGCGCATGGGCGATGCAGTGGCGGAGGCGAGCTACTTCGGCGCGCACCGCGACTTCGCCGGACTCGACCAGATCAACGTGAAGGTGCCGCGCCCGCTGCTGGGCAAGGGCGCCCTGCCGGTGAGCGTGATTCACGGCGCGAAACAATCGAACACGGTCACGATTGCGTTCTGAGAGGCGGTCTTTTGGCTCCGCCGAATGAGGGCGGGTGCTCAAATTGGAACGCATTCCGTCATGATTTGTTAGCTGCGCGAACGATTGTTGGGGTGTTCGTGGGGTGACGGGAGCGGTGCGAGCGCCGGGGTGCGGACAGGCGGATTCGGGGGGAGAATCGCTCTGGGTGGACGATGCGTTCCGGTCGGGGTTTGGCGCGCGGGGCGTGTGCTTGCGGGCGAAGGCGGCGGGTTCGCGCGGCTGCGCGGGTTTTTGATGGCGCGTTCGCTGCATGGTACTTGGGCTGGGTGCGACGGGTCGCGTTTTCCGCTTCTTCATGTACAATTGGGTTTACAAATTCACTCCAATCGCCGAGGGAGTTTTCATGAGAATCATACGGACCCTGTTTCTTGCCGCTGCCTTGGTTACGCAGGCTTTGGCCGGGGAGTTGTTTTCCGACGACTTCTCCCGGTTTCCCGCCGGTTTGCTGACGAGCCCCGTGGGGGCGCTGAACGCGGCGATCCAGGAGTATCACTACATGCCGCACCGGGGGGTGCCGCTGGGCCCGTGGGATAACGCAATTTCCCACATGGATGCATGGCTGGTGAGTTCCGAAAACGGGAAGCCGTACCTTGAACAGCACCTGACGCCGAACCAGCCTGAGTTCTCCTCCGCGACGGCGATCTTTCTGACGGGCGAGCCGGAATGGAGCGATTACACGGTTGAGGTGAAGGTGAAGCCGCTTGCGCTTGGCTCCGTGGCGGGAGTGGTCTTCCGGTATCACACCAACATGCACTATTACCGCTTCGGGATCTCGGACGGGAACCGGGCGGTGCTCAGCGTTCACATGCCGCTCGAGAAGGCGTTTCGCGTGCGGGACGTGCGGGAGATCGCCTCGGCCGAGTTTCCCTATGACACGGAACGCTACTACACGCTTCGGGTGGAGAACGCCGGACCCCGGATTCGGGCCTTCGTGGACGGGAAGCTGGTCCTCGAAGCAACGAGCTCGGAACTGTTGCAGGGCAAGACGGGAGTGACGGCGGCGGTTCCCGCGCGCTTCCAGGATTTCCGTGTGAGCGCATCCGATGAGACGGAGAAGAAGATCGCGGAACGCATCCGGCAGCGCAACGGCGAACTGGCGCGGCTGCGCGCGGAGAATCCCCAGCCGAAGCTGTGGAAGAAGTTCGAGACTCCCGGATATGGCGCGGGGCGGAACGTGCGCTTCGGCGACTTGAACGGCGATGGAACGATCGACATGCTCATCGGCCAGAACATCCCGCAGGTTCGGGGCGATGCGTTCGACAGCATCAGTTGCCTGACCGCGGTGGACCTGGACGGAAAGGTGCTTTGGCAGGCCGGGCGGCCGGACCCGCGAAACGGATTGCTCACGAATGACACCCCGTTCCAGATTCACGATATCGACGGCGATGGCCGAAACGAGGTGGTGCTGATTCGCGATTTCCAGCTCCAGATTCTGGAGGGCTCCACCGGAAAGCTCCGCAAGTGGGCCTGGATGCCGAAGGCTCCGCCGTCGCGCGAACGCCCGTTCGAGCGGGTGAACGGGGATTCCATCGCCTTCGTGAATCTTTCGGGCAACGCGGGCCGGCACGAGATTCTGGTGAAGGACCGCTACGACAACTTCTGGGTCTACAACAGCTCGCTCGAAATGCTCTGGACGGGGTCGGGCCAGCTTGGCCACTATCCCTATCCTTTCCCGAGCGAGGGGCGGGACCTGATCGCGATCGGCTATGCGCTTTGGGACCACACCGGGAAGCAACTGTGGTCCAACGACCGCGTGCTGCACGATCATTCGGACGCGGTGATGATGGGGAACCTGAGCGGCGATCCGAACGCGGAGCCCCGGATATACTCAAGCGGAAGCGACGAAGGATTCCTGATCTTCGACCGCTCGGGGAAGGTGCTGAAACATGTGCGGGTGGGCCACAACCAGAGCCCCGCGGTGGGGCGATTCCGGCCGGATCTGCCCGGGCTGCAGTATATGGGCATCAATTTCTGGCGGAACCCGGGCATCGTCACGCTGTTCGATTTCGATGGCAATATCCTCACCCAGGGCGAGCCGATTCACACCGGCAGTTGCATGCTTCCGGTGAACTGGCGCGGGGACGGACAGGAGTTTGTCTTCCTTTCCGGGGGTCCCCAGAAGGGCGGGATGATCGACGGCCATCTGCGGCGGGTGGTGATGTTCCCGGACGACGGGCACCCCGCCCTGGCGGCTTCCGTTCTGAACCTGACCGGGGACGCCCGCGACGAGATCGTGCTTTGGGATGAGCAGCGGGTGTGGATCTACACGCAGGACCGTCCCTTTGAGGGGAAGCGGATCTATGCACCGGTACGGAATCCGGACTACAACGAATCGAACTATAGGGCGAACGTCTCCTTCCCGAACTGGGAAGACGTTGGCAAGAAGTAGGGGGTGTTTTTGGGGCTGCATGGGGGGGCACGGTGCTTGGTGCCGCACCGGATGAGAATTCACGGTCTCGAAGCCAATATAATGCCGGGTGAGCCGATATTGCTTTCAGGCGGCGAATGAACTAGGGGTAGAGAGACATAACAGTGAAATCGAACTATATTCTGGTGGACTACGAGAATGTGCAGCCAGACGATATTGAGCGCCTCAAGGGGCCGAATGTCCGGCTGCTTCTGTTTTTGGGAGCCACGCAGGCAAAGCTTCCTGTCGAGTTGGTGCTGGCTTTACAGGAGCTGGGCGAGTCCGGTCGGATCATTCGCTGCAGTTCGAGTGGCCCGAACGCGGTGGATTTTCACATCGCCTTGTATTGCGGGGAAATCATTGCGAAGGATGGTGATGCGTTTCTGCATATTGTTTCCGGCGACAAAGGCTTTGACCCGCTGGTGGCTCATCTGAAGCAGCGGAAGATCTTTGTCCAGCGAGTGCCCTCTCTGGACCAGATCACCTTCCTCAAGTTTGCGCAGGCAAAGTCAATGACGGAACGAGTAACGTTGGTGATCGAACACTTTCGAAAAGGGCCAAACAAGCCACGCTCATTGAAAACTTTGACTAGCGCCATCACGACGGTTTTTCATAAGGCCCTTAGCGCAGAAGAGGTGCAGGGCATTGTGGATGAGCTGCAGAAACGGAAGCTGGTTACGCTCAATGGCACGAAGCTCGAGTATGCCATTGACCCAAGCTGAATGGGCACGGCTTTCTGGGGCTGCGGTTTGTCCACGCGCCTGAGCTTCCCGGTTGATTCCGCCCCGCTGGCGAGTGGGCTTGGCGGCGTGGGGCCCTCCCGCGGCTTTGCGGGGAGTGCATATACTCGGTAGCGTGATGCAAACTTCAGTTGGCCGAAGGCGGTTTCTGGCGGGTTCGATGGGCGCGGGTGTCGTGGCGGGTGCACAGCCTCGCGGGGCAGACTCTCAGCCTGGCAGGGCCGGGGCGCAGGGTTCTTCGGGGAACGCGGCGGCGTTGCCCAATATCGTGTTTCTGATTTCGGACGACCATAGCGTGCCGGATCTTGGCTGCTATGGGAATCCGCACGTGCGGACGCCGCGGATTGACCGGTTGGCGCGCGAGGGGATGCGCTTTACGAATGCGTTCGTGGCCTCTCCGCAATGCAGCCCGAACCGCTCCGCGATCTTTACGGGATCGACGCCGCATACGATCGGCACCTCGCGTTTGCATGCGCCGATGCCGCCGTGGGAAACGACCGTGCTCGATCTGCTCAAGGAGCGCGGATACTTCACGGGCATCTACCGCAAGCATCATCAGGGCGCGGACTTTGAGAAGAAGCTCAATTTCTACGGCGACGCCAAAGCGCCCTTTTCCGCGTTTGCCGATAGGCTGCCCAAGGGGAAGCCGTTCTTCCTGCAGTTTGGCTCCACGGACCCGCACCGCCCGTATGCGCCGGGAGCGGCGACGCCGCCGCACGATCCGGCCAAGGTGACGGTGCCGCCGTATCTGCCGGACGATCCGGCGGTTCGGAAGGATCTCGCGCTCTACTACGACGAGATCTCCCGCTTCGACACCGAGTGCGGCGAACTGCTGGATCTGTTGCGCGAACGAGGCCTGCTGGAGAACACGCTGGTGATTGTCACCGGGGACAACGGCCTCCCCTTTCCGCGGGCGAAGGGGACGCTTTACGATCCGGGCATCCACGTCCCGATGATTGCGTGGTGGCCGGGCAGGGTTGCCCCTGGCACGGTGCGGGAGGAACTTTTGAGCCACGTGGATCTGGCCCCGACGTGGCTGGCGGCGGCGGGCATCCAGCCCACGGAGAAGATGCAGGGCCGCAGCTTTCTGCCGCTGCTGCGCGGAGAGGCGTACGAGGCCCGAGA
>JBDIBK010000191.1:0-6389 GCA_039812845.1 Bryobacterales bacterium
GTACTGCCGGAATCGCGAAACGAAGCCGTCCTCCGTCCAGGAGCCGATTCCCGTCGCCACGTCCGGCGTGATATTCGAGCTCAGCACCACGCCTTGCGGCATGCGAAATTCAAATCCGCCCGCAAACTCCATCCCTTTCACGGGTTGCCCATGCTCCTGTTTTGTATGGCAATGCACGCAGCCCGCGATCTCCACCAGATATTCGCCATATCGGTGCCCGTCGCTCTTCGAGGGCGCCTTCACCGGGCCCACGACGGGCTGCGGCGCACTCTTGATCATTAGCGCCACCGGCAGCGCGAGTTCCGTTTTCGGAAGAGGATTGCGAACGGGTTTCAGCGTGCGCATGTAGGCCACCAGCGCTTCCACGTCGTCGTCGCTCATGTGGCGGAGACCGGCGTAAGGCATGAAGGGAAACAGCGCGTTCCCGTCTCGATCGACGCCCTCCCGAATCGCCCGGATAATCTCGCCATCCGTCCATTTGCCCAAGCCGGTTTCGGGATCGGGTGTAAGGTTGGGCGCAACCACGCGGCCGGGCAATCCCAGTTCGTCCGGCATCACGAAGCCCACGCCGATTCCGCCCGGTTTTACGGGACCGCCCAATTGGCTGTAGTCCCGGTCCGAATGGCATCCGCTGCAATCGCCCAAGTTGGTGAAAAGATACTCGCCCCGCGCAATCCGTTCCGGAGTCGCAAGCACCTGAATGTCTTTTGGCGGTGCCGTCGCCGGATGTCGCAATACCGCCCACGCCGCGCCGATCGCCACTACGCTGAGCAGGGCGCAAATGCTCCAAAGAACAATTCGTTTCCACATGATTTTCGTCGATTTCGCCGGCCATTCCGAAGATGCCGGAGGGAAAGGGCGCAAGCTTGGCCCCCATGAGTGAGTGCGAACAAACTGTGCCGCCTAGATCAGATTTCCCAAAATTTCCCGAGTGGCAGTTCCTGCCGCGCGGGTCCGACAGCCACGTACTGGCGCTGATCCGAAACACTCCCCGCTTGCGCGTTCTTCTATACAGGCAGAGACGGCACGGAAACTCCGAACGGGAGTTTCTTCGGGGCGTCTCCCATGCAGGTGGATACGGCGATGCTATTCAATCTGTTCGATACAATCAGCGAAGCGATCACCGGGCTTATCTGGCGATGGAGCTACCAGCACCGCACCCGCTACAGCACACGCCTTGCCGCGGTACAGGTGTGGGACGAGCGCCGTTAGCGCTTCCCCCATTCGGTATCGGCGCTTGGCTCCGCCTCACCCATCGAAGCCGGCGCTCGGTTGCGGATTCGTTTCCCGGCGGGCGGCCGCAAAGGTAAACTGGCGTTTGGCCGTGGAGGCGAATCGAGCATTCCCAATCAGCCCGATCCCCGCGAAGTGGTGTTCCGCGCCCGAGGCCTGACGAAGGTCTACGACATGGGCGAGGTGCGCGTGCAGGCGCTGCGCGGCATCGATCTGGATCTCTATGCGAGCGAACTCGTCGTGATGCTGGGCGCGTCGGGCAGCGGAAAATCCACGCTCTTGAATATCCTGGGAGGTCTGGACCGCGCCACGGAAGGCTCCGTCCGGTATCACGACAAGGACCTCACCGGGGCCAGCGAGAAAGCGCTCACCGAATACCGGCGCTGCCACGTGGGCTTCGTCTTTCAGTTCTACAATCTGATCCCAAGCCTCACCGCTCGGGAGAACGTTTCGATTGTTACCGAGATTGCGCGCGCTCCCATGCGCCCGGACGAAGCCCTGCATCTCGTCGGGCTCGGCGACCGGATGGACCATTTTCCTTCGCAACTTTCCGGCGGACAGCAGCAGCGCGTGGCCATTGCCCGCGCCATCGCCAAACGCCCCCAGGTGCTGCTGTGCGACGAACCCACCGGAGCGCTCGATTCGGCCACCGGCGTCGTCGTGCTCGAAGCGCTGGACCGCGTGAACCGCGAGCTGGGCACCACCACGGCCGTGATCACCCACAACGCCGATATCGCCCAGATGGCGGACCGCGTGATCCGCCTGAGCGATGGCCTGATCGCGAGCGTGGAATCCAACCGCAGCCGCAAGAGCCCCAAGGAATTGAGCTGGTGAAATGATCTCCTCGCTCCACCTGAAGATGCTGCGCGATCTCTGGGCCATGAAAGGGCAGGCGCTGGCGATCGCCGTGGTGATGGCGGGCGGCGTCGCCACGTTCGTGATGTCGCGCAGCGTGCTCGAAGCGCTCCTGCTGACGCAGGCGACATTCTACCGGGATTACCAGTTCTCCGACGTCTTCGTCTCTTTGAAGCGCGCGCCCAACAGCATGGGTGCGCGCCTCGCCGAGATTCCGGGAATCCAGTCCGTGGAAACGCGCGTGATTGCCGCGGCGAACGTGGAAGTCGAAGGGTTTGGACGGCCCGCCAGCGCGGAGATCGTCTCCGTGCCCGACCATGGCCGCCCCCTCTTGAATCAGCTCTACATGAAGCGCGGCCGGATGGTGGATTCCACCAAAGACAACGAAGTGATCATCAGCGAAGCGTTCGCTCTCGCGCACAAGCTCGGCCCCGGAGATCACGTGACTGCCACGATCAACGGCCGAAAGCGGCGTCTGGATATTGTGGGCGTTGCCGTCACGCCCGAGTACATTTATCAGGTGCAGCCGGGCGCGCTGATTCCGGACTTTTCCGCCTTTGGCATCTTCTGGATGGCGCGCCGTCCGCTGGAAGCGGCCTTCGATATGGATGGCGCGTTCAACAACGCCGTGATGCGGATCGGCAAGGGGGCTAATGAGGAAGACGTCATCGACGCCGTCGACGATCTTCTGCGGCGCTACGGCTCGCTCGGCGCGTACGGCCGCAAGGACCAGACCTCGCACCGCTATCTCTCCGAGGAGTTCAAGCAGCTTCGCCAGATGGGGTTCATGTTCCCGCTGATCTTTCTCTCCGTGGCGGCCTTTCTGCTGAACGTCGTCGTCACCCGTCTGGTGGCCACGCAGCGCGAGCAGATCGCCATCCTCAAGGCCTTCGGCTATTCGACGGCCTCCGTGGTCTGGCACTATATCTCCCTGGTCCTGATGGTGACCGCCGTTGGCGCGGGGATCGGGATCGCGGCGGGCACCTGGATGGGCAGCGGCATGGCGGGCATGTACATGACCTTCTATCGCTTCCCCTATATGCTGTTCAGCCTGCAGCCGAAGGTGGCGATGGCCGCGTCGCTGATCTGCGCCGCGGCGGCGGTTGCCGGGGCCATCCACGCCGTGCTCAGCACCGCCAAACTGCCGCCGGCCGAAGCCATGCAGCCCGCCCCTCCCGCGCGCTACCGGGTGAGCGTCGTCGAGCGTCTGGGCATCCGCGGCCTTCTCTCGCAGCCCAGCCGGATGATCGTCCGCAATCTGGAACGCCGTCCCGTGAAGAGCGTATTCTCCGTTGTGGGTGTGGCCTTCGCCTGCGCCATCCTGGTGACCGGCCAGTTCTTTCAGGATGCGACGAACTACATGGTGAACATGCAGTTCCGGGTGGCCCAACTGGACGACATGACGGTGAGCTTCATCAACCCGACCTCGTTCGAAGCGCTCCATGAGATCGCGGCCATCCCCGGCGTTCGTTACGCGGAACCCTTCCGCTCCGTGCCCGCGAAGCTGCGCTACGAGCACCGCTCTTACCGCACCGCTGTGCGCGGGATTGCACCCGGCGCGAAGCTGCAGCGCCTCCTCAGCAAACGGCAGAATGAGGTCGAACTGCCCCCGGAAGGCATCGTATTGACGGACTATCTCGCGAAGATGCTCAAGATCAAACCCGGAGACCTGTTGACCGTGGAGGTGCTCGAAGGGGACCGCCCGGTGCGGCAGGTGCCCGTGGCCGGGGTCGTGAACGAGTGGGTGGGCGTCTATGGCTACATGCAGCTTCCCGCGCTGAACCGCATGATGCAGGAAGGGCATGCGCTCTCCGGCGTTTCCTTCACGGTCGACGAAGACCGGCACGCGGAGGTGTACGCCGAGCTGAAAGAGGCGCCGCGCGTGGCGGGCACCACCGTTCGGCTGGAGGTGCTGCGCAACTTCCTCGATACGATGGCGAACCAGGCGCTGGTGTTTGCGTTCTTCAACACGATCCTTGCGGCCAGCATCGCTTTCGGCGTGGTCTACAACAGCGCCCGCATCGCTCTTTCCGAGCGCGGCCGGGAGCTTGCCAGCCTGCGCGTTCTGGGCTACACGCGCGGCGAAATTTCGTACATTCTGCTGGGGGAGCTCACGGTGATCACGCTGGCCGGAATTCCCTTGGGCTTCGTGCTCGGCAGACTGTTGTCCACTTGGTTCGTGTCTGGCGTGCAATCGGATTTGTACCGGATTCCGATTATCGTGAGCGACAAAACCTATGCGCTCTCCGCCACGGTGGTGCTGATTTCCGCCGTGATCTCCGGATGGATCGTGCGGCGCAAGCTGGATCACCTGGACCTGGTGGCCGTCCTAAAAACGAAGGAGTAATCGTCTGTGCGCTGGAAACGATGGCTGGGCATAACGAGCGTGTTCGTGATCGTGGCGCTGCTGGTGGCCTATGGATTCCGGGAGCAGCCGGTGCCGGTGGAAATCGCCACCGTGGAGCGCGCCCCTTTGCGCGTGACCATCGAAGAGGAAGGCAAGACCCGCGTCACCGATCGCTTTATCGTCTCCGCGCCCGTGGCCGGCTTTGCCAGGCGCATCAATCTCGAAGTGGACGATCCCGTGAAGCGCGGCCAGTTGATCGCGCTGCTGGAGCCACAGGCGCAGCGCTCCCCGGTGCTTGATGCGCGGACACGCGCGGAGGCGGAGGCCCGCGTGCGGCAGGCGGAAGCCGCGCTGGCGGAAGCCGTAAGCCGCGTGCCAGCCGCGCGCGCGGACGTCACGTATTGGGAAGCGCAGTTTGCCCGCATCGCCAAGTTGCAGCGCTCCGGCGATCTGGCTCGCGAGGTCTACGATAAAGCGCTCGCCGACAAACAGCGTGCGGAGGCGGCGCTGATCTCGGCGGAGCGCGCCGTGGCGGTCGCCCGCGCGGAAGTGGATGCGGCGCGGGTTGTCTTGGCGCAGCCCACCAAAATCGATCTGCGGCCGCAAGGCGATTTGGTGCCAGTGAATTCGCCGGTGGCCGGCCGCGTCTTGCGCGTCGTGCGCAAGAGCGAAGGCCCGGTGAACGCGGGGGACCCTCTGCTGGAATTGGCGAACGCGCGGGCGCTCGAAGTGGAGGTGGAAGTGCTCTCCGCCGACGCGGTGCGCATTGCCCCCGGCGCGGAGGTGCTGCTCGAACGCTGGGGCGGTGCGCAGCCGCTCACCGGGAAAGTGCGCACGGTGGAGCCCGCCGCGTTCACGAAGGTTTCCGCCTTGGGCGTGGAGGAGCAGCGCGTGCGCGTGATTGCCGATATCACTTCTCCCGAAGAAGAATGGAGCCGCCTGGGCGACGCCTACCGCGTGGAAGCGAGCTTCGTGATCTGGAAGGGCGACGATGTGCTGCAGGTGCCCGCCAGCGCACTCTTCCGGCATCAAGGCGGCTGGGCCGTGTTCGTCAAAGAGGGGGACCGCGCCCGGCATCGCGAAGTGAAAGTGGGGCAGCGCAACGGGCTGGCCGCGCAGATTCTGGAAGGCCTGAAACCGGGAGAACAGGTCGTTCGCCATCCCGACGACACCATCGAAGAGAACACCCTCCTCGAAGCCCGCACCGTGAGCGCGAATTAGCGGCGCACGCCGGAACGCAGGCGGGGGCGTTGGCGAGGCGGGGGCGTTGGCACGATCGTGGCATTCCCCCTATGCGAGAATGAAAAGGTCTCGATGCACCCTCCTATCAAGTCAACGACAATCCTGTGCGTGCGGCGCGATGGCCACGTGGTGATGGCTGGCGACGGCCAGGTTACGCTCGGCCATGAAGTCATCAAGGCGTCCACCAACAAGCTGCGCCGCCTTTACCAGAACCGGATCCTCTCGGGTTTCGCGGGTTCCACCGCCGATGCCTTTGCTCTTTTCGCGCGCTTCGAAGTGAAGCTGGAGCAGTTCAACGGCAACCTCGCCCGCGCGGCCGTGGAGCTCACCAAGGACTGGCGCACGGACAAGGTGCTTCGGCATCTCGAAGCCATGCTGCTGGTGGCCGACAAAGAGAATACGTTCCTGCTTAGCGGGCAGGGCGACGTGATTGAACCGGATAAGGGCGTGGCGGCCATCGGCTCCGGCGGCCCGTTTGCAGCGGCGGCCGCGCGGGCGCTGCTTGAGAATACCGACTTCTCCGCCCGCCAGATTTCGGAAAAGGCCATGACCATCGCCGCCGATATCTGCATCTACACCAACCACAACGTGGTCTACGAAGAGTTGGCATAGCCATGGTGATTTACCTTCCCACTCAGGGCTCCAACACCGGTCCCCTGCTCGATGAGTTGACGCCCAGGCAGATCGTCGCCGAACTCGACAAGTACGTCAT
>JBDIBK010000192.1:0-6331 GCA_039812845.1 Bryobacterales bacterium
TAACAGCAGCGCCGCCAGCGCAACAACAGTACCTTCGCGTCTCACGCACTCACCTCCTCGGCCGCATCGCCCGCCGCGCTGCGCCGGTCTCCCGTCCGCCAGTTCGCGATGCGCTGCATCACCACGGATAGCACGGGCACCAGAAAGACGCCCAGAAACGTGGCCGCCAGCATGCCGGAAAATACCGTGGTCCCCAGCGCTCTTCGCGCGCCCGCCCCCGCGCCCTCCGCCATCAGCAGCGGCGTCACGCCCAGAATGAAGGCGAACGAAGTCATGATGATGGGCCGCAGCCGCAGGTGCGCGGCTTCAATCGCGGCATCCACGACGCTCTTCCCTTCATCGTGTTTCAATCGCGCATACTCCACGATCAGGATCGCATTTTTCGAGGCCAGGCCGATCAGCGTGACAATGCCGATTTGTGTATAGAGGTCGTAGGCGTACGAACGAAGAAAGACCCCGAGCAGCGCTCCGAAAAGCCCCAGCGGAATGGCAAGCACCACCGCGAACGGAATCACCCAGCTCTCATACTGCGCGGCAAGGAAGAGAAAAACCAGCAATGCGGCAAAGCCGAAAATGATCCCCTCTTTCCCTTCCGTGAGCTTCTGCTGGAATACGGTGCCGGTCCATTCGAAGCTGTACCCAGGCGGCAGCAATCGCGCCGCCGTGCTCTCCATCGCCGCGATGCCCTGCCCGGAACTGAAGCCCGGCCTGTATTGCCCGATGAGCTTGGCCGCGCGGTAGCGGTTGTAGCGATAGATCACATCCGGCGCGCTGGTGGGCGTCAGGGAAAGCAGCGTCGAGAGCGGCACCATGTCGCCCTTCGAAGAGCGCACAAAAAAGCGCTTCACGTCGTCCGGCCGGCTGCGATACTCCGGCTCCGCCTGCATGAACACGCGCCAGGTGCGGCCGAACCGGTTGAAGTCGTTCACATAGAGTCCGCCCAGAAAGGTTTGCAGCGAGTTGAACACATCCGTCGTCGGGATTCCCAGGGTCTGCGTCTTCTCCACATCCAGGTGAACCTGATAGCCGGGCGTGGCCACTTGAAGGGTATTCGCGATGCTCGCGATTGCGGGGTCCTGCATGGCCGCCGCGGAGAGCTCATCCGCCAGCGCGGCGAGTTCTTCCACCGTGCCACCCAGCCGGTCTTCCAGCATGAACTCGAAGCCCCCCGACGTGCCCATGCCAAGAATCGGAGGCAAGCCGAAGGCAAACGCGAACGCCTCCTTCACCTGGAACAGAGAACCATTCACTCGCCCGAGAATGGCGTTGAACTGGAGGTTGTCCGCGGTGCGATCCTCCCATGGGTCCAACTCCAAAAACATCGTGGCCACATTGGGGTTCTGCGTCTGCGAGGTCAGATCCAGCCCGCCGAGGACGGTGGCGTTCCGGATGCCATCGATCTTCAGCATCTGGTCCTGAATCTTGTCCGTCACCGCTTGCGTTCGGGCGAGGGTGGAGCCATCCGGCAGGCGCACCACCATGAAGATCACGCCCTGGTCTTCATCCGGAAGAAAGCCGCCGGGAAGGGCCTTGAACAATCCACCGGCCAGCAGGAAAAAGCCCCCCAGCGCAACCAGGCTGAAGGCCATGCGCCGGATCAGCACTTTCACGCCGCTCAGATAGTGATGGGTGGTCCAATCGAAGACCCGGTTGAAACGGTCGAAGACCTTCCCCAGCGGACCCCTGCTATGGCCATGCGGACGAAGAATCATCGCGCAGAGCGCGGGGCTGAGCGTGAGCGCGCATAGCGCGGAGATCAGCACGGAGGCGGAGATGGTGAGCGCGAACTGCTGGTAAATCTGTCCGCTGATGCCGCCGATGAACGCCACCGGAATGAAGACCGCGCTCAGCACCAGCGCAATGGCGACGACCGGCCCCGATACTTCGCGCATCGCCTTGATGGTGGCGTCGCGGGGGCTCATGCCGTTGTCGATGTTGTATTGCACCGCCTCCGTCACCACGATGGCGTCGTCCACCACGATGCCGATCGCCAGCACCAATCCGAACATGCTCGTCATGTTGATCGTGAAGCCCAGCACCGGAAACAGCGCGAAGGTCCCGATAATCGAGACCGGCACCGCCGCCAGCGGAATCAGCGTCGCGCGCCAGTTCTGCAGAAACACGAACGTCACCAGCAGCACCAGCAGCACCGCTTCGACCAGCGTGGTGATCACTTCGCGAATCGCCGCGCGCACAAACTTCGTTGCATCGTAGCTGATGGTGTACTCGATTCCCTCGGGGAAATCTCGCGATGCCTCTTCGAGGAACGCGCTCACGCGGTCCGCCGTTTGCACGGCATTGGCGCCGGGCTGCAAAAAGGCGATCAGCACCGCGGCGGGCTTCTTCGAAAGGTTATTGAAGCCGCCGTAATTCTGGGCTCCCAGCTCCACGTGGCCGAAATCCTTGAGGCGCAAAAGCGCGCCGTCATTCTCCGCGCGAACGATGATGTCGCCAAACTGATCTTCATTCAGCAGGCGCCCGGAGGAGGTCACCGGGTATTGGAACGCGGTTCCCGCCGGTGCCGGGCTTTGCCCGAGCGTGCCCGATGGGTTCTGCCGGTTCTGGCTCTGCACCGCCGCGCTCACGTCGGTGGCCGTCACGCCGAGCGTCGCCATGCGGTCCGGATTCACCCACAGCCGCATGCCGTAATCCCGCCCCGCCGCCACGCGCGCGGCCCCCACGCCCTGAATGCTTCCGACGCGATCCAGCAAGTTGATGGTGGCGTAGTTGGCCAGATAGAGCGTATCGTAGCGGTCGTCGTTCGAGGTGAGCGCAATCGCGAACAGAAACGCCGACGAGACCTTGTTCACCGTCACGCCCACGCGCTGCACTTCCGGCGGCAACTGCGGCAGCGCCAGGTTCACCTTGTTCTGGGTCTGCACCGTGGCAATGTCGATATTCGTGCCGAGCTCAAAGGTCACGTCGATCGTGAGTGTGCCGTTGTTTGAACTGCGCGAGAAAAAGTAGAGCATTCCGTCCAGCCCGACGAGCTGCTGCTCAATGGGCTGCGCAACGGTCTTCTCCAGATCCTGCGCGTTTCCGCCTTGATAGTTCGCGACGATTTGCACCACCGGCGGAACCACTTCCGGGTACGTGGCCACGGGCAGCGAGGGGATGGCGGTGAGGCCAAGCACCACGATCACCACCGAAATCACGATGGCGAAGACAGGACGGTCAATAAAAAAGCTAGCCATCGGTTACTCCGCACCCGCTTTCGCGGCACCGCCGGGCGCCGGTTTCGAAGGCGGCGCATTCGCCGCCCCGGGCGCGGTCGCCGAGGCGCGGTCCGGCTGATACGGCGAAGGCACCACAACGGAACCGGGGCGGGCCTTCTGGATGCCTTCCACAATCAATTCGTCGCCCGCCTTCAAGCCCTGCGTCACTAGAAAATCGGTGCCCACGCGCGCCCCGGTGACAATGTTCCGGAGCTGCACCTTCTTCTCCGCGTTCAGCGTAAGCACCGTTGCAACTCCCTGCCTGTCGGTCACGGCAATCTGCGGGATCAGCAGTGCGTTCCGCCGGTTCTCCACCGGCATCCGTATCCGCCCAAACTGGCCGGGAAGCAGCACGCGGCCGGGGTTCGGGAAGGTCGCCTGCATCTCCAGCGTTCCCGTGCGCGTATCCACCTGATTGTTGACGTTCTGGATGCGCCCCGGATACGGGTGGATTGCGCCATTGGCGAGAACCAGCGTCAGCGGAACGCTCTTGGTGGGGGATTCCGCGCGGCGCTTGTCGTATTCGAAGTATTCCGTTTCACTCAACTGGAAGCGCACCCAGATCACATCGAGCGGCGCAATCGTGGTGAGAGGCGTCTGCGCGGCGGCTCTCACCAGCCCGCCTACTTGCACGGTGCTGTCGCCAATCCGTCCCGCGATTGGCGAGCGAATCGTGGCATATTCCAGGTTCAGTTCGGCCGTGCGCAGGTTCGCTTCATTCGCTTTCACCTGTGCGGCCGTCGTTTCAATTTGCGCCTTGTTGGTCAGTTCCGTTTGCTCCACCCCGGCTTCAAGCGCTTTCACGTTGGCCTGATTGGCTTCGAGCGCAGCCGTGGCGTTATCGAGATCCTGCTTAGAGGCGGCATCCTGCGCAACCAGCGGGCGCAGGCGTTCCACATCCTGCGAGGCCTTCAGCAGGTTCGCTTTGGCCTGGAGCAGGTTCGCCTTCGCCTGCAACAGGGAGACCTGCCGAACGGCGAATTCCGCGTTCGCGCGGCTCTGGGCGAGGTCGGCCCGCGCCTTGGTGACGGCAGCTTCGTAGGGGCGCAGGTCGAGCGAATACAGCACCTGCCCTTCCCGCACGTCGTCGCCCGCCTCGAACGGGCGCTTCTCCAGATACCCGTCCACCCGCGCGCGGACTTCCACCATGTCGCGCGCAAAGGTCTGCGCGGCAAATTCCTCCACAATCGTCACATCTTGCGGCACCAGCCGGATGGTGGAAACGGCAGCCGGCGGCATCCCGCCCGGCCCCGCGGCCCGGCCCGCCGAACTGCATCCGCAGAGCACGAGGAGGAATGCCGACAGCGCTCCCGCCAGCAAATAGGGAAGGTTCAAGTTTCGATGGTTCATGAAAGAATCCTGGATGAGGCCCATGGTGGAATCGGGTCAGAGGCAGGTCTCGAAGTCGCCGGCTCCAAAGCGCCCGCTAGGAAGAGACCGATGCGCGATCGGCACCGCGGCAAACCCTTGCCCTGAAGGGGACGGCCCACGAACGGGAGGAACGCTAGTCAACCGCAACGGAGACCCTCGCTCCCAGCCCACCCTCATTGACAGATTGCCGAAATCAGCCCGCCGCTTCGTAAACTTCCTCTCACCGGACATATCCGCGGCGGCATTTCCCGCCTTTAATCCCTCAGATCCCCTTTTTTCATAATGGCACAGATCCGATTTCTCAAGGTCTGGTGGCAACTTGCAGCCACCCATCTCAATGGCATCTCATGAAGAGAGGCATCATGAAATCAATCCTGTCCCGACGCACCTTCTTAGGAGCCGCTGCCGCCAGCCTCTCCGCCGCGGAACTCGATCCGGCTTACAAGCTGATTGCGCATCGCGGCGGCATCGTGGACGATGCGCACCCGGAAAACAGCCCTGGGTCGCTCGAAGCGGCGATCGCTCGCGGCTATTGGATGATCGAAGTCGATATTCGCAGAACGAAGGACGGTGAGCCGATTCTTCAGCACGACGCCGACTTCAAGCGCTTTTACGGTGACGCGCGCCGGGTGGAGCGGATGACCTGGGCGGAGGTCAGCCGTCTGCGGGCCACACCGGGCGGTTCGAAGCCGATCCATTTCCGCGAGGCCTGCGCGATGTGTGAGGGGAAAATCCGCTTGATGCTGGACCTGAAGAGTGCGGACTGGCCGGAGAAGTTCTATACAGATCTTGGAAACGTCATGGAGCGCCATCACCTCCTGGACACCGCCTACATGCTCGGCGGGGGCACGCGGCCGGCCTCATTCCTGGGGCCGCGTCTGCGGCAATCCGCCAACCGCGCCCGCCTCCTCGCGGCACTGGAGCGCGGTGACGACGTCGCGGCACGCTACTACCTCTTCGAGCAGGCGAGCGAACTTAGCCCGGAAACCTATGCGCTTAGCCTGAAACATGGCGTCGTTCCAGTCGCTTCCATCAACACCTTCCGCTACACGATGGCCAAGCGGGACGAATGGAAAGGTCCGGAAGAAGACGCCATGCGCATGAAGGCGCTCGGGGTGCGTCACTATCAGATCGACTCACTCTATGATGTATTTTTCACCCGGAAGTAGCCCGCGCCCCGCAGGCATCTCCGCGCGCGGCCGCATCCGGATTCGTCATCCGGCTTCGTTCCGTAATTGCCGCTCCACCCATTCGCAGTTCAGCATTTTCTCCACCAGATCGAGGGGCGTATAGAAATAGTGGTTCGACGCTTCGTATCCGATTAGAGATTCGCTCTTTGCAACATAGTATTGCCACCGGCTTAGCTCCATTTCCGCCCGCGCGATCTCCAGCATCCGCCTCCGCGCTTGCTCGCGCCCGCCCGCACCCCGCGACGCCAGCCCGTCCCGCAGCAGATAGAACTCCACCTGATTGGCCGTGCTTTCGAAGTGGTGCTGGCAGGTCTTCGCGATGGCCAGTTCGCGCCGCGCATGTTGCCGTTTCACGGGGGAAGCACGCTCCGCCGCTCTTTCGAGGCGATCAAGGCCCGCGCGCCATTTCGCGGCCAGCTTGCGGAACTGCGAACGAACCACGTCGGGCGGGTAAGCGCCGCTCCACTTCTTGTAGGCATCGTAGGGGAAAAGGATCATCCCCGGTTCGAGCCCCGTTGCTTTGAGGCGCAGCGGATTCGCGGGCCCATGCTGCGT
>JBDIBK010000193.1:0-6260 GCA_039812845.1 Bryobacterales bacterium
GGAGCGGTGGTGAAGGCCCGGTCAAAGCGCACTCCTTCGGACGCCAGTTTGTCCAGCACCGGCGTGCGCACCACCCGGCTTCCGTAGCAGCTCAGATCGGGGCTGAAATCCTCCCCCAGAATCCAGATGATATTGGGCTTCCCATCGCCCCGCTGCCCCCGCAGAATCCCAGGGAACCCCGCCACCGCGGAGGTCATCAGCAAGTCCCGCCGGTTCAGAGAAATCCGGCCCTTCGAAAAAGCATGTGGTTTCATAGCCGTTCGGCGATCATTCTATCGCGGCCCGCTGGGCGGCAACGTGACAGGCCCGCGAGGCGGCAACGTGGCGGGGTAGCGGGGCGGCACCGGTCAGCCCCAGCCCGCAGGGCGGCATGAGCCAGCCCCAGCCCGAAGGGCGGCATGAGCCAGCCCCAGCCCGAAGGGCGGCATGAGCCAGCCCCAGCCCGAAGGGCGGCATGAGCCAGCCCCAGCCCGAAGGGCGGCATGAGCCAGCCCCAGCCCGAAGGGCGGCATGAGCCAGCCCCAGCCCGAAGGGCGGCATGAGCCAGCCCCAGCCCGAAGGGCGGCATGAGCCAGCCCCAGCCCGAAGGGCGGCATGAGCCAGCGGGGTGCGTAAGCGCCCCGGCGGAAGTAAAAAGATACCGGAACCCCGGCAGGGGTGGCATAAACCAACGCGCATCCCGCAAGCTGCAACATGCCTTCCACCAAAATCCCCCAAATCGAGAAGACATCACCAATCCTCCACCCCCGCCCGGTCCGCAGTCCGAGAAGAACGTCTCCGCTTTCCCCTTTCTCTTTCTGCAACCGCCGCCCGCGTCACCCTCCCGGTAGAGTCGCATCCATGATCCGAACCGTCCACAAAAATAAATCCACAGATCCTCAAAAAGAGTATTGACAAAAGCCGGGGGATCTTCCCCCTTGAAGGTCTTTTTATCGGACGCCGCTCCGACGTTCTCAAACAGACCTTCGTGCGGCCGCCGTCGCGCTGGCCGCCGATTCGATCGGCTTTCCTCGTAATCCGGCGGTTGCCACGCCCGCGGCGACGCGCCCGTGAGCGGAGCTTCCGCTCAGCCACCCGCCGATCCCAAGATTCGCTCCAGCGGTGAGGCCAGAGGGGAAGTGTGCCCGCGAACGCAAGCCGGTTTTCAGAGACGCCAGCAGCGCATCCAATCGAAGCGCGGAGCCGTCCGGGAGCGGCGGCGCGGCGGAGGAGACCGGCTATGCGTACGAATCCACGAACAACTTGCTGAGCGTCGACGAGGGCGGCCGCACGCGCACCTTCGTCTACGACCGGCTGGGCCGTCTTACCCAGGCATCGAACCCGGAGAGCGGAACGGTCAACTATGTTTACGACAACAACGGAAACTTGACTCAAAGAACCGACGCGCGGGGGATCGTAACAACCATCGCTTACGATTGGCTGAACCGGCCGCTGAGCAAAGCCTATTCGGGCGGCGGCACGCCCAGCGTCGGCTACAGCTACGACAAGCTGCGGCTCACCGCGGTTTCAACCGGCGGCGCGGTGTCGCAGGCATTCACGTACACGCCGGGGGGCCGCATCGCGACGAGCACGCAGACGACCGATGGGGTGGGCTATCCGTTCGCGTATGCTTACTACATGGACGGGAGCGTGGCCTCGGTGCAGTATCCCTCGGGGCGGACGGTGAGCTATCCGGACCCGGACCGGGCGGGGCGGCTGACGAAGGTGACGGGGCTGCTTGGGGGCGTGTCTAAATCCTACGTGAGCGCGATGACGTACAACGAACAGGGGCTGATGGCGGCGACGGTGCTGGGCAATGCGCTGACGGAGCGCCGGGGTTATAACGCGCAACGGTTGCAGCCGTATGACGTGAGGCTGGGTACGGCGGGGAACGAGATGTCCCACCTCACGCTGCAATTCGCCTATTGCGCCAATCAATATTCGGGCGGATCGTGCACGACGAACAACGGGAACATCGTCGCGCAGTTCAACTACGCGAACAATCACATAGAGCATTATGGATACGACGCGGTGAATCGGCTTTCGAACGTGACGGATTATGCCACCCCCACCGGGTGGAGCCAGAGTTACTCGTACGATCGCTACGGAAACCGCTGGGTGTCGGCGAACGGCACGCTGCCGATGGATCCGCGGACTCCCACGTCCTCGAGCTACATCAACCCGGCGAACAACCGCTTGACGGGGGCGAACTATGCGTATGACGCGGCGGGCAACCAGACGAAGCACGGAGGCTGGACGCTCGCGTACGACGCGGAGAATCGGCTGGTGAGTTCGCAGTCGAGCGGGGGCAGCCAGACGACGTACGCATACGACGGCGAGGGCCGGCGGGTGAAGAAGACGACGGGCGCGGCGAGCACCTGGTTCGTGTATGACGCGATGGGCGAACTGGCGGCGGAGTATCTGGCCACGCCGCCCTCGGGGGCGGCCGCCACGCTTTTCGTGACCACTGACCACCTGGGCTCCACGCGCCTGGTGACCGATGGAAGCGGCAACGTGGTGAGCCGGCACGATTACCTGCCCTTCGGCGAAGAAATCCCCTCGGGCGTCGGCGGGCGGACGGCGGCGATGAAGTACGTGTCGAACGCCGCGCTAACGCACCGGTTTACCGGCAAAGAACGGGACGCCGAGACCGGGCTGGATTATTCGTTTGCTCGTTACTTCAGTAGTGCGCAAGGGAGATTCACTTCGCCTGATGCTCCGTTTGCGGACCAAGACATCGCATATCCGCAAAGCTGGAACCTCTATAGCTACGTTCGAAACAACCCGTTACGCTCGATCGATCCAAGTGGCAGGAAGTGCGTGGAAACCAGTAACGGGCCAGCCGACGATGGGACCGGAGGAGGGTGTGCGGCGGCGGGAGTCTCAGAAAATGGCACAATAACTCCGCAACAGGTCACGGTCGGCGTTGGCCGCGATGAGGCCAACCTCATCATGCTGCAAGGTATTGGTCAAGGGCTCAGTTCGTCGCATCAAATCGCGACGATTGTGAGCGAAGCCGGTCAAGGCGCGATGATGGTTTCATCGGTCAGGGGACTTCCCTCACTTTGGAGAGGCTTGCGGGCATGGTGGGTGGGAGAAGAACTGATACAGCTCGGCATCGCCAGCAGCAATGGAGGTGTACTGGCAGGTGCCAAGTTTGCCCAGACGACTGCTAGTGCCATGTTCAGCTCTAGTGGAAAGTTTGCGGGCAGGAGTGTTGATGAGGTCGCGAATGCTCTCAGGAGCGGAACTCTGCATCCGGGAGACGTTCCGATTGAGTACGCGGTCCGAGATGGCAACACGCTGATTCTGAATACGAGGTCGGCGATGGCGCTGGAGAAAGCAGGTATTCCTCGATCGAATTGGAATGCGATCAATGTAACGAACGACGCCGCAGCGCAGGCGCGTCTGTCAGGTCAACTTGAACGGAATGGACTGACAAGCGCGGGTACCGATTCGGTCAGGATGAAGTAGCAATCTGGAGGCGGTGAACGAGAATGTACGCCATTGACACATTGGATCGAGTGATGGAAGTGCACGAAGCGCCGCTGCCGGACAGCGGTGCATCTCTGCCTTTCCTCATGAGCGATGAGAACCGCGTCCTGCTGGCATACATGGTTTCAGAATCAGATGAGGCAGTCAGTTCCGCCGTCAAAATGATGACGGCCAATTCGAAGGGGTACGTTGCTCTAGTGGAATTTACCCAACCGTGCGCTCACATGTTCGGCCCACCGAATGACGAGACCTTTCTTGGTCATCCACTGGCCGAAAGGGGACTAAGACCTTACGGTGTGTTCGAGGTGCTCGATTCCTCGTGGATTCGCCAGTTGGAAGGGATGAACAAGCGCCACAGCCGACACGCTCAGAACCGGTACGGCGACCTAAGGCACTACATTTTTTCGTTTCACGATTCTACCTTCGAGTGCATCGCAAAGGCTCTTGCTGTCAATCTGCGAGAGGGTTCTCTGCGCGATGTCATGTTCGAGATGCTGCAACGGGTGCAAGGGCCATGAAGATCGATCACGCGAATCTCAGCAGAACCGTGTCTCATGCACTCAGGCACGAACCTGGAGCCTACGGGCTGACGCTCGACGCCCAGGGGTGGGTTGGCATTGCCGATCTGCTTCGAGCTCTTCGAGAGAGCGACGCTCAATGGGCGGCCCTGTCTGAAGCTGATCTCAGTGAGATGGTGAGCAATTCCGCCAAGGTTCGTCATGAAATCGAAGGGGATCGCATTCGGGCGCTGTACGGTCACTCGACTCCGGAACCGCTAGCCAGAGAGCCGAGTCACCCGCCCAGCTTCCTCTTTCATGGAACAAGCCCTATCGCCGCCGAGGAAATCCAAGCCCAGGGGTTGAAGCCTATGTCCCGGCAGAACGTTCATCTTTCGGTTGACGAAGAAACCGCCTTACAAGTTGGTCGCCGTAAGAGTCCTTCGCCGGTGATTCTTCGGATCGCTGCCGAGCACGCTAGTCAGAATGGAGTCCAGTTCTACCAGGGGAACGATTCAGTTTGGCTAGCGGATCATGTGCCAGCGGAGTTCATCTCACTGGTTATACGCAGTAACCACGTGGAATGAGTGGGGAAAGGATGCATCCGGGCGGCTTTCGAGCGTCCCCTTTGGCTGCGCCTTTAGCCCCCTGGCGGGCACGCTCAACACGGCAACGGGCTTCTACACGGCGCCCGCTTCCATCGCCTCCCAGCAGACGGTGACCGTCACTGCCCGGCGGCAATCGGATGACTCTGTTGTCGGGGCGGCGGTTCTTACGCTCAAGCCGGTCTCGGGTTCCGGGGCGGCCCCCACTTTCTCGATGATCGTGCCGGAGGCCGCGGAGAGAAAGGGGCTGGCCGAGGTCTTCAAGTTCCGCTTCCTCGATGCCCAAGGCCCCAGCACCATCGACGAGGTCCGGGTCCGCTTCAGCGCGAACGGTTCGAACGCCAACAGTTGTTCCTTCCGCTGGTCGCGCGACGGCGGCGCGCTCGAGTTGTTCAACGACGCTGGAACGAAGCTCGAAGGCCCCATCGGCACGGGCGCCGCCAATCTTTCGAACAGCGCCTGCACGCTGGTGGGCGCCGGCTTGAACGCCTACACCTGGGGAGGCTCCGGCTACAACCCCCTCGAACTCATCCTCGGCATCGGCTTCCAGGGCGCCTTCGCCTCGGGCACGAAGAACATCGAGGTCTCCGCCCGCGACAACACGGGCCGCGAACTGGCCATGGCCTCCCAGGGCGCCTGGACTTTTGTCTCTTCCGGCTCCGCCCCCGCCATCGCCCATAACACGTCCGGCTACCCGCAGGGCGCGGGCACCACCACCCAGAAGTTCAGCATCACCGTCACCGACGCCAACACGGCCAACCCCGGCTATTCGGACGTCAACGAGATCCAGTTCGTCATCACGGACCGCGGCACTATTCCCGCGCCCAACACGTGCCACATCTTCTATTTCCCCGGATCGGACGTGGCGCTCACGCTCGCCGACGACGGACTCCAGTGGGCCGACATCGGGGAGATGCAGCCCGGCTGGCCGTTCCAGTCGAACTCGCAGCGATGGAAAGGAGGGAAAGGAGGGACAGGCGTAACTTTCACCAATTGCTAAGCCACTGATACAGAACGCGTTACGTCATTCCTCTCCCGAGGAAGCACCTGCGCGGCACCCCGCAGGCGGCTCGTCGAGAGCCACCCATAGCCTGGAATACGGAAGCCACATTCCAGAAAGACCGGAACGGTCGCCAGAATCGTGTTGCCACGGGTAGAGCGAGTCGGCGAGCGCCACCCGTGGAAACGCAAGCAACCCATCGTGAGCCCCGAAGGCGGCGACAGAGCCTTATTCCTTGTAGGCATCAAGTCGAAGCAGCCCGAGAGGAAGCCCCTGCGTGGCACCCCGCAAACGGCTCGGCCGCAAACGGCTCGGCCGCAAACGCACCCCGTCCATCAAGCCCCCGCCCGATTCCTCGCGCCTCCGCCCGATCAGGCACCCAGCCGAGCGCCAGCGAGTCCATGTCGCGACGGCCCATTTGTCGGCGCGACACCTATGTACCGCCCTCGCCACCCAGAAACCCGCCCCAAAGATCCGGGGCATGCACGTTACCCCCTGATCTCTTGGTGAGAGGAACCGCACCGGTTGGCCACGATATCCTCGTTACCGCAATTTGCCTCCTGCTGGAGCGCTCGCGCGGTGCTCCGTGAGCCGCTCCGTTGCTGGCTGGTCAACATTGCCGTCGCCGTGTCTCGGGACGGGTGCGCCAGCCGCAGCACACCGAAAGCCCGCAGGGCGGCATGA
>JBDIBK010000194.1:0-6068 GCA_039812845.1 Bryobacterales bacterium
AGCAGCGTCTCAAATTTCGATTGCACCATGCGCCCCGTCTCGAGCACCTCGTCGTGGCTGAGCTTTTCCTGGGAGAGGCCCGCCGCCATGTTCGTGACGCAGGAGATGCCCAGGCAGGCGATGCCCATGTGGCTGGCGGCGATCGCTTCGGGCACGGTGGACATGCCCACCAGATCGGCGCCCAAGGTCCGGAAGGCGCGAATCTCGGCGGGAGTTTCGAAGCTCGGCCCGAGCAGCGCCATGTAAACGCCCTCCCCAAGGGAGACACCCACACCGCTCGCGACCTCCAGGGCGATCTGGCGCAGCAGTGCGGGGTACGCTTCGGACATATCCGGGAAACGCGCGCCCAACTGGTCGAGATTCGGGCCAATGAGCGGGTTCGTTCCCTGGAAATTGATATGGTCCGTGATCAAAACCAACTGTCCGCGCTCATAGCTTGGGTTGATGCCGCCGGCGGCATTCGTGAGCACCAGGGTGGTGACGCCAAGCAACCCGAGCAAACGGACGCCGAAAACCGCTTCCTGCGCGGAGTAGCCTTCGTACTGGTGCACACGCCCGGCGAGGCAGGCCACATTCACACCGCCAATCTCGCCGAGCACGAGCTCGCCTGCGTGGCCCTCGGCGGAAGGCACCGGAAAACCGGGGATCTCACTGTAGCGGATCTGGCGCGAGTTTCGAAGCCGACCGGCGAACGCGCCCAGTCCGCTGCCAAGCACAATGCCGATCCGCGGCTTGCGCGCCGCATGGGCTTCCACCACCCGCGACGCTTCCCGAAGCAAATCCCACTGCGTCATTCCGCCCTCCCCTAAATCAGCATACCGACGATGCAGGCCGACATGAAATTGGCCATGGTGCCGGCCGCGACGGCGCGCAAGCCGAGGCGCGCGAGGTCCGACTTGCGGGAGGGAGCCAGAGCGCCGATGCCGCCCACCTGAATGGCGATGGAAGAGAAATTGGCGAAGCCGCAAAGCGCGTAGGTGGCGATGGTAAAGGAACGGGGCGAAAGCGTTTCCTTGAGCGGACCCAACTGGAGGAAGGCGACGAACTCATTCAGCACCAGGCGGGTGCCAAGCAGATTGCCCACGGCCTGCGCGTCCGACCAGGCGACGCCCATCAGCCAGGCCACGGGCGCAAACAAGACCCCGAAAAGCTCCTGCATCGTCCCAGGAATCCACGCCATGCCGGGCAAGGCGTGAACCCAGCCGAAGAAGCCGTTGATCATGGCGATCAGCCCCAGAAAGGCGATCAGCATTCCGGCGATATTCAGGCTCAATTGCAGCCCGTCGCCCGCGCCCCGCGCGGCCGCGTCGATCACGTTTACGCCGGGCTTCTCCACTTCGATATCCACTTTGCCGAGGGTTTCCGGGTGGTCACTCTCCGGTGCCAGCATCTTCGCGATCAGGATGGTGGCGGGGGCGGTCATCACGACGGCCGTCAGCAGATGCTTGATCTCCACGCCGGCCAGCCTCACGTACGCCGCCATCACGGCCCCGGAGACGTGGGCCATCCCGCAGGTCATGACGGTGAAAAGTTCGCTCTCCGTAAGCCTCGGCAGAAAGGGCCGGATGGTGAGCGGCGCCTCCGTTTGCCCCATGAAAATGCTTGCAGCCACGTTGGTGGCTTCCGCGCCGCTCACGCCCATCACGCGCTGCATCACCCGCGCCATGACGCGCACCAGCACCTGCATGATTCCGAAGTAATACAGGATGGAAAAGAAGGAGGCGATGAAGATGATGATGGGGAGAACCTGAAAGGCGAAGAGCACCCCGTATGGGCCGGCCTTGGTGCCGAGGGCTTCGCCGAACACGAAGCCGCTGCCCGCTTCGACAAAGCCGAACATGGCGTTCACGGCGACGCTGGCGAGCTCAAAAACCTTGCCGAAATCGGTGAGGAGCACGAGGCAGGCGAAGCCGATCTGCAGGCCCAGTCCCCAGAGCAGCAGCGAGAGCCGGATGCGCTTGCGGTCCTTGGAGAACAGCCAAGCAACCCCGAGGATCGCCGCAAGCCCCAATAGACCGGTAAAACGCTCCATTCCCTCTCCGAACGATTCTTCGAACTCAGGCGATGAATCGGGATGCCCTGGAACGCTGCGCGCGCCCGCGGCGGGCGGCTTAGCCGACGACTTCGAGAATCAATTCGCGGTTCTCGGGTTCGCTGTTTGAGATGCGGAAGGCATCCTCCACCATCTCCGCGGCTTCTTCCACGCGCTCCTCGCTGGTGTAATAGAGACGCGCGAGAACGGACCCGTTCTCTACCCTCGCGCCCACTTTCACTTCCAGGATGACGCCGACGGCGGGATCGACTTCGTCCGAGAGGATCTCCCGCCCGCCGCCAATCATGGCCGCGGCGCGCCCGATATCCTCGGCGTTGATGGCGGAAACGAAGCCGCCGCGGGGAGTGAAAATCTCGCGCGCGCCCAGCGCGTTCGGCAGGAGTTCGAATCGGTCGAGCACCTGCGGGTTGCCGCCCTGCGCGGTGATCACTTCCTTGAACTTGCGGTAGCCGGAAAGGTCGATCAGCTTGTTCTGGGCAATCTCGCGGGCTTCATCGAGATTCTTCGTGACCTTGCCAGCATGGATCATGCGCGCGGCAAGCTCCAGCGCGATCCGGGTGAGGTCGCTTGGCCCCATGTTCTGGAGGGTCTGCGAAACTTCCATGATTTCGAGCGCATTCCCCACCGCGAAGCCGATGGGCTGGTTCATATCGGTGACGAGGGCCTGGACGCGCTTATCGGCGCGGCGGCCGATGGTGATCATCATCTGCGCAAGACGCCGCGCATCGATCTGCTTCTTCATGTGAGCGCCCGCGCCCACCTTCACGTCGAAGACCGCGGCGTCGATGCCGGCGGCAAGCTTTTTCGACATGATGGAAGAAGCCATCAAAGGAATCGAATCCACCGTGCTCGACAGATCCCGCAGGGCGTAGACGCGTTCATCGGCGGGAGCGATGTCCTGGTTCTGCTGCATGAAGGCGAGGCCGTGTTCGCGCAGCACCATCTTGAAGTCGTCGAGGCTGAGATCCGTGCGGAAGCCGGGAATGGAAGCGATCTTGTCGAGGGTATTGCCCATGAACCCGGTGGTGCGGGAAGCGATGATCGGCACCACCACCCCGGCGGCGGCCGCAATCGACGCGGCAATCAGCGTCGTCTTATCGCCGACCCCGCCCGTGGAAGACTGCTCGACTTTCACGCCGGGAATGTCGGAAAGGTCGAGGGCCTCGCCGCTGCGGACCAGATAGTCCGTCATCGCGGTGGCTTCGTCCTCGCTCATTCCGCTAAAATAAACGGCCATCAGGAAGGCCGCCATTTGGAAGTCGGGAATTTCACCGCGGCTGTAGCCGTCCACCATATAGACGATTTCTTCGGCGCTGAGTTCTTCGCCTTCGCGCTTCTGGTGGATTAAGTCAGTTGTTCGCATTACTTTAAGCCCAAGCTACCAAAATACCAGATCGGGAGGCCCCGACGGGCGGAAATCTGGCTCTGCCCGAAATCCGGGGCGCAAAACACTCGTCCCATCAGGGCTGTACAAGCCCAGCCGCGCCGCCCGGTTCCTCACTGGCGAGCGAGCCGAAGCGTTCCACGCCGCCCTGCCCGGAGACGGCATCGCGCAGGTCGGCAATCTTCCGCCCGAGCGCGGGATGGCGCAGTTCGGGTGCGATTTCCGCGAGGGGCACAAGCACAAAGAGCCGGTCCTGAATCCGCGGATGGGGCACGGAGAGGCCGGGTTCGTCGATCGCGGCCTCTCCCCACAGCAACAGGTCAATATCGATGATGCGCGGGCCATTCTTGATGGTGCGGATTCGGCCCATCTCTCGCTCCATGGCGAGAATCGCCTCCAGAACGGCGCGCGGGGAAAGCCTGGTGCGCAGATGGAGGGCGGCGTTTAGGAACCAGTCCTGATCCGCGTACCCTACCGGTTCGGTGCGATAGAGGCTCGATAGCGCCACGACGCGGCCAAGGCTTTCGAGGCGCCGCGTTGCTTCGCGAATATGCGCGGGCTTGTCTCCCAAATTCGAACCGAGGCCGAGATAGATGTCCGCGGCCGTGGAGCCCTCCCCGCTCATCGCCGCCGCTCCATCTCCACGCCCGCCGCGCCCACGCCCCTTTCGCGGAGAGCGGCGGGCTTGCGAAGCAGGATGCGCACACTGTCGGCGGGAAATTCCGCCAGCACCGCGGCGCAGATCGCTTCGCCGAGCGTCTCCACCAGCACCCATTCGCGGCTGGATATCACGCGCTCGACCGCGGAAAGCACCGCCGCGTAATCGATGGTATCGGCGACGTTTTCAGACATCGCGGGAATCCGCAGGCTCTTCCCGATCGATAAATCCAGGACGACCTCCTGCGGTTGCGCGCGCTCTTCCGGGGGGACGCCGATCCGGCAGGAAAAATGGGCGTCAAACAGATGAATGCGATCGCTCATGAAGCAGCCTCTCCAACGCTGGAGCGAATGGCATCCACCACGCGAAGCGCCCGTTTGCACTCGGCCACATCGTGTACGCGCAAGACGCTTACCCCCTGCATCGCAGCCGCCACACATGCGGCGATGGTGCCCTCCAATCGCTGTTCGTTCACCGCCGCCCCCGGCACTTTGGCCAGGAAGGACTTGCGGGACGGCCCCAGCAGCACCGGATAGCCCAATGCGACAAATTCCCCTAATCGGCCGAGGATCTCAAAGTTGTGAGCCGCGGTTTTGCCGAAGCCGATGCCGGGGTCAATGGCGATATCGCGGATGCCGGCTTCCCGCGCCAGGGCGGCCTGCGCCTGGAGATACGCGGCAATGTCATGGACAACATCGCGATAGCGGGGCGCCTGCTGCATCGTCCGGGGCGTGCCTTGCATGTGCATGATGACGACGGCGGCCCCGTGCCGGGCAGCCACTTCCCGCATCGCGGGGTCTCGCAAGCCGCCGACATCGTTCACGACGCGCGCCCCCGCCCGCAGGCAGGCGTCCGCCACCGCGGGCTTCATGGTATCGACCGAAATCGCCGCGGCGGCATCGCTGGCCAAGGCTTCGATCACCGGCAGGACGCGGCGCAGTTCCTCTTCCGCCGTCACGGATTCAGACCCTGGGCGCGTGCTCTCCCCGCCCACGTCCAGGATATCCGCGCCCTCATCCGCCAGCCGGCGGGCGTGGCTTATGGCGCTGGCCGGGTCCAGGAAGCGGCCGCCATCCGAGAAGGAATCCGGGGTGACGTTCACAATTCCCATCACCAGAGTATGCGCGGCTTGGAAGAGGGATTCAGCCATGAGCGGAGACGAAACTTCATCGTAGCGTGGCTGGCGGCGGGGCGAAATCCGGCCCGCGTTTTCGGGCCTGCCTGCCTCGAACACGCGGCAACCGATGCCGTTTCATTTCGGAACATTTCCCTCCGTTCTTGAAATTTATCGAGATTTCCATTCCGGCCCCGCGACTATCTTCCCGAGCGCAGAAAATGACTGCCGCCTCTTGACACTCAAATTTTGGAGCCTATTCCATGCATCGACGCTCTCTTGCTCTCCTCGCCCTCACCTTCCTCGTCGCGCTTGCGCCGGCGTATGGGGCATTTCTCAACAATGACATCGGCAGCACAACGGAGCTGGTGGACTTCAACCAGTTCGATTCGGGCTACGTCGTGATGACGAGCAACCCCGTTCAAGTGTTCCAGAACGGCGGCTTCGCCATCAATATGAACGTGCCCAACGCGGCGGATTCCACGAACACGGCAATTTACGGTTTTGGCGGACCTGCCGACTACTATTTGGTAAATCAGACCATGCCGGGCGACCCTGTGGCATTGTCGGTGGAATTCAACCTTGCCGGCGGAACGGTTTCCTCAATCGGAATTCGATTGGCCACGTTCCAGAGCAATTTCCATACGCCCATCGTGCTGGAAATTTTTGACACGAGCGACCTGCTGCTCGAATCGCACACATTCAGCGGGTGGGTTGGCTCAGGTTCGAGTGAACTCAGCTCAGGTGGATTCTACGGATTTGATACCGGCACCGCCAATATCGCCAGGATGCGCATCACGGGCGGAACCATTGAACTGGACGATCTCCGCTTCGGCGGCCTCTCCACCGGCGGGCAAGA
>JBDIBK010000195.1:0-6068 GCA_039812845.1 Bryobacterales bacterium
TGGGCCCTCGCCCGCTTCGACCACGCCGAAGCCGTCTGCCTCGAAAAGCTCACCGATTGGTTCAACGACCCCGAAGCCTTCGCGGGCGAAGAAATCATCGGCGCCGGCGAGAGCCTCGGCCACGCCGCCACCGTCCTCACCGACTACGACGAAAAAGGCCGCCGCTTCGTCGAACCCAACGCCCACTACCCCGCCTTCGACAAGATCCACCGCTACCGCACCTACTGGGAGCGCAAGCACACCCGCGCTCTCGCCGAATTCGACCGCGCCCGCCATGCCCGCCACGCCGAAGCCGCCCAGCTCCGCGCGGAAGCGGCCCATCTCCGCGCCGAAGCGCAAGCCCAGCGTCAGGCCGAAGCCCACGCCCTCAAACACGAGCTCGCCCGAGCCCGCGAAGCCCGCCAGCAAGAACTCCACGCGGTCCGCATAGAGCAGGCACGCGAAAAGCTCCGCCGCCAGCCGCCCGCCCGTTCCGGGCCCGCCCATTCCGAGTCCGCCGAAGACGCCGCCCTTCGCGCCCTCGAAGACCTCATGAACGCGCCCACGCCCGTCACCGAAGCAGACTTCCTCCGCTCCAAACTCTCCCAAGCCCAAAACGGCTTCGTTTCGCAAAACAGCGGGACACCACAAGATAAGGCGGCCCTCGCACCCCAAAACCCCGCTTCCGCCTATGCCGATCCAAGCATGCACAAAGCTCATTGAGTCCCGCGTCCGGCGGTCTTTTCCGATTGCTTGCGGTGGCTCTTGCCGGATCGCTTCTTGCCCGCGCTTTCGTTGTCGCCCGGACTCACGCCCGCCCACGATGCCAAGCGTCGCGCGCCGGGGAAGCACCTCATGTTCGCGCCGGACGTGAGTAGCCATGCCATCATGGAGTCTTTGGGAGTGTCGAGCGCCGCACCATGACACGGTCTTGCTTTCCTCGAACCGCAGCCGCGCAAAACGGATAAAATACAGGTTGTGCCTACCGCTGTGGTTGAGGCTCCGCCCCAGGCGGCCACCCCAGACCTTTCGACGCCCGCAATGCCGGCCAAGTCCTTGCTTGGCGCGTTTTTCCTGCTGGGCACCCTGCTCAGCCTGCCGGGCATCCTGCTGCCCCTCTGGGGCTATCACCGGATGGAAGCGTTCGAACTTGCCGGTTACCATTTCCTGGCGATGGCATTGGGCTTTTTGATCGGGAACGTGATCAGCGCTCTTGCCTGTTCCCGCTACCCGCGGCTGTTCCTGGAGCCTCTCTTCGCGTCCCTGTTCTCAATTGCGGGCATCGCCTTGCTGGCTCTTCTTCCCCCGCCGTATCCGGTGACGTGGCAACTGGCGGGTGCGCTCTGCCTGGGCATCTCCGCGGGATCCTCTCTCGTGATCGCCTTTCGCCACATCGCCGCATTCCACCGCTTCAATTCTCCAGCGGTATTCCAGCTTTCCGGGCTCGTCGCGCTCACGGGCGCGCTCGCCGCGCCGCTGGCGGCCGCCTGGATTGCGATTCCAGCCGGTTCCCTTTCGTTGCTGGCGCTGATTGCGCTTCCCGCCGCCGTTGCGCTTGGCTCCCTCGGAAAAGCGCGGCCCGGCGCGCTTCCCGCCGTCCAGCCGCTGGCCTTTGCGAAAGCGGTCGAGGATTTCCGGAATCCCACCACCATCCTCCTTGCCCTCCTGCTCTTTTTCCAGATGGGAAACGAAATCGCCCTGCTGGGGTGGCTGCCCGTATTCCTTATCCAGCGAGTGGGAGTGAGCCCGACGGTGGCGGTTTACGGCATGGCGGCTTTCGTCCTCGTGCTTCTGGCCGGACGCACCGCATCCCAGGCCTTGCGCGAAAGGGCAAGGCGCAACCGCGTCCTGCTGGGCGGCCTGAGTCTCGCGGTGCTCGGCTGCCTGATGCTGCTTTCCACGAATAACGCGTTTGGCGCATTCCTTGGGCTATCGCTGGCCGGTGCCGGCTTTTCCCCCGTGTTTCCGATGGCGCTGGCGCTGATGACGAAGCGTTTCCCGTATTACCACGCCGGCGTGATGAACGCGATTTTTGCCTTGGCTCTGCTCGGCGGTTTGCTCGCGCCGTTCAGCGTCGGCGTCATCGCCGGAAAGTTCGGTATCGGCATCGCGGTGGCTCTCCCCATCGCCGGATCGATTCTCGTGGCGATTCTGGTGCTCCTGATTTGGATGGAGAGCCGCTTAACGGGCACCACGCCCTAATTCCCCCCTCGCGAATGCCAGCCGCTTTCCGCGATAGGGTAACTTGGTAGTTTACGGGGGCCCCACGCTCCCATCTTCCGGGAGGGAATCAGCATGCCGATTCGCGAGTTTGTCTGCACCGAGTGCGGCACCGATTTTGAGAAGATTGTGCGCGCCTCGCAAGCCCAGGATGCCATTGCCTGCCCGTCCTGCGGCAGCCGCGAACTCACAAAGAAGCTCTCCGGATTCGCCGCACATGGTGGCGCTTCCCGCGCCAGCGCTCCCGCCCCCATGTGCCCCGGCGGCGGCATGTGCGGGGCCGAAGGCATGTGCGGCATGAACCGCAACTGACCTCCACCGCGCGGCCATCCGCCTTCGGGAACGTTCGCGCCCATGGTACCCAATCCGTGCGCGGACGAGAGCGCTTCGTCTTTTTCCCCTTGACCTTCGGCATTTATTCGCCTATCTTAGGGAAGATTACCTTCCACAGCTAGGAGATCCGATGGCACTCACAAGGCGGCAAAAGGAAGTGCTCGACTACATCGCTGAGTACATTCAGGGCCACGGCTACAGCCCGAGCTATGAAGAAATCGGCAAGGCGCTTGACCTCGCTTCGCTCGCCACCGTGCATAAGCACATCTCGGCCTTGGAGCAAAAGCAGTACGTGCGGCGTTCCTACAACCAGAGCCGTTCGCTCGAACTCGCCCCCCGCTATTTTCAGGAACTCTCGCGCAGCATGAACATGAACGAGAGCACCTTGAGCATCCCCCTGCTTGGGCAAATCGCGGCGGGAGTCCCGGTCGAAACGCCTCCCCTGCCCGACTGCCTGGTTCTCTCGGACTTCTTGAGCAACGAGAATCTCTACGCCCTCCGCGTGCGAGGCGAATCGATGATCGACGACCACATATGCGATGGAGATTTCGTCCTGGTGGAGCGGTCCACGAACGTGAAAGACGGCGACATCGTCGTGGCGCTCATCGAGGGGATGGAGACGACGCTGAAGCGTTACTTCTCCGATGGCGGCGGCCGCGCCCGCCTGCAGCCGGCGAATTCCGAAATGCGCCCCATCAACGTCTCGATCGACGACCTCGAAATCCAGGGCCGCGTGCTCGCCGTGCTCCGCCGCTACACCACCGCCAACTAGCGCTCCCGTCGCCGGATGCGATTCTTAGTGCCGAGGGTGCCGCCATAGCGCCGCGGTGTGAGCGCAAGAAAATCTCTTGGAGTGCCTCAATGAATTTCCACCGATTCCGCCGGAGAGACCTTTTGTTCGGGCTGGCCGCAATGCCGGCTCTCCTCTCGTGGCCACCGGTCGAAGCGGCAGAGACACGCCCCAATTTCGTGCTCTGCATGGCCGACGATCAGGGCTGGGGCGATGTGGGCTACTACGGCAATCCCGTCCTGAAGACACCCGTCCTTGATGAGATGTCCCGCACCGGGCTCCGTTTCGATCGGTTCTATGCGGCGGCTCCGGTGTGCTCCCCTACCAGAGGCAGCGTATTGACGGGCCGTCATCCGAACCGCTTCGGCTGCTTCTCCTGGGGCTATCCTCTCCGCCCAAAGGAAGTCACGATTGCCGAAGCGGTTCGTTCCGCCGGGTACGCTACCGGGCATTTCGGAAAATGGCATTTAGGCGAAGTGCGGGCCGACAGTTCGGTTTCCCCCGGTGCCAGTGGGTTCGATGAGTGGCTCTCCACTCCGAACTTTTACGACAACAACACCTTGATGAGCCACAAGGGCACGGTCGTTGAAACTAAAGGCGAGGGGTCCCAGGTAGCGGTGGACGCCGCAGTTCGCTTCATCCGTGACGCAACGAAGCGCAAACAGCCGTTCCTGGCGGTTGTCTGGTTCGGATCTCCGCATGCGCCGCACGAAGCGCTGCCGGAAGATCGCGAACAGTACAAGAGTCAGCCGCTAAACATGCAGCATTTCTACGGCGAGATTTCCGCCATGGATCGCGCCATCGGCAACCTCCGCAAGGAATTGCAAACACTGAACATCGCCAGAAACACGCTGTTCTGGTACAACAGCGACAACGGCGCAATCAAGGAAGGTTCCACTGGCGGGCTCCGTGGCAGAAAAGGGGATCTTGAGGAAGGTGGCATTCGTGTGCCTGCCATCATCGAATGGCCCGCCCGCATCCCAAGACCCCGAATCACTGACGTGCCCTGCGGAACCGTCGACATTTACCCAACCCTGGTAGAACTCGCAGGTGTAAAAGCGAAACAGCGGGTCCTCCCGCTCGATGGCATCAGCCTGGCACCGATGATCGATGGCAAGATGGATCACCGCGAAAAGCCGCTTGGCTTCTGGGTGTATCCGGAGCGCGGTATTGGAACATCCGGGCCGCAGCTATTGCGGGAATTGCTCGAAGAGCAGCAGGGGAAACGGCCCAATCGCCCGGCCCAGCCCGACCCCGGTAAGGATATCCGGCAGTTCCCCCTCGACGCCAGGCCGGGACCATCCGCCTGGATTGACGGCGATTACAAACTGCACCGCAAGCCGGGTGGGACGCAGCCCGCGTATTCGCTCTATAACCTGCGGCTCGACCGGACGGAAAGCCGCGACCTTTCCGCCGCCGAACCGGAGCGGGTCGCCACCATGAAAGCCGATCTTGAAGTATGGCAGGCATCGGTAGCGCGCAGCTTGAACGGTCTTGACTATTAGAGTTTCGGGCTTCGTCTCCGCTTAGCCGGAAAGTCCTCCCGTGAGTACCGGTCACCGTTCGCGGGTGCGCCCCGCACTCCGAGTGGCAGCCTCGGGACCTTGTTGCAGCCCATTCCGCATCTCCCCTTCGAATTGGCGTGCATAGCGGCCTTGCCGTATGAAAAACTGGTTGAGTCGAAATCGGCGGAACCGTGCGCCTGTGCGCGGCGCGCCCGGAAACACACCTCTGCGGGGAGAGCCATGAGAACGATTGCAATTGGGTTGCTGGCGGCATGTTTGTTCAGCGGGGCCGCCGCATGGGCGCAAGATAACCAGGATCTCCGGTTTCTCACAAACCACACCGATTACCGGAGATTGCCCGATCAGCTTTCCGATTACACGCTGGAGCGCGCCTTCTCCCAGCTCGATGCGCGAGAGGCGAAGGTGGCCACGTGGACGGCGGAGGACGCCCGCGCGCGCAAGGCGGAGTTTCGCGCGAAGTTCATCCGCCTGCTGGGAGGGTTCCCACCCAAGACGCCCTTGAACGCCAAAGTCACCGGAACCATCGAGGCCGCGGATTACCGAATCGAGAAGATCGTCTTTGAAAGCCAGCCGCGCTTTTTTGTAACGGCAAACCTCTATCTGCCCAAGACGGGCAAAGCGCCGTACCCCGCCATCCTGTTCCCGCTCGGCCATGAAGATGGTGCGAAGTCCCATGACACGTGGCAGCAAATCCTCGTCACTTTCGCGCGCAAAGGGTACGTCTGCCTTGCCTGGGATCCGCTCGGACAGGGCGAGCGCGTGCAGATTTTCGATGCCGATCTCGGCGGGTCGAAAGCGGCCCCCTCCACCACGGAGCACACCGTGCTTGGCACACAAACCCTGCTCGCCGGTACGCCGCTTGCCCGCTACACGATCTGGGACGGCATCCGCGCGCTCGATTACCTCGTGTCGCGGCCCGAAGTGGATCCAAAGCGAATCGGCCTCACCGGGAATTCCGGTGGCGGCACGCACACGGCCTACATTGCCTCTCTCGACGACCGCATCCAGGTTGCCGCCCCCTCCTGCTTCATTACTTCCTGGCGGCGTCTGCTCCTCTCCATCGGCCCCCAGGACGCCGAACAGTGCGTTCCCGGCTTTCTGGCCGAGGGCCTCGATCACGCTGATTTCATCTATGGGTTCGCGCCGAAGCCCTACCGAATGCTCTCCGCGATCCGCGACTTCTTTTCGATCACAGGCGCGCGGGAGACCTTCGCCGAGGC
>JBDIBK010000196.1:0-5993 GCA_039812845.1 Bryobacterales bacterium
GGAGTTTTCTGCTGCTCGATGAGTGGATCTACTGGATCTTCCGCGCGGTGGGGATTGTTGCGCTGGCCGGGCTGGCCCGCGCCGCGGTTCGCGGGTGGCGTCACGGGGGGGAGAATCCGCCGTTCACGCTGCCGGGTTTCTGGACGGTTCCGCTGCCGCTGTTCACGCTATTCGTGCTGGCAATCGCCTACCAGGGCTGGCAGATTTTCAACACGCAGGGCGCGTCCACCGCGGTGGGCTGGTATCTATCGAGCGTCGCCATCGCGGAGGCGGTGGTGCTGGTGGCCGGGCTCGGTTATGCCTTCGGCACGCGGCATGCCGCACGGCTTGGCGGAGCGCTTGCGTTTGTACTGACGGTGCTGGACCTGTTCACCGTAAATCTGCTGAGCCTGCCCTACTATGCCGGGTTGACCACGGTGACGCCGGGCGAAATGCCCGTCCTAACTCCGGGCCAATGGCCGTTGGGAGGGCTTTGGGAAGTGGCGGGACGGCTTTCCGCCAATCATCCGCCTTGGCTGCCGGGCGGGGCACTGCTGGCGTTATGGGGTCTCTACCTTGCGGCCACGCTGGCGTTGGCGGTGCTCTCCATTCGGCTGATGGCGGGCTGGGGCCAGCAGCGACGGAGCTGAGGCGGCGAGCGGAACGCGCACCCGATGCGCGCTACGGCCGGGGCTCGAAGAGCAGCACTTCCGGGCGCGCGCCGTTTTCGTCGGAGATGCAGGAGGAGCATCGATGCCGGTATCCGTCGGCGAGCCGGTCGACGGTGGCGGGGAGCACGACGCCATCGTCGGGCTTGTGATAGGAGGCCAGCGCGAGCCTCGGCTTCCAGCGCTTTAGGGTGGCGGCCGCGCCTTCGAGGGCCGGGGCCTCCGCGCCCTCGATATCCATCTTGATGAAATCCACCCGATCCAGGCCGAACTCGGCCACCAGTTTATCGATGGTGGTGAGTGGGGCTTCCACTCCCTTGTGCGCGCCGGGCTGGTGCATGACGACGGTGTCCGCAGCCGAGTTCTCGTCGACCTGCTCGAGGGTCATCACATCGTCCTTGTTCCAGACGCCCTTGGGGTAGACAATGACGCGGCCCTCGGCGATCTCTTTGGCGAAATTGCGGCGCAGGCAGGCGACGTTTCGCGGGGAGGGCTCGATCGAAATCACTTTGCCCGCGCCGCGAGCGAGGGCGAAATGCGTGAAGGTGCCCACGTGCGCGCCGCAATCGAGCACGACATCGCCGGGATGGATTCCTTCCGGCTGAGAGATTTTGTAAATGTCGCGGGATTGTTCCGCGAGGTTGAAGGGCAGCACCCAGCGGTTTCCGGCGGGAATCCAAAAGCCGCGACCGGGCACGTTCCCGGCGGCGGGCAGATCCCAGCGCTCAAAGCCGGGTTCGGTCGCGCCCAGCTTGAGGCGCTCGATAAACGAATCCTTGACAGCTTCCTGGTCGAGGTGCGCCGCTGGCGCTTTCAGCGCCAGCGAGAGGGGGCAATGGGGGCTCTTTCCCTGGAGCGCCAACAGGATGATTTCCGCCTTGGCGGGTGCCAACAGACTGCCCGCTACAATCGTGCCAACCAGGAGGAGGAGAACCGCCAGAATCGCTTTCTTCACAAGCCTGAGGATAGCACCGAACGCCCGTAGATTTCGCGCCAATCCGAGTTGCGGAATCGAACGGGGAATGCAGCGCCGCGGGGTTTGATCGGCATGGCGTTCCGCCCGGAGGAGTTTACAGAAATTCCGGGCGAACTCCGCAACTTCAAACGGGGGTGAGGGTTCGCGTATTCAGGGGGATGTGAGATGCAGTGGAAACTGTCCGGCCCATGGAGGGCTTGCAGCCGGATTCGCTTCGAAGTGCTGGCCGCGATTCTTGCCACGCCGCTGATTCTCTTCGTCTTGGCCGGGGAGGAGCCTGCCGGGCGATCCGAGGCGGCATTCCACCGGCCTCTTGACGAGGCGCGGCAAGTGGAGCACGTCGCGAATCGCCTTACGTTCGGGCCGACCGCGAACGTGGTCGCGAGCCTGCGAGCGATTGGAGTGCGCAAGTGGATCGAACTGCAGTTGCAGCCGGAGCGCATCCCGGAATCGACGCTGCTCGAAGCGAAACTCGCCGCGTATCCCGCCTTGCGCATGTCCACCGCGGAACTGGCGGTGGCGTACCCCAACCGGCAGTATTTGCGAGCGGTGTCGCGGGGCGCGGCCGCTCTTCCCGCCGACCCGGCCGAGAGAGAGAAGGTAGAGGCGCTGGCGAAGGTGCAGGCGGAACGGGAGCGCGGGTTTCTGAGGCAGGCCAGATCGAGGACGCAGCCCGCCAGCCGCGAGAGCACGGCCCGTTCGAAGAAGGAGATGGCCGGGGGTCTGAATGGCACGAGCGGGACGTTACAATTGGCCGCCCTCGCGAGCATGACGCCGGACGAGCGGGCGGCCGCGGTTCGCGCGCTGCCCCCGGCGGAGAGGAAGGCGCTGGCGGAGAGTGTGCGCCCGGCGCTCACGGTGCAGGCTTCACTGGTGGCGGGGAAGATCCTGCGGGCCTCCTACAGTGAGCGTCAGTTGGAAGAACTGATGACGGATTTCTGGTTCAATCACTTCAACGTGAGCGTGAAGAAGGAAGCGGACCGCTACTATTCGATTCCCTACGAGCGGGACGTGATTCGGAAGCATGCCTTCGGCAAGTTCGAAGATCTGCTGACGGCAACGGCCGAGAGCCCCGCGATGCTTTACTACCTGGACAATTTCCAAAGCGTCTCGCCCGACGCGCGGTTCCGGCGCGGAATGCAGCGGGCTCCGCGAGCGCCGCGGGGGCTGAATGAAAACTACGCCCGAGAACTGATGGAATTGCACACGCTGGGGGTGGGCGGCGGCTACACGCAGAAGGATGTAACGGAAGTGGCCCGGTGCTTCACGGGGTGGACCATCGACCGGCGCACGCCGGGGGGCGGATTCCGGTTTGTTCCTCAACTGCACGACAGCAAGGCGAAGACGGTGCTGGGAAAGAAGATCGATGCGGGAGGGATGGAGGACGGGTTGCGCGTGCTGCATCTGCTGGCGAATCATCCGTCCACGGCGAAGTTCATCTCCACCAAGCTCGCGGAGCGCTTCGTGGCGGACGAGCCGCCGGCCTCGCTGGTGGAGGCGATGAGCGCGACCTTCCTGCGCACGGGCGGCGACATCCGGGAAGTGCTGCGGACGATGTTCGCTTCCGAGGAATTCCTGAGCGAAGGGGCATACCGCGCCAAGGTGAAACAGCCCTTTGAGATGGTGGTGAGCGCGGTGCGCGCTCTCAACGCGGACATTGCGCAACCCGTAGCGCTGGCGAGAGTGCTGGACCGTCTGGGGCAGCCTCTGTATCGGAAGCAGGAGCCGACGGGCTACTCCGCGCTGAACTCGGAATGGGTGAATTCCGCGGCCCTTGTGGAGCGGATGAACCTTGCCCTGGGACTGGCCGCTAATCAGATTCGGGGCGTGCGCTGGAAGGATATTCCGGAGAACGGGCAGACGACGGTGGAGATGGCGCGTTCGAGATGGCTGCTGCCGGTGAGCGAATCCACGGTGGAGCGGATTGGCAAGGCGATTGACGACCCTGCGCAAGAGCAACTGCGGCCCTTCCGGGGAGCGACGGAGGCGCAGATGTGGGCGGGGCTGCTGCTGGGCTCGCCGGAGTTTCAACGCCACTGACGGTATGACGGAGGAGCTGCGATAAGGAGGAACCATGTATTCCCGCAGATGCTTCATGAGGGGGGCGGCGCTCGCGATGTTTGGCGCGGGGAGCGTTCCGCTGTGGCTTGGCCGGGCGGCCCAGGGCGCGGCTATGCCGTCAAGCCGCAAGAAAGTGCTGGTGGCCATATTCCAGCGCGGGGCCGCCGATGGGTTGAACACCGTGGTCCCGTTCGGCGATCGCGATTACTACAAGCTGCGGCCCAACCTGGCGATCCCCGCGCCTTCACGCGGCGCGGCCTTGGATGAAGCCGCGCTGGACCTCGACGGGTTCTTCGGATTCCACCCGAGCCTCGCTGGACTAAAGCCGCTGTGGGATGCGAAGGAACTGGCGATTGTGAACGCGGCGGGAAGCCCGGATCCGACCCGTTCGCACTTCGACGCACAGGATTACATGGAGTCGGGAACGCCCGGCGTGAAGTCAACCCGCGATGGGTGGCTGAACCGGGCGCTGGTGGATGCGGAGGGGCACTTCGTTTCCCCGGTGCGCGCGGTGGCCATGGGGTCCGCACTTCCGCGAATTCTGCGCGGCCCGGAGCCCGCGGTGGCGATCGACCGCCTGGAAGACTTCCAGGTGCGCGGCCGGCAGGCCGAAGGCGTCTTCTCCAGCATCTACGGCGATTCCGCCGATGCGCTGCTGCGGAACACGGGCAAGGAAGCGTTTGATGCCATCCGTATCGCAAAGCAAGTGAGCGCCAGCGCCGCGCGGCAGGGTATGAACGATCCGAACGGGAGCTATCCGAACGGGCCGCTCGCGCGAAGCCTGCGCCAGATCGCCGCGCTCATCAAGGCCGATGTCGGCCTGGAAGTGGCGTTTGCCGATGTCGGGGGATGGGACCATCACGTAAACGAAGTGGGCGTGCGGCCCGCCACGGGGCAACTCGCCAATCTGCTGCGGAACTTCGGTGATTCCCTGGCCGCGTTCCGGCGGGATTTGGGCGACCGCTTCGAGGATGTTGTGCTGGTGACGATGTCCGAGTTTGGCCGCACGGCGCGCGAGAACGGCACGCGCGGCACGGACCACGGCCATGCCAACCTGATGTTCGTGACGGGCGGCCCGATTGCAGGCGGGAAAGTCTACGGGGACTGGCCGGGTCTGGGAGATGGCCAACTCTATGAGAGGCGCGACCTCGCGGTGACTACGGATTTCCGCGACGTGCTGGGAGAACTGATATCGGAGCATCTCGGGAATCGGGACCGGACCGGGCTTTTTCCCGGCTATACCGTGTCTCCCGCGCGCTTCCGCCGGCTGTATGCCGTGAGTTAAGCGACGGCGCGAACGGCGGAGCGGAACTTGGAGTGGCGGCGCGTTCGGGGAGAGCCTATTTGCGGCCGCTCCAGGAGGCGACGACGACCCCGGCCACCGCGCCGCAGAGGTGCCCTTCCCAGGAGACGAACCAATAGGACGGCACGATCCGCCACAGCAATCCTCCGTAGGAGAACAGAACCAGCAAGCCGATGGCGATTGATTTCCAATCCCGCCGATAGAAGCCGGCGGCGATCAGGTAGCTGAGCAAGCCGTACACGAGGCCGCTCGCTCCGATGTGGTTGCTGCCACCGCGCCCGATGATCCAGGTTCCGAATCCGGAGAGAAGCCAGATCCGGGCAAGGGTGTCAAGCGCGTGCCTCGCGCTTTGGATCTGGAGCAGCACCAGCATTACGAAGAGCGGCACGGTATTGGCGGCGATGTGAAACAGCCCCGCATGCAGCAGCGGCGCGAACAGGATTCCGATGAGGCCGAACAGGGTCCGCGGATGGATTCCCCACTGGCGCAGGCCGAGGAACGGGAACAGGGTATCCAGCGCAAAAATCGCCCAGATCAGACAAATGAGCGTGAGCGCGGGCGTGGTGCTGTCAAATGCGCGTGGCTTTGCGGGCATATCTTGCGTTAGAAGAAATCGTCAAGCCAAGCAGTATATCGTCACGCGAACGGAGCACGCCTTGTGCGACTCCGGCGTCTTCGGCGCGCGCCGCGTTTCGCTTGGCGTGAGTTTCGCGAGAGAATAGGGCAGCGGGCGATTCCCCGCCAAGACGCAGCACTCGGGAGGGGGAAGGATGAGAGTTTCGATTCTTGTGTTGTCGGTTTTGGGCCTTGCGGCTGCGCTGTGCGGGCGCGACCTTCCGTTTGCGCAATCGGCATTCGCGGCTGGTGACGGCCTTCCGGCGGGCTGGCGCACGTGGAGCCAGCGGCCGGAGACGATGCCGCGGGTATCGGTTGAGGCCGCGGACGGCCTTGGCGAACCGGGCGCGCTGGTGGTGGCCGGTGGCGGCAATGTGGCCGGATACGGCGG
>JBDIBK010000197.1:0-5958 GCA_039812845.1 Bryobacterales bacterium
CCCCAATTTCCGATCAATCCCGTGTCGGCAATGCACAAGGGGACTTGGCTGACAATGGCGGAGCCGGACGGTCGATGACCGTCGCGTCTGGAACACAGAGGACACCCTCGAAATCCGGTCAAGAAGGCTGGCACCCTAAGCCCAAGCATTCGGCACCCTGTCAATCGGTTCCTTGTCGCATTCCGCTGGAGATCGGGAGAGATATATGCGCATTCACTGGGTTCGTTCGGTTCTGCATTCACACAACTGCATGCTTCGGGATTGCCCGCGCATCGCCAGCCTGGTTCTGATTCTGATTTTGGGGCTGGCCGCCGGCCCCCAGACAACGCCCAATGCCGATGCACTCCCGCCCCAGCCGCTCGGGGTGAACGATCTCATCTCGGTCACGGTCTATAACGCCGAGGAACTCAGCCTCAAGGTGCGCGTGGACGGAAAGGGAGTCGTGCGGTTGCCGATGCTTTCAGAGCCGATACCGGCGGTTGGAGTCCTGCCCTCCGAAATGGAACGATCCATAAGCCAGGCCTACATCGATGCCGGAATTCTCGTGAATCCAACGGTCACGGTGGCGGTGATCGAGTTTTCGAGCAAACCCGTGAGTGTCATCGGCGCCGTTCGCACACCCGTAACTTTCAATGCCGACCAGCCCGTTACTCTGCTTGAGGCACTCACGCGCGCGGGGGGATTGACGGAAGAGGCCGGCTCCTATCTCCTGCTCTCCAGGCATCCGCGCGGCGAGGACGACAAGGAGATGCTCACCCAGCGCATCGCCATCGTCGACATCCTCGAATCGGCCTCTGTCCTTGAGAATGTCCGCCTCCGTGGCGGCGAGGAAGTCCGCGTGCCGGAAGCGGGGAAGATCTACGTGGTGGGCAACGTCAAGAAGCCCGGCACCTATCGCATTCCAAACGACCATCAAACCTCGATCCTCAAGGCCCTGGCGCTCAGCGAGGGCCTGGCACCGAACGCGATGAACGACGCGTTTATCTACCGGGAAAGTTCCGATGGCTCGAAAACGGAAATTCCCGTGGATCTCAAGAAAATTCTGGCCCGCAAGTCGCCCGATGTCACCCTGCTGCGCAACGACGTTTTCTACGTCCCCGAAAGCGGGAAGAAAAAGGCCACGTTCAGCGCCATCGATAAGGCCATCGCGTTTGGATCGGCTACCCTCTCGGGCGTCCTGGTCTGGGGCGTGGCTCGTTAGCCCCTGTGGATCCGCACGGATGAAGGCCGCTCCGAAGGGGTGCGCGCCAAACTGCAACCTAAACCAACCAGTGCAATGGCTTCAAATCGCGAGGTAATCAGTGAAGCAAGAACGCCCCGGCGGCAAAGATCTAATCCTAGGGACCAGTAATATCCCCGCACCAGCGCTGCGGCCGACGCAGTCGCTCCCAGACGAGACGCTGGATCGCATCCCCGTATCCCAATACTTCTACGCGATCTACCGCAACCGCTGGAGGATCCTGCCGTTCACGATCCTCTGCATCGTTGCCGCCCTGCTGATTTCACTTCGCATGACGCCTCTTTACGAGGCCACCGCCGTGCTCGACGTGGATCGCAATGGAGAGGTCGACGCGGTCGGCTCGGAGACGAGCAGAACGTCTCCCATGAACATGGAACAGTTCATGAGCACGCAGATCCATCTCATCGAGAGCGATGCGGTGCTCCGCCCAGTCGCACTTCGATACAAGCTGCCACTGGAACGGAAAGAGGCCTGGTTCGCGCCGTCCCGCTCCAATGATGAGGCCGCGCGACTGGATGCCCCCGCGGAGCTTGGGAACCTGAAAGTAACCCACCCGCCTCAGACCTTTCTCATCTACATTCGCTACCGGTCGGAAGATCCGAAACTCGCCGCCGAGGTGGCAAACGCGATCGCACAATCCTATATCGATCACGTCTTCCGCATTCGCCATGAGAGTTCCCGCAATCTCTCCCGATTCATGGAGAAGCAGTTGGATGAGCTTCGCGCCAAGATGGAATCCTCCAATTCCGCCCTGGTCGCGTTTGAGCGGGAACTGAACATGATCGATCCCGAGGAACGAACCTCCATCATCTCTTCGCGCCTGCTGCAACTGAATACGGAGTTCACCGCCGCGCAGGCGGACCGTGTGCGGCGGGAAGCGGCGTTCCGCGCGCTCGGCAATGGCTCTCTCGACGCCGCCACGATCTCCTCGCAGGGCGAGCAGGTGCGCAAAATTGAACAGCGCCGCAACGAGGCTCTCGAGGCGTTCGCCAAGGTGAAGCAGCACTACGGACCCAACCATCCCTCCTACAGCGCGGCCAAAGCGGAGCTCGATCAGATTGAGAAACTCCTTGCGGCGAGCACCGCCACCGTGCAGCGCCAGATCGGATTGGAGTATAACGAGGGGCGTCAGCGCGAGACCATCCTGGCGAACGAACTGCGGCAAACGAAGGCGGAATTCGACCGCCTGAATGCAAACTCTTTCCAATACAAAACGCTGAAACGAGAAGCGGACGCGGACCGGAAGCTTTACGAAGAGCTCGTCTCGAAGACCAAGCAGGCAACGATCAATTCCGGCTTCCCTAGCAGCGCCATTCGCGTGGCGGATCACGCCCGCCCGGCCTATGCGCCCATATCTCCCAATGTGAAGATGAACATGCTGCTGGCTGGGCTCTTTGGGCTGATTCTGGCGATTGGTGTGGCCATCCTTTCCGACACGCTCGATTTCAGCGTTCGGGATCCCGCTCTGGTCTCCGTGGCGGTCGGCTCGGAAGTCCTTGGTGCCCTGCCGCGCGTCAGAAACCCATCCCGGCTGATTCCCGCCATGATCGAAGAATCGGCCCAGCCGGAAAAGGCCCTTATCCGGGCGGGCGACGCCGCGCAACGATCCATTGTCGGATATCAGGAATCGATAAAGACGCTGAGCACCTCGATGATGCTCGCCGACTTCGATCAGCGCATCAAGACCATCATGGTCACCAGCGCCTCGCCGTCGGAAGGAAAGAGCACGGTTGCCACGGCGATCGCCATTGCTCACGCGGCAAAAGGAGACCGGGTGCTGCTCATCGATGCCGACCTGCGGAGGCCGAGCATCGGCGACAAACTCGGCATCACGCGCATGACCGGCCTTTCGGAGGTCTGCCTGAAGAATCTGCCGTGGCAGGAAGCGGTCTATCCGGTGCCCGGCGCATCCGGCCTGTCGGTCATCACCGCCGGCCAAAGCAACCGCCGCGCGATCGACCATTTCGGACGCGTCTTCGCCGACCTGCTTGCGGAAGCGGCAGACGAGTTCGATTTCATTGTCGTCGACACTCCGCCCTTGCTCGGCTTCTCGGAACCGCTTCATTTGGCCACGCTCGTCGATGGCGTGCTGCTGGTCGCTCTGGCCGGCTCCACCAACCGTCGGGCACTGCAGACATGCGCCGGCCAGTTGCGGCGCGTCGGCGCGGCAATCCTCGGGGTCGTCATCAACGCTGCCACCCGCGAGAATCAGGCAGGGGGAGCCTATCACCACTACTACACCAGCGACTACGCGAAGTACCGCTCGGATTCCCCGAAGACGAAATCCGGCAAACAGCGGGAGGAAAGCGCAAGCCCCCATCTCACCGCCAACGGCACGGAATCGCGATCTGGAGACCAGGGGCACGGGCCCTCGTACCCCGCCGAGTACCCCGTCGAAAGCGTGCGGAGCGGCCGATGAGCCATCGCCACCAATGGGTGTTCCTGGTGATCGGGAGCCTCTCACTGGCTGCCAGCCAGTGGCTTACGCTGTGGCTGCTGGCTCGTACGGCCTCGCCCGACGTCGTCGGGCGCTACGGCCTGGCTCTGGGATGGCTGCTTCCGGCTTGCGCCCTCGTCGCCTTGCAGCTTCGCCCATTGATGGCGACGGAACCGCACTTGGGGTTGCGGCTTCGCGCCTACCTGTGGCTTCGTCTGGTTGCGATGGGGAGCTTCAGTCTGATTCTCCTTCCGCTCTATTGGATTGAAATTCCCGGCCTTGGGACAGGCGCGTTGCTCGGGGCGCTCGGGGTTTCCCGGCTTGTGGAACTTGCAAGCGATTTCGTGGACGCGCTTCGCCACCGCGACCGCGGCTACTTCGATCTCGGCTTCTCGCAATGCTGCCGGTCCACAGCGGGGTTGGTCGCATTTGGTCTGGTGTGGCTGTCGACGCAACGCCTGATCCCGGCGATCATGGCTGCGACGGCAGCGGCGTTCTGCTCCGCACTGTTGATGGATCTTCCCGCTCTGCGGCGCTCCTTGTCCCGCATTTCCGATCTCGCGGAAAACGAACAATGTGCCGCGTCCAAACCGGCGGCCGCAGTTTCCGTCAAGCGGAGCATCTTCGTGCTTGCGGCCCCTCTTGCCATTGTTCATTTCTTGAATTTGGGCGTGATCACTCTGCCGCGGCTGATGCTCGGCGCGTTCTCGTCGCTCGAAGCGGTTGCAGCCTTCACCTGTCTCGCATCCGCGTTGGGAGTGGCGAGCCTGCTCGCGAGCGCCTATACCGCCAGTCTTGCACCGGATCTTGCGGAGGCCTTTCACGCTCGCACATCTCCCGAGGCAGTCAGTCGCGGAGAATCCTTCTCCGAAGCCCGTCCACATTCCATGGCAAAGGCCCGGAAACTCCTCGTGCGAGCCTCGCGCAATGTTTGTTTCGGCGCTCTGCCGCTGGTTGGCATCCTGGCCATCGGCGGTGAACCGCTATTGGCGACGCTCTACGGGCCCGCAATCGTATTTCCGCATTGGGCGATCGTCTTCACCGCTCTCTTCGTAGCGCTCTGGAGCCTCGCCGCTGTATTTGGGACGGCCGCCACCGCTGCCCGGCGCATCGGTCTCCAGGTTTGGTCCTTCGGTCTGGCCCTTGCCGCGGGCGCGGTCGCGGGAGCGCTGCTGATCCCCGCCCACGGTGTCGTGGGCGCATCGGCGAGCCTGCTGGTCTCCGCAATCGTTCTGCTGGCGGCCTATCTCTTCGCATTCCGGCGGATCTGGCTCGTGCCTCGTCGGGGCGGCGCTAATCTGCTTTCCGAAGTCCCATGTGGCATCGTCACCGACTAGACCGCGTTACAGGAGGGAATCAGGATGAATCACAGTCCGGTCGCGGAGTGTCGCCCACGCGTGTTGCACGTCACGTCCGCCCTTGACCCTGGCGGAATCGAAACCTGGCTGGGGCGGCTGCTGGCGATCCCCGAAGGCAGGCCCCTTATTGGCGGGGTCCTTGTGCTCTCTCCAAACGAGGGGTTGCTGGCTCCGCAATTCCGGGAGCGCGGTGTGCCCATTCACTGTGTGCCGGCAGTCGGGAATCCGGCGCGCTTCGTTCTGGATCTGGCACGGGCGCTACGGCGAACTGGCCCATGGGACGTCGTGCATAGCCATGTGTACCGGCGCAGCGCCCTTGTCCATTTGGCTTCCATCCTCGCCCAAATCCCGCTGCGCGTCACCCATAGTCACAATACACGAGGGCAGGAGACCGCCAGCCGGAATCCGCTGCGTGGCGTCCTTGCAGCCTGGGCTACCGCGTGGATCAACGCCGTCTCCCACCTGCGGATTGCGTGCAGCCGCGATGCGGCCGTCTCGCTGTTCCAGGAAAGTGCTCTCGAAGATCGGCATCTGCTCTGTATGCCTTGCGGCATGGATATCGATGCCTTCCTTCGTTCCGCCGAAGTTCCAGTCTCGCGCGCTTCTCTGGGAATACCCGACGGCGCAACCGTAGTCGGGCACGTGGGGCGATTCATGCCTCAAAAGAATCATGAATTTCTCCTGCGTTCCGCCGCCGAAGCCCTCCGGCGAGATCCCGGGCTGCACTTCCTGCTCGTCGGCGATGGGCCGCTCCGCGGGGACATGGAAATGCTCGCGGCCTCGCTGGGAATTGAGCGGCACGTCAGCTTCACCGGCAATCGTCTCGATGTTCCCTCGCTGATGCGGCATGCGATGGATTGCTTCTTCCTCCCCTCACAGTGGGAGGGGCTCGGCATTGTGGCGCTAGAAGCGCAGGCGCTCGG
>JBDIBK010000198.1:0-5754 GCA_039812845.1 Bryobacterales bacterium
TACCGGGTTTCGAACGGCGAGATTGAGCTGATCGCCACCACCGACGTCGGCCCGCGCATCATGCGGTTCGGCTATGTGGGCGGAAAGAACTTCTTCGCGGAATTTGCCGCCGAACTTGGCAAGAGCGGCGAAGACAAGTGGCTGGCGCGCGGCGGGCACCGCCTATGGAAGGCGCCGGAAGATTCCGTGCTCACTTACGCTCTCGACAACGGTCCGGTGCAGGTAACGGTTCTCGCAGACGGGCTCACGCTGACCCAGCCCGTCGAGCCGGAGACCGGCCTGCAGAAGCAGATTACCGTGCGCATGGCTCCCACGGGCACCGATGTCACCCTGGTTCACCGCATCACGAACACAAGCGGCTGGGCGGTGACGTTCGCGCCGTGGGCGCTCACCATGATGGCCCCCGGAGGCACCGCGTTCACGGGCTTTCCCCCGCGCGGAAGCCACCCGGAGGTGCTGGAGCCCACCAATCCGCTGGTCATGTGGGCTTACACGAACCTGGCCGACCCCCGCTGGAAATTCACGCTCAAATACCTCAGCCTGCGGCAGGACCCCGCCAACGCGGAACCGCAGAAGCTCGGCCTGTTCAACCCCCAGACCTGGGGCGCGTATCTGCTGGGCAATGAGCTCTTCGTGAAGCGTTATCAAGCCGACGCGAGCGCCGAATACCCCGACTTCGGATGCTCCTTCGAGACCTTCACGAACGACGTGTTTCTGGAGTTGGAGACGGTTGGCCCGCTGAGCACGGTGGCACCCGCCGAGTATGTGGATCACGTGGAAACCTGGACGCTGCGAAAGGGCGTTTCCATACCCGAGATCACCGATGCCGCCCTGGACCGGGTCTTCGAACCGATCCTCAATCGGCCCTGATGCCCCGCCGCGCCGCGCACCGTGGATCGAAGCAACTGAAACCTTCGCGGGCGCGCGTCCATCGAGGAAACAGATGGCTCCGCGCCCCGCGCGCGGGGCACGGTCCCGCCCATTGGGACACAATAGAGGTCTAAGGAGGTTTTCCCACCGAATGCGCCGACTACTTTCCGCACTCATCCTTGTCGCCTTTTCGCTGGCCGGGCAATATGCCGTGAAGCCGGAGACGCAGATGCCCGCGGGCGTCCCGGATGCGGTGAAGGCCCTGCTCAAACCGGAGGGCCAGTCGATCTTCCAGGGTGATACCAAGCTGCTGAGCCTCTTCTACGTCGCGAAGGTCGCGCCGGGCTCGAATACCGAGATGAACGTGACCAACACCGATATCGCCCATGGCACCCTGATGGGCGTGGCGAATTTTCCCGCCGACTACCAGGACCGCCGCGGCAATGCCATCAAAGCGGGGACCTACCTGCTGCGCCTGAGCTTCTTCCCGATCAACGGCGCGCACCAGGGCATTGAGCCGCAAAGGGATTTTCTGATCCTCACGAAACCCGCACTCGATACGGACCCGGCCGCCCAGCCGGATTTCAAGGCGCTCATGGAATTGGCCATCAAGAGCGCCACCGCGCCCCATCCCATGACCTTGAGCTGCTGGAAGAACGATTTTGACCAGGCTCCGGGCCTCGTGAAGGAAGGCGAGGGCGACCACACTGCCTGGGTGCTCTACACGACGATCGGCGACAAGAAGGTGGGCATTATCGTGGTGGGCAAGCACGTCGAAGGCTAGCCGCATCCACGAAGAATCGAAAGGGCCGCGAAGAAACGAAAGGGGCCATGAAGAAATGAAAGGGGCACTGTGCCGAAAGCACGCGCCCCTTTTCTTTTTTCGGTTTCCCTGCCCCGATTTCGGTGGATGCCCTGCTCAGTAGACGCCCTGCTCCTCCAGCCAGCGTTCCGCCTCAATGGCCGCCATGCAGCCGGCGCCCGCCGCCGTGATTGCCTGCCGGTAGACCTTGTCCTGCACGTCTCCGGCATGGAAGACGCCCTCAATGTTGGTCCGCGCGCCGCCGTGCGAAACGATGTAGCCTTCGCTGTCGAGGTCAAGCTGCGACACAAACGGCTTCGTATTGGGGATGTGCCCGATCGCGATAAACAGGCCGTCAATGGGATACAGGGTGACTTCGCCCGTAACGACGTTCTTCAATTTGACGCCGGTGACGTGCCCTTCCGCCACATCGAGGACATCCTCGACCACGCTGTTCGTGATGATCTCGATCTTCGGATTGGCCCGCGCCCGGTCCAGCATGATCCGGGATGCGCGAAAATCCTCCCGCCGGTGCACCAGCCGGACGCGCTCGGCAAACTTCGTGAGGAAGTTCGCTTCCTCCATCGCGGTATCGCCGCCGCCGATCACCATCACTTCCTTGCCCCGGTAGAAAAACCCGTCGCAGGTGGCGCAGGAGCTCACGCCGTGGCCGATCAGGATCTGTTCGGAAGGCAGATGCAGCCAGCGTGCCGAGGCTCCAGAGGCGATAATCAGCGATTGCGCCTCGATCCACTCGCCGTCGACGTTCAAGCGGAACGGCCGTTGGCGAAGGTCGGCTTCGATCACGGTTCCATGGCGGAATTCCGCTCCGAAGCGCTCGGCCTGCTTCCTCATGTTCTCAACGAGTTCGGGCCCCATGATGCCATGGATGAACCCTGGAAAATTCTCGACTTCGGTGGTGAGAGAAAGCTGTCCACCGGGCTCATGACCGGCCACCACCAGCGGCTTCAGATTCGCCCGCGCCGTATAGATTGCCGCCGTATTTCCGGCGCACCCCGAACCAATAATCACAACTTTGCGCATGCCATTAAGGATGCTACCACGGCGGCCAAAGTGACCGCTTCAGCGCGAGCGATCATGGTACCTCGCGGGGCGTCCGCGTTGGTCGAGGGCTGGACGCTGGACGTCATTCTAGAGCGCGGGAGCGGGGTCCGGCCGCGTACTCAGCCGAGGTAATCGAAGAGTGTGCGCTGCGAGTTCGAGGAGCGCGCCTTGAAGGCGGCGTCGATGTGGACTTGCCCCTGCTGGAGATCCGTGATCGCTTCCACCATATCCGCGTCGCGAACCTCCTTCAGCTCGGAGCGCAGTTGCACCGTGAGCTTGTTGGCGTAATCGATGCCGTCGAGAACGCGGTTCATGGCCCCGCCGTAGAAGGCCGATTTCCGGCTCAGATGGTCGGCCGATTGCTTGACCAGAGAGAGCGATTCCCGCAGGAACTGCTGGTAGTCTTCCTGGGTGGCGAAGTTTTCGACGGGTGCCGCCAGAGCGAAGCGGAGCCGGTTGAGCGCATAGAAGACGTTGTTCGCGGAGGGCTCCGCGGGGTTCGTTTCGCTGCGTTCGTCGAAGATTTCGACGGCGGAGATGGCAACCCGGAATGTGTACCCGGCCGGATGCGTGATCTCCCGGTTCGCATTCACGGAGAGAATGCCGTCCACTTCCTCCGTCCCGGTATAGCCGTTTATGGGCGTGGGGCTAGTGAAGACAGGCAGGTTGTTCGACGCATAGCTCCAGGGTGCCGAGGGAGCGGGCAGCGGATTGCCGTCCGCATCGGTCACCGGCAGCACCGGGTCTCCGGCGCGGCTGATCTCGGGATAGAGCGGCACATTCTCGCGGTCGCCGCTGAAAATGAAGCGGTTGCTGACCACCGTGCGGCTGAGCGCCACCATCTGCTCGTGGATGTTCGCCGCCTGGTCGGAGATCGTCAGGCGCATGTCGGCGGAGGTGGTTCCGGTGGCGCCCTGTGTGGCCAGGGACACCGCCTTATCCATCAGCTTCATTCCCTGCTGCATCACCTGCTCGGCGGTTTCGAGTTCGGCGCGCTGCTCCGCCAGCAGCCGCAGGGACTGGTCAATCTGCTGCAACCCGGTCTGGATGCGGAAGAGGCTGCTCATCTTGTCCGGCGCGTCGGAGGGCTTCGTGAGCTTCAGCCCGGAATTGATCTGGTCGTTCGCGCGCGCCACCTTCCTCTGAGTCCGACCCACATCGAGCAGAAAGCGCTGCGTTTGGGCGTCGATTCCGCGTATCATTCCGTTCCGCTCCTTCCGTTGCCGTGAAATTGCCGCCGCCGCGCCCGAGAGCGCTTCTCCCGAAGGCGGCTGCCAGCTTTTCCGACAGTGTCCTTATCGGACCATTTGCAGAGTTACGTCAGTCAATTCGCTGATCACGCGCATCAATTGCGCGTTGGCTTCAAACGAACGCTGATACCCGATCAGGAATGCCGCTTCTTCGTCCAGGTTCACCTTGCTCAATTCGTCGCGAAAGAGGCGGGCCTGCACGGTGATCTGCTGCTGCACGTCCACGACGATCGAGGAATCCGCGCTGTCCCGGCCCACTTTGCCCACCAGTTGCGCCAGTTCTTCAATGAAGGTCAGGTCGTTGGGGTTGCGCGGATCGCGGGCCGTGCCAAGCGCCGTCAGATCGAGTGCCACCCCGTTGGTTGACGTGATGGTCACTGGCGTGAGCGCCGGATCGACGCCCGGGGGATCTCCGCGCAGGGGGGCGAGCATCTCGGGCGTCAGGTTCGGATTGAGCTTCATGCCGCCCGCCGTCCCCTCCAGGCCTGCCTCGAAGACGAAGAGCGGCTGGCCCTGCTTCAGCGTGGGCGGCTGCGTGCCGTAGTCGTAGTAGTAGCCGCGGGTCAGGATCGTGTTGGCGCCGTCGCCGGTGGCGTTCGGGTCCACGCTGGTGTCTCCGTCGGCGAAGTTGTTGGCCAGCGTATCCAGGCGGCGAATGTATTCCGGAAGGTCGTCGTTGCGCACCTTCAGCAGTGCGCCCAGCCGCCCGCCGTTCAGGAGGCTCGTGATATCCCGGCCGTCGGCGCCGATGAACTTCGCGCGGGCGGGATCTCCCGTCTGCGCCTCCGGCAGCACAAAACTCTTGTCTCCAAGCACCAGCGGCACCTGCCCGCCCAGCAGAATCGTGAAGCTGCCGTCCCGTTCCTGCAGTGCCTGGAAGTTCACGATATCGGAAAGCTCTTCGAGCGCCCCCATAAGCTGCGCCTCGACGCCGGCATCGTTGTTCGGCGAGTTGTCGCTGCGAATCGCGGCGTTCAAGTTCCGGATGCGTTCGGCGAGCGCGTTCACCTCCGACGTTGCCTTGTCGATCTGGTCGTTCAGCACCGAACGGCGAATCGTGAGGCGCGCCGATACATCGTTGAACGCTTCGGCCACCCCGCGGGCGCGCTCCATCACGTCGGTTCTCAGCCCCAGATTGTTGACGTTGATGCTCCAGGAAGCCGACGCGGAGAACAGCCGGTTCATGGCACCCTGGATCCCCTCGCTCGCCTCCAGCCCGAAGTTCCCCTCAATCTCTTTCAGTTGCCGGGCGCGCTGCTCGTAGTAGCCCAGCCGGTTCTGCTGCGCCTGCACTTCGCGCTCCGCCAACTGGTCTCGATAGTTCACGATGGCCCCCGCGCGGACGCCGCCCGCGAAGCCCTGGTCCGGCAGGAACATCTGCGCATCCAGCAGTTGGCGCTGCTTGGCATAGCCGGTCGTCGAAGCGTTGTTCACATTGTTCTGCACGGCCGCGATCGAGCGCTCAAACGCCTTCATCGTGTTCGCCGTGGTCAGCAGCGAGGTCAATAGATTCGACATTCCGTTGCTCCTTCCACCCTCTCCGCCCTCTGCGCGCAGGCCGGGCTTGCGCCGCCCGCTCTCAGCCTTCCCAATGGCCAGCCCCTTCGCGGTTCGCCGGTTGCCGCCTTCCCGAACCCGGCTGTGCGAACCGGTACGCGCCGCCGTTTGCCTGCCCCACGCGGTCTTCAATCATCCCGCCCAGGAACGCGAAGACCCGATCCACCCGCTTCAAGGTCTCCTGACAGTTCCGAATGGCTGCCGCCGCCT
>JBDIBK010000199.1:0-5740 GCA_039812845.1 Bryobacterales bacterium
GCAAGCCTGTGCAGCCTAGCCGGGAGCAGCAGTGCTACCGTCTAGTTATTGCTGGTACAGAAAAGGGGAGCAGGTCACGGGCAACTGGGTCAGCTACGATGTGAACGGAGCCAACCGCATCGGCAAGGTGCGGAAGGGAGAGACGGGCGCGAGTTACTACATGCAGAGCGCGGTCTACAATCCGGCGGGGGCGCTGACGTCCGCGACGCTGGGGCTCGACGGGGCGAACCAGTGGACGGAGACGCGCGCGTATAACAGCCGGTTGCAGGCGCGGCGGGTGGAAGTCACCAAGGGGGCGAACACGCTCTTGCGGCTGCGCTGGGCCTATTCGGGTGCCTACAACAGCACGACGCTCGAAGAAACCGGAACGGACAACAACGGCGACCCGCGCGTGGAACGGCTGGAGTTTCCGCACCAGGGGACGATGCAATCGCTCGACCGCACCTATGCCTATACGGGCGCGGACCGGCTGGTGAGCTTCACGGAGCCGTCGAAGAGCCAGAGCTTCACCTATGACGCCTTCGGCAATGTTTGGCAGCATGGGGGCGTGGGGGTGCCGTCGCTGCGGCAGACGGGTTCCTCGTGGTATCTGCAGAGCAACGGCGTGGTGAACAACCGGCTGGCGAACACGACGTATGACGCGGCGGGGAACCAGACGCAACTCTTGGTGGCAGCCGGGACGGTGGCGAGCTACGACGGCGAGAACCGGATGTCGAAGATTGCCGCGGGGGGATCCGAGAAGGCGCTTTATACCTACGACGCCGAAGGCCGGCGCGTCGCGAAGACCGTCAGCGGCGCAACGACCTACTATTTCTACGACGCGGCAGGACAGTTAATGGCCGAGTACGGCGGGCCGACGCAGGCGGCGGGGACGCAGTATTACACAACCGACTATCTGGGCTCGACGCGCCTGATTCTGAACGGCACCGGCGGGTGTCTTAATCGCCTCGACTACGCCCCCTTCGGCGGCCAGATCAGCCGGAGCTACGACTGCTACAGCGGCGCATCGAGCGAGAAGCCGTTGTTCACCGGCCAGATGCGGGATGGGGAATCAAACGCTGGTACCGACACCGGACAAGATTACTTCAACGCCCGCTACTTCTGGGGAAACACAGCAAGGTTCACCAGCCCCGATGCACCCTTCGCCGACCAGCAGCCCGAGGACGGGCAGAGCTGGAATTTGTATGCGTATGTGCGGAATAATCCGCTGCGGTGGGTGGATCCGGGCGGACGGTGCTTCGTTGACCCAGAGACCGACAGTTCGGTGGACGATGAAGGAAACGCATGCTTCGAGGTGGATGCGCCGTCGGATAGGCCGTTGCCGACAGAGGTTTCAAGAGCGTTTGCTTCCATCGCAAGAAATGCAGGGCCTGTTGTGGAAGCAGCGGCCATTGGCACTGTGGTAGTTCCATCATTGGCGATAGGTTCGGCGGCTCTGATCAGCGCGCTAACGCCGGCAGCAACGGCAACCGTAGGCACAGTTGGCGCAGCAAGTCAGACCCCCAGTGGCCAACAATTGTTATCGAGTACATCTACATTCGCGACGAATGCGATACGGTGGGGACCAGCCACCGGGCGTGGTCCTTTGTCTGAGGCAGTGGTCGCTACTTTTAGAGGCGGATCGTATACAGAATCTGTTACGCAAGAGGCTACTGTTCTTTATCGAGCCTACGGCGGCAGCGCTGGACAACTAAGCCCCTATTGGTCACGAATTGCTCCATCAGGCCCTCTTCAAGCGCGGATCGACAGCGCACTACTTCCCCAGTGGGGGAACACTGCGGAGAGTGTTGCAAAGATCGTGGTTCCCAGAGGATCTACAATTTACGAAGGGTTCGCAGCCGGACAGGGGAGTTTGGTGGGGGGTGGGAGTCAGGTTTTTCTTCCGAAGGTGAATCCGCGATGGCTAATAACATGACGGATTGCCCTTGGGAGCCGATTTGTGCGTTCGACGGGTGGGACGAGTTTTACCGGTTCGAAGAATGGTTGCACGAACAGCTTACCGAAGGAGTTGCCGAGGAGGTCCCTGTGTTGACGCCGTCCAGCGATGTAGGCGGTCTCAAAGAGAGTTGGTTTAAGCATGTACGAAGCGGTCAAGTTTGGCGGCTTATATGGCCCGAGCCGCCCTCTGCTGGCCTATTCGATAGCGTCGACGAGCCTTCGTGCTTTCATCGCAGGTAGTATTGTACTTAGAAATCCGCGAAGAATGTGTGCGCCACCACCTACTACCTTTACGATGCGTTCAGGGTGAGCCCCGGGTCGCGGTAGGGATGCGGGTCACCCCGCACCGCCCGCACAGATCCGTACGGGCGCTGCTAACGCATACGGCTCTGGATGCTGGAGTTCCTTGGGGGCTTGGATGTTTGGCGTCAAAGCGGAATTGCGGGTAAGGATGCATGATTTGCGGGAGCGGAATATAGCGCGCGGCCAGTTGCTGTATCCGGGCGGCTTTCGAGCGTCCCCTTTGGCTGCGCCTTTAGCCCCTTGGCGGGCACGCTCAACGCCACAACGGGCTTCTACACGGCGCCCTCTTCCATCGCCTCGCAGCAGACGGTCACCGTCACTGCCCGGCGGCAATCGGATAGCTCCGTCGTCGGGGCGCGGTCTAGCTTTGCTTCCAGCTCCGCTACGAAGTCCGGCGCTCCGAATGGGCGGCGCCCACTTTCTCGATGATCGTGCCTGAGGCCGCGGAGAGGAAGGGGCTGGCCGAGGTCTTCAAGTTCCGCTTCCTCGATGCCCAAGGCCCCAGCACCATCGACGAGGTCCGGGTCCGCTTCAGCGCGAACGGTTCGAACGCCAACAGTTGTTCCTTCCGCTGGTCGCGCGACGGCGGCGCGCTCGAGTTGTTCAACGACGCTGGAACGAAGCTCGAAGGCCCCATCGGCACGGGCGCCGCCAATCTTTCGAACAGCGCCTGCACGCTGGTGGGCGCCGGCTTGAACGCCTACACCTGGGGAGGCTCCGGCTACAACCCCCTCGAACTCATCCTCGGCATCGGCTTCCAGGGCGCCTTCGCCTCGGGCACGAAGAACATCGAGGTCTCCGCCCGCGACAACACGGGCCGCGAACTGGCCATGGCCTCCCAGGAAAGGAGGGACAGGAAGCTGTGAAAATATCCCCAGAATAATCACGGTAATCTTGATCGATATTGCCGTTATTGCGGTATAATGGATCTATATATCCGATGCCGAAGCACGAACCTCTCTTCGAAGCCGCGCAGATTGTTCCGGAGCCTGTGCCAGGGGGCGCGGCGGCGGAGCCCGTCTTGCCCTTGCCCGGCCAGCAGGCCCCGCTCCGCTTCCGCCACATTGAGCGCAATCAGCCCACCTGGATGGTCGTCGATCTGGAGCGCATGCTTGATGAATCGCATCCGGCGCGGTCGGTCTGGGACTTCGTGGGCGGGCTCGATCTGAGCCTCTTCGAGGAGAACGTGAAGGTGCGCAAGGGCGGGGCGGGCCGCGATTCGTGGCCGCCGCGGCTGCTCATCAGCATGTGGATTTACGCCTACACGCGCGGCATCTCCTCGGCGCGCGAGATCGGGCGGCAGTGCGAATGGGAGCCCGGCTTTCAGTGGCTGACCGGCCTGCAGAAGGTCAACCACCACACGCTGAGCGGCTTCCGCGTGGAGCGCGGCGAAGCGTTGAAGCAGCTCTTCGAGCAGGTGCTCAGCCTGCTGATGATGAAGGGCCTCGTGACGCTCGAGCGGGTGACGCTGGACGGCACGAAGGTGCGCGCGCACGTGAACAAGAAGACCTTCAGCAAGCCCGCCAAGCTGCGCGCCTGCCAGGAGGAAGTGGCCAAGCACGTGGCCGCGATCGAAGCCGACGAGGCGCGGCAGGAGCTGAGCGCGCGGCGGAACGCGGCGCGGAAGCGGGCCGCGCGCGAGCGGGCCGAGCGGGTGCGGGAAGCGCTCAAGGAGGCCGAGGAGCTGGCCGCCAACAAGAAGTGGGAGAGGGAGAAGGAGCCGAGCGTCTCGCGCACCGATCCCGATGCGCACTTCATGAAGACCAGCGATCACGGCCTCGCTCCGGCTTACAACGTGCAGCTGGTCACGGATTCGGCCAACGGGCTGATCGTGGACGTGGCGGTGAGCACGCAGCCTTCGGACGCGGCGCACCTGGCCCCGGCTTTGGAACGCGTGGAAGCGAGCGCCGGCAGGCTGCCCGGCGAGATCGTCGCCGACGGCGATTACACGAACCGCAAATCGATTATCGGGGCCGCCGACAAGGGGGTCGCGTTCATTGGGTCGTGGGGCGAAACGGCCGAGAACCGGCCCGGAAACGGCATTGATCCGCGCTTCGCGCCGAGCGAATTCGAGTGGGACGAAGCGGCGAACGAAGCGGTCTGCCCGATGGGCAAACGGCTGGTGCAGATCCGCATGAGCGAGACCGAAGGCAACGGCGCGATTTACGTTTACGCAGCCGCCCGCGAGGACTGCCAGGCCTGCAAAGTGCGCAAGCTCTGCACGCCCAACAACCGGATGGCGAAGCACGGCCGGGCGGTGAGCATTCGCCTGGAAGACGACCGCGTGGACGCCTTTCTGGCCCGCATGGAGACCGACGAAGCGAAGGCAATCTACAAACAGCGCGCGCCGACCGCCGAGTTCCCGAACGCCTGGACCAGGACGGCGCTGAACAGGGCGTGGCTGCGCTCGCGCGGGCTCAAACGGGTGGGGTGGAAGCCATCTGGCCCGCCCTCACCTACAATCCGCAGCGCTGCCTCGCCATCACCCGCGCCCAAGCGCAAACGGTCTAGCCGGGAGCCGGCGAAAGACACCAATTCCGCCCCGGCCCGCCAAGCCCTAATTGGATAGGCTATTCCTGGATGACTCCCAAGCCAGACGACATGGGAGCGCGAGCACTCCGAACTTGTTCGTTTCCAAGCATCGCGGGAAGGTGCTTTACACCTTTGCCGTTGCCTTCTTCGTGGCTTTCTTCGCCGGTTTCTTTGTCGCTTTGCGACCCATTTTTCGTGCCGGCCGCGCGCCGCCGTTCGCGGCGATCTTCGCCGCCCGGTCCGCAAGAAGCTGCACGGCCTCTTCCATGGTGAGCGCTTCCGGCTGGGTTGTCTTGGGCAACGTGGCGTTCACTTCGCCGTCGGTGACGTAAGGGCCATAGCGTCCCGTCATCACGACAATCTTCTTGCCGGTTTCCGGTTGTTCCCCCAGTTCCTTTAGGGCCGAAGGCTTCGCCGCGGCGCGCCCCCGCAGCTTCGGCTCCTTGAGCAGAGCCAGCGCCTCCTCCAGCGTCATGCTCACGGGAGACAGGCGGTCCATGGGAATCGAGCGCGTTTCCGTGCCCGATTTCACAAAGGGGCCGAATCTTCCGTTGCTCGCGACGACTTCCTCGCCGGTATCTGGATTCGTGCCAAGCACCCTGGGCAAGGCGAGGAGCGCCACCGCCTGGCCAAGGTCCACGGTTTCCTTCTGCATCCCCGGCAGCAGAGACGCCATCTTCGGCTTCTTGCCCTCGCCGGCATCACCCTGCTGCACATAGGGGCCGAAGCGCCCGTTCTTCAAATAAACCGTCTCGCCCGTTTGCGGATGGATTCCGAGGGTGTCTCCCTCGTTCGAGGACTGGCTCAGGAGTTCTTCGGCCTTTGCGGCGTCGAGTTCGTCGGGAGCCATGTCTTCGGGGAGGCTGGCGCGACGCTCCCCGTCGGAGAGGAACGGACCGTACTTTCCGATGCGCACTTCCACTTTCGAATCGGGTCCGAAGCTGTCGGGAACAAAGCGGCAGGCTTC
>JBDIBK010000200.1:0-5662 GCA_039812845.1 Bryobacterales bacterium
TGGTGACTCGGGCGGGATTCGAACCCGCGACCCTCTGATTAAAAGTCAGATGCTCTACCGACTGAGCTACCGAGTCGAAGTCGCAGCGGGGCGTTGAGGGACTTCTCTGTCAGGTTAGCATATCGACTCCGGGCGACAGATGCGTTTCGATCCGCTGGCGGGGGGACGGGGGGAGACCATTTCGATTCCAGATGATCCGGGAGGACTTGCCCGCAGGTGTGCTGCGTTTGCCGCGCGGGCTGTTCGCCCGATTGAATGAGAGGCGGAAGCGCATAGTACCCCCGAATCCCATTCGCTCCTTCTTTCAATTGCAAGAAATCGGTTCCGCGCGAAAGATGGGTTAAGCTGCGTGGAGTTCTAACTCACGAGGGAGTGGGGGGCCTGCCGCATCGCCAAATGGGAGCGGCAGCCTTCTCCAAAGGAAAGCTCCAACGGGAAGCTGCAACGGGAAGAAGTAACGGAATCGAGTTTCGCTTATGGAAACGGTGCCGATCGCTCCCGCCGACGTGCCGGAGCTAGTTGCGAAGATGACGGAGTTCCTGGGCCGCATGCGCTCCATGGGGGCGGAGGTTGCGTTCTGGCGAGCAAAGTCGAACGCGGAGGAGCTTTCGCGGTTTCGCGCCGCTCTGCTGGAACTCAACCAGCACCCGGCCTGGATGCGGGATTCCGCGCCGAACGTTGCCAACGCGCTGAACGCTCTTGAAGAGTTGCACAAAGTGATCGGCGCGTTCGTGGCGGAGGTTCCCTTTGAAAGCCGGGTGAACCTGATCCACCGTTCGCTGATTTCCGTTTACCAACAGATCTATATTCTGGACAATCTGGTGACCTCCCTGCTCATACGATTGGCGCGGCAGGCACGGTCCGGTGAGCCAAGCTCGCTGCAGGCGGGCAGCCTGTTGAGTGTCGAAGCGCGGCGAGAGATGCGGACGCAGTTTCGGGACGTTGTCCCCTCCTGGGACAGAAAGGACTGGGATCTCTATGACGACCTATGAACGCGGAGATATCGTGCTGGTGAGCTATCCGGTGAACGATGCGCTTGAGATGCACCTGCGCCCCGCGATGGTCGTCTATGACGTGCATCCGAGCGACACGGGGATCGCGGTGGTCCCGATCAGTCCGGAGCCCTCGGAAACCTATCTCACGCTGCACCTGCCGCATGGATCTTTCGAAGCCGCGCGATTCGGACTGCTGCACGCCGGCTACCTGACGGCCTGCGGGGAGATCGTGATCGAACGCCCGTTCATCGTGCGCAAAGTGGGACGCTGCCCATGGCAAATGCTGAACGAGTTTTTTGGAATGATGTCCCGTCCGGTGGTGCCGAAAGCGCCGGTTCGCGAACCCGAACGCGCCGCGCCCGCCGAGAGCCTAGTGCGCGAGGCAATTTAGCACGGGGGCAGGGTGAGGACAATCCGGTTCCGCCACCGAGAGGACTCGGGGTACTTCCGTCTCCTACTGGCAGATGCCCATTCTGAATGTTGCGGAGTTCCGTCAATCCCTCGCCCTGCCTGCGATTGAAGGCGCGCGGCGATCAGATCCCTAGTCTCGTCTCGGCCGCCGACTTCGCCCTCCTTCCGAGGGCTCTCCCCCGCCTCCTTGATTTCACAGAATCGATAGTGAAACCTGCCGGACTGCGATCCACAAGTTCCGCGAGGATCCTCGCGCTGTCCGCCGCGCGGTGAGAAATTTTTCATTGTTTGTTTTTCCATATTCACCATATAATTCCTCTCAGACTTCAACTGGGTTTTTACTTTCAGAGTTCAAAATTTGCACAGGAGGAAGACGCTCATGGGGAGATTTGTGTTCTCTTTGCGCTGGGGGTCCGCCCTAGGACTGTTTCTGGCGCTCTTTATCGCATTCCCTCGAACCGGATCCGCACAGATTCTCTACGGGTCGGTAGTCGGCAGTGTGTCGGACGAATCTGGAGCCTCGATCCCAGGGGCCAAGGTGGACGTAAAAAATAAGGTGACCGGAGCCATCCGCACCGCAACCACAAATCAGAGCGGTGGGTTTAGCGTTCCCACCTTGCAGAGCGGCGATTACACGATTCAGGTGACGCGGGACGGATTCCGTTCCACCGCTAACGATTCGATCTCCGTAACTCCCAACAATGTGACCCGCGCGGACTTTCGCCTGACGGTCGGACAGGTTTCCGAGACCGTCGTCGTGGAATCCACCGCGGCCGCGCTCCAGACGGACCGCGCGGAAGTGAAGACCGAGATGACGTCGGAAACCTTGACGGAGCTCCCCGTTTCCGGACAGCGCAATTACCAGTCGCTGTTCGTCACAATTCCCGGAATCGCGCCGCCAGCCACACCGCACTCGGTTCCGTCGAACCCGTCCCGTGCCTTGAGCTGGCAGACGAACGGCAACAACACCGCCTCAAACAACACAAGAATCGACGGCGCAAGCGCCACGAACGTGTGGCTGCCGCATATTGCGAGCTACGTCCCGGCGCTTGAATCGATCGAATCCGTAAACGTGGTGACGAACTCCTTCGATGCCGAACAGGGCCTGGCCGGAGGCGCTTCCGTGAACGTCAGCATCCGCTCCGGCACGAACGACCTCCATGGCGCGGCATTCCATTACCACATGGGCAGCTGGAGCCAGGCGCGGAATTTCTTTCTTCCGTCGAACCAGGACATCCCAAAGTATGTCTACAACCAGTACGGCGGGCGCCTGGGCGGACCGATCAAGAAGAACCGCCTGTTCTACTTCGTAAGCTGGGAAGCCACGGATGACCATCGTTTCGCGGGTTCATTGCGAACCGTGCCCACCGCGGTGATGCGCAACGGGGATCTCTCCGCTTCGAGCCGCGCAATCTACGATCCTCTTACCGGCGCGCCCAACGGCGTTGACCGCGCACCGTTCGCGAACAACCTGATTCCGAACGGACGGATTCACCGGACTTCCGCGCTGCTGATGGGACGCCTGCCGCAAGAAAACAACCCGGCACCCAACGGGATTCCCACGCAGAACTACTTCGCCACCGGGAACGCGGCCTTCAACCGCGACACGATCGATTCCAAGTTCAATTTCAATGTCAACGCCAACACGACGATGTTTGCGCGCCTGAGTTGGCTGGATTTCGATCTTCTCGCGCCCACGGCGTTCGGCGACATCGGCGGCAGCCCAATCGCGTTCGGAAATCCCGGAAAAGGCTTTGGCAACACGTGGAGCGGGACGCTGGGCGCGACGCACACATTTTCCCCCTCCCTGATTCTGGATGCTTACTTTGGTTATACGCTGATGGATTCGAACATCGAGCAGCCGGGCCTCGGACCGAATCGGGGATCGGAAGAACTGGGCATCCCCGGCACGAACGGCACGCGCTTTTTTGAATCGGGGTATCCGGGCTTCGGCATCAGCGGCTTCGACGCCTTTGGTTCGACGGAAGACTACATGCCGTATTACCGGAACGATCCACAATTCCAGTACGTGGCGAATCTCAACTGGCTGCGCGGAAGCCACAATATCCGTTTCGGGTTCGACATTTACCACATGCAGCTCAACCACACGCAGCCGGAGTTCGCCGGCGCATCCGGCGGCGCCGCCGGCCGCCTGAATTTCGGACAGGGCCCCACCCAGTTGCGCCTCGCGAACGGCAACGTGCAATCGGGCAACCAGTTCAACTCGATGGCGACGTTCCTGCTCGGATTGGTGGACGGCGGAGGGCGGATCCTTCAGGTGCCGGACGTGTACCACACCAAGACTTCCATGTGGAGCTTCTACATCCGCGACCAGTGGCAGGCGAGCCGCAACCTTACCGTATCCTATGGAACGCGAATGGAGATCTTCCCGATGCCGTATCGCGGCAGCGGCCGGGGGATGGAACGCTACGACTTCGACACCAACGAGATGCTGGTTTGCGGGATGGGCGATGTGCCGGAGGATTGCGGCACCAAAACCGGCGGTCTCCACTTCTCGCCGAGGATTGGCCTTGCCTATCGGCTTGGCGAAAAAACCGTGATCCGCTCCGGATTCGGGATGAACTGGGATCCCTGGAACCTGGCACGACCGCTCCGGACGAATTACCCGATTCTGGCGGCGTTCAATCTTGCCCCGCCGTCTCTGGGATGGGCGACGACGCTATCACAGGGGCTTCCGATTCTTCCCAATCCGGAGATTGGACAGAACGGACACATTGCGATGCCCACGAACTATGCCGTGAATACGACGGTCGATGAGTTCAAGAGGAGCTATATCTTCACCTACAACTTGACGATTCAGCGGGAGCTGGGCGGGGGATTCACCGGCCAGGTTGGCTATGTGGGCAACCGCGCGGTGCGAGTCTCGGGACGCCTGGAGATGAACGCGGGACAGGTGATTGGTGCCGATCGCGTCGGTCAGCCGCTATATGCAAAGTTCAATCGCGCCGTATCCACCGCCATCGTCGGCCCGGTTGGCGATAACGACTACCACAGCCTGCAATCCTCGCTGAGCCGGCGATTTGCCAACGGTCTCCAGATGAGGGCGGCGTATACGTGGTCAAAGGTAATCGGCTTCTGCTGCAATGAGGACAACAACGGCGGACCGCTGGTTCCGGCGCTTGCCTACTACAACCTGAACCGCGTGCCGATGAACTATGATCGCACGCACAACTTCCAGCTCACGGCTTCCTACCATTTGCCGTTCGGCAAAGGCCGTCGGTGGGCGACGACGGGGGCCGCGGCGGCGATCCTCGGCGGCTGGCAACTGAATACGCTCACCAGCTTCATGTCCGGCACCCCGCTGCGGGTGACCTCCGACGGCGGCAGCTTGCGGCTGCCAGGCAGCACACAGCGCGCCGACCAGGTGAAGGAACATGTAGAGGTGCTGGGCGGGATTGGCCGCGGCACGCCTTACTTCGATCCCTTCGCGTTCGAGCGGGTTCTGGAGCCGCGCTTCGGCACCGCTGGCTTCAACAACCTGCGCGGTCCAAGCTTCTTCAACACGGACCTTGGCCTGTTCCGGGAGTTCGACTTCGGCGAGCGCTGGAATCTTCAGTTCCGCGCCGAAGCGTTCAACTGGACCAATACACCGAAGTTCAATAACCCCTCGTCGAGCATCAACAACCGGATCGTGAATGCCGCCGGGCAGTTTACGGGCGGCGTCTTTGAGGTGACGGGAACCAATTCCGGAGGACGCGAGCCGAACGGCGACCGGATTTTCCGGCTCGGGTTGCGGCTGAGCTTCTAACGGAAACACTTCAGGGAGGCCCGGGATCTCCGTGGCCTCCCTGAGTTGCCACCTTACAATAATCCCGCCGTTGCAGTTCGCCATTGAATTCTCTTTCTCTCGCCTTCGGGCAACTCAATGCTGATTGGCGGTGAGTGGTTCCCGCCTCTTGCACCGCGTTCCTCTCGATAGAGCCCTTGCGGCGCATGGCAGCCGCCGACCACCCCACAGCACTACCCAGTGGGCAACTTCCGCACTTGGCAATAGCCGCACCTGCCATGCTTTCCTCAAACTCGTTAGATCAACGAAGCGCTTATCGGTTTGTGCGCGGAAGCGCCGAGGGCACGCAGCGCTGATCGCACGCGTACGGTGGGCCGGTTGCGAAACGCGGCTTTGAGGGCCCTGGCCTCGCGGCGCTGCTGGGCGGCGCTGAGTTTGGCTTCGAGGCGGTCGAGGGCGGATTCGTGATCTTTGCGCTGGGCGGCGATGCGGTGGTGGAAGCGGGTTT